>DATMTK010000234.1:0-15060 GCA_035564755.1 Devosia sp. | reverse complement strand
GTCGCGGGCACGTCGGCGTTCATCGCGGCAAAGTTCGCCTGGCACAGCGTGATGCCGTTGGCCTTGCTCGGCGACAGCCTCAGCAGCCGCTCGAAATTGTCGACCGAGTTCATGATGCGCTCGGTGCCGAACACCCGCTTGAGCGGCGGATCGTCCGGATGCATCGCCAGCATCACGCCTTCCTTCTCGCAGATTGGCAGCACCTTTTCGAGGAACCGCTCCAGCGTCTCCCACAGCTTGGCTTCGGTGATGATCGGCGGGCCCTGGTATTCGGGCGACGACGTCGACACCTCGTCGTCATAGGCGGTGGTCAGCGCGCCGCCGCGCGTCTGCTTGGAAAAGCTGGTGCGGATCCACGAATACTTCGCCATCCACGAATAGCAGAAGCACTTGACCCCGAGCGCACCGAGATTGCGGATCGCCGCAATGAACTGCTCGGTCTCCGCCTCGATCCCCTCGGTGCCGCGCTTGATGTGGTCCATCGGCAGCCAGCCCTCGAAGGTCGTCAGGTTGAAGCCGAAATCCTGGTACTTCTTCACCAGCCGGGCGGCGGGCAGATACTCCCAGATCGGCACGCCGCCGCCGATCGCAACGGCCTCCGTCACGCCCATTTGCAGCGCGTAATGCCATTTGCCGTCGATTTCCGGAAACAGGCACATCGCGATCTTCATGGCGTCCCTCCAAAATCCAATCGTTTGCATTTGTCGTTCGTCTTACCCTGTGTAGGCCTGAGACGACGTTTGCAATCGTTCTTTTCTTTGCTAGCCGACAAGTCAAGCACAGCGTATCGTGCTCTTGAGCCTCGGGGGGGAATGAATTGGATTTTTCGGGACGCGTCGCGCTCATCACCGGCGGCGGCTCCGGCGTTGGCGAGGCCACCGCACGACTGCTCGCCAAAGGCGGCGCCTGCGTCGGCCTGCTCGATATCCGTGCCGATCGCGTCGCCTCCGTCGCGGCCTCGATCACCGCAGCCGGCGGGCGGGCGATCGCGCTGCCCGCCACCGAGATCGCCGATGAAACGCAGATGCGCACCGCGGTCGACACCCTGTTGCAGCAGGCCGGCCGGCTCGACATCGTCGTCGCCAATGCCGGCATCAATGGGGTCTGGGCCCCCATCGACGACATCACCCCCGCCGAGTGGGACAAGACCATCGCCGTCAATCTGCGCGGCACCTACCTCACGCTGCATCTGACCGTCCCCCACCTCAAGGCGGCCGGCGGCGGCGCCATCGTCATCGTCTCCTCGATCAACGGCACCCGCACCTTTACCAGCGCCGGCGCCACCGCCTACTCGGCCACCAAGGCGGCGCAGGCGGCCATGACCAACCAGCTCGCGCTCGAGCTCGGCCGCCACAAGATCCGCGTCAATGCCGTCGCCCCGGGCTCGACCAGGACGAACCTGACCGAAAATACCTGGCGGCGGAATCAGGAACTGGCGCACGTTCCGGCGCTCTTCCCGGAAGGCGACATGCCGCTGACTGGGGGGATTCCCGCAAAGCCGGAAGACATTGCCGACGCGATCGTTATGCTGGCCTCCGACCAGGCGCGCCACGTCACCGGCACATTGCTGTTCGTCGATGGCGGCCAGTCGCTGTTGCGTTGAGGTTCACGGCGGCCGGCCGCCCCCATGGAGGAGCTCATGGATATTCCCGAGATCAACCGTCCGGCCAGGGCGCTGGTCGAACAGTTGCGCGAGATGGGGGCGGCCACCGTCGCCGGCACGCTCGCGCATATGGGCATCCGCGACCCGCACATGCATGGCCCGGTGAGCTGGAACAAGGGCAAGGCCATCGCCGGCCCGGCGCTCACGCTGCAGTTCATGCCCAAGCGTGAAGACCTTTACGGCCAGAACGAATACGACGATCCGGAAAAGCAGTTGCACCGCCACGTGCTCTACAAGGTGCAGCCGGGCGACGTGGTGGTGGTCGATGCGCGCGGCGACCTGACCGCCGGCGTCTTCGGCGAGATGATGCTCACCTATTTCAAGGGCCGCGGCGGCGCCGGCGTGGTGATCGACGGCGTCGTTCGCGACTGGCCGCACGGCCAGTCGCTCGACCTGCCGATGTGGATTCGCGGCCTCACGCCCAACTTCCACACCCAGACCGGGCTGATGCCGTTTGCCGTGAACGTACCGATCGCCTGCGGCGGCGTTACGGTGATCCCGGGCGACATCATCGTCGCCGACGACGACGGGGCGATCGTCGTTCCTGCGGCACTTGCCGAGCGTGTGCTGGCTGAAGCCAAGTCGCACGCCGAGTGGGAAGAGTTCTCCAAGCTCAAGCTGCTCGAAGGCGGCGATCTCAGGCGCTACTACCCGCTGCACAAGGACGCGCAGGCCGAATACGAGGCCTGGCGCAAGGCCAACCCGAAGAAGTAGGGACCGACAGAGCGGCCGCGCCGTCGGGAGGTCGGGTCAAGCCCGGCCATGCCGATCCATGATAGCGCGCAGCAGCGCCTAAACGTCGTCCACCGCTCGTTCCTGCAGTGCGAAATTCTGCAGGATCACCGCCTTGTCGACGTCGCTGTCGGCGACCGCGATGATCGAATGGAACGCCGCTCGGATGATCTCCTTCTTGGAGGCATCCGGGTGCGCCTTGCGGGTGAGCTTCAGCAACTCCTTGGGCGTCATCCGCGGCTTGGCGAGCGCCAGCAGCGTCGCTTCGATCGAGCTGCCGCCGGCTTTGCCCGTCCGCCTGTCCTTGTCGTCTTTGGCCATCTGCATACCCCCGGGTGTAAGCCCGGGTACCGTGCACAGTCCGCTGTCACAATCCAGTCGCAAACCGCGGGAACCCGTCCGCGCATTGCGGACAGGGCGCAGCGCCGGGCTCAGTCGCGCCAGTTGACCTTCGGCTCGCCCAGCGTCCGCAGCGTTTCCGCCGGCTCGCCGTTGATCCGGCGGATCAGCAGCCGCGCCAGCTCCATCCCGGCGGTGAACACGTCTTCCTCCACCGTGTCGATCTGCGGGTAGAGCGCCGGCAGCAGGTCCGACGTCTGCTTGCAGATGAAGTGGAAGTCCCGCCCGGCCATGACGCCCTCGTCCTCGAGGCCGGCGATCATGAAGATCGAACGCAGCTCGCTGTCGCAGATGATGCCGTCGGGCCGCGGCGACATGCGCGCGATCTCGTGGCCGAACTCGCGCATCTCCGCCGAAGCAGGGCGATCGATCTCCGGGCTGATCACCTGCGTGCTGAGGCCCAGCCGGGCGCTGACCCGTTGGAAGCTGGTGACGATCGTGTGGTAGTTGTTGGTGATCTCGCGTCCAACCACCAGGAGGATGCGCTTTCGCCCCTTCGCCGCCATGCGTTCGACGGCCAGCCGCACGAACTCCTCGGAATGGAAATCGTGATAGGGGTGCGGTGCATAGAATTCCGTTCGCCCGTGCGTCACGAACGGAAAGCCTTCGTCCATCAGCAGTTGCACCCGCGGATCCCGCGCCGTGGTGTGGGTGATGATCACCCCGTCTGCCGTGCGGTTGTCGATGATGTAGCGGATCGAGTCGACGGTGCCCGCCGCGCCGAATTCCGGCGACACGTTCATGTGATAGCGCGTGCCCTGGATCGCATGGCCGATGCCCTGGATCAGATAGCGCGCAAAGTCGATGGTTTCGTCGGTACGCTCGAGGACCAGCGCGATGACGTTGGTCTTGCCGGTGCGGAGGCGCACGCCGGCGCGGTCGGGGATGTAGCCGAGCTGCTGCGCCGCTTCCACCACCTTGCGGTAGGTCTCCGGCTTCAGCCGCTCGCCCCCGCGCAGCGCCAGCGACACCGTCGACGGGCTGAGGCCGGTCAGCTCGGAAATCGTCCTCAGCGTCGCGCGCTTGCCGCCCGACCTCTGGCCGCTCGGCTTGCCCGGTGGTTTCATCATTGTGCTGGTGCCCCCATGGGCATCCTTTTCATAAGCGTCAGCCGGTTTCAACGCCGGCCGCGATTGCAACGATACAGCGCCGGTGCCCCGGCCCGCGCCGGCCAAAACCACGCCATCTTTGCGAAAATCGCGGCACTTAACGCTGAAATCGACGTCAAAGTTCATCGCATATTGCAACGTTGCAATTTTTCGGCTTTGTTGTCGATGCTGTTTCTAGGGAGGCGGGAGCGCGGCACCAACGTCCGGCCCCATGCCTAAACGGGAGGAACATGAATGCTGAAAAATCATCTGCTGGCTGCCGCAGCGGCCACGGCCATTCTGGTGGGCGCTGCTTTGCCTGCCCTGGCCGACATGTCGATCGAGTACAACGATAGCTTCGCGCCGCTGGTCGAAAACGGCGTCAAGAACTTCGAGGCCGCCAATCCCGGCACCAAGGTCAACCTGATCAAGCTCCCCAGCGACGGCTACCAGGACCGCGTCGCACTCGATTTGAGCTCGGGCTCGGCGCCGGACCTCATCATGGTCGACAGCTTCCTCGTGGCCGAGTATGCGGGCACCGGCTACCTGCTGCCGCTCGACGACATGGTGAAGAACTGGGACCAGTTCCAATACTACAGCAAGGGCCTGCTCGACGTCGCCTCGTACAACGGCAAGGTCTATGCGCTGCCCACCGACACCGACGTGCGTATGCTCTGGTACAACCGTGCCGACTTCGCCAAGGCCGGTCTGCCCGACCCCTGGGCTCCCAAGACCTGGGACGACGTTCTGGCCGCAGCGCAGAAGCTGAAGGACGCCGGCATCACCGACCCCTGGATCATTCCGGCGGGCACCAAGCGTGAAGAGGCCGCGACCATGCAGGGCTTCTACATGGCGCTGCTCGGCGCGGGCAATCCGGCCGGCGATACCAACCGCCTGCGCGTGCGCGACCAGGACAAGTGGATCGGCGACAGCCCGGCGATCCGCGCGACCCTGAACCTCTACCGCACGGTCTATGTCGACAAGAAGTTCGGCGATCCGTCGGTCAACTACACGCTCGACGACGCGGGCGTCCGCAAGGCCCTGCTCGATGGCACCATCGGCATCCTTGCGTCCGGTTCGTGGGAAAACGCCTGCTTCTGGGACTGCACCGGCGCCAACCTGCCGTCGCAGGCCGATCGTGACAAGATCGTCGGCTATGCGCCGTGGCCGGGTGACGGCAAGCCGGGCGACAAGGCCACCACCAATATCTCGGGTGGCTGGACCATCGCCATCAACGCCAAGGCCGCCGATCCGGCAACCGCCTTCAAGGTGCTGACCGCCATCTTCGACAAGAAGAACTTCCTCGACTGGACGGTCACCAACCACCGCATGGCGGTTCGCAGCGATATCGCGACCGATCCCGCCTATACGCAGGATCCATACCTCGCCAAGGCGACCGAACTGGCCAAGGACACCACCGGCCGCGACACGGTCCCGGGCTACCTCAAGGTCTCGGCCCTGGTGCAGCAGGCGACGGCCGAAATCCTCGACGGCAAGTCCGTCGATGACGTGGTCAAGGAATATCACGACGCTCTCGTCGACGAGTTCGGCGCAGACAAGGTCGTGACGATCCAGTAGAACTTCTCCCTAGACGTCCTCCCGGACGGTGCGTCGGCTCGGCTCTTTGCCGAACCCGCCGCATCCGCCCGGCATTTCCTTGTAGGCGGTAGAACGATGGCACAGATGAGTCCGTGGCTGCGGTCGGCACGTCTTCCGATGCTCGGCGCCATGTTGCCGGCCATCGCGCTGATCGCGGCGCTCGTTTACTTCACCGCCTGGGCCGTCACCTACAGTTTCACCAATCTCGAGCTCACCGGCTTCAATTCCATCAATTGGAAGTGGATCGGCTTTGACAACTACATCCGCCTGTTCACCCGCAACGGCTTTTTGGGCTCGCTCTGGGTCACGGTGGTGTTTACCTTCTTTTCGGCCCTCGTCGGCCAAAGCGTCTTCGGCTTCGCCCTGGCCGCCTCGATGCGCCGCATCCAGGGCTGGGGGCGGACCACGGTCGAGGTCACGATCATGCTCGGCTGGCTGCTGCCCGACATCGTTGCCGCTTTCCTCTGGCAGGCAACCACCTCGACCAACGGTTTTCTCAACACCCTGATCGTCGAGCCGCTCGGCTTTCCGGCCTACAATTTCCTCGCCAGCAACGCCCTCGCCGTGGTGATCATCGCCAATATCTGGAAGGGCACGGCGTGGTCCTACCTGCTGTTCTCGGCAGCGCTCGATTCCATCTCGCGCGAAATTCTCGAGGCGGCGCGCGTCGACGGTGCCACCGGCCTGCAGCGCATCTGGCTCGTCACGCTGCCGATCATCCGGCCGCATATCGCGACCAACATGCTGTTCATTACCATCTGGACCTTCACGTACTTCCCGTTGATCTACGCGCTGACGGGCGGCGGGCCGGGAAGCGCCACCGAGGTCCTCTCCATCTTCATGTACCACCAGTCCTTCGGCGTCGGGAAACTCGGCTACGGCGCGGCGATCTCCGTCGCCATGGTGATCATCGTCGGGGCGCTTTCGATCTTCTACCTGCGCCAGCTGAAGGAGCCGAAATAATGGAATCCTACAGCCGCGCCACGCCGCTCACGGCCATCGCCCTGGCGTTCGTGGCGGTCATCTGGGTCAGCCCCTTCGCCTGGCTCCTGACCACCGCGGTCGACCCCAAGACCCGGGGCATCCTCGAAATCCCGCATGCCATCGGCATCGACAATTTCGTTCGGGCGCTGAGCGGTACCGCCGGCATCCAGTTCGTCAATTCGGTCTGGCTGAGCGTCGGCACCGCGACCCTCACCGTGCTCGTCGCCGCCGCCGCGGCCTATCCGCTCTCCCGCCTGAACCTGCCGGGCAAGAACCTGCTGCTCTGGAGCCTGGTCCTGCTGCGCCTGCTGCCCGCCGCCGGCATCATCGTGCCGCTCTATTTCACCGCGCTCGGGCTGCACGTCCTCAACACCGTGGGCGTGATGCTGGCGCTGACCGTCCTCAACCTGCCGTTCGCGCTGCTGCTGCTGAAGAACTTCTTCGACACCGTGCCCATCGAGCTGGAGGAGGCCGCCTATGTCGAGGGCGCCAGCCTCTGGCAGATCGTGACGCAGATCGTTGCGCCGCTGTCGCGCTCCGGCATCGCAGTGGTCTGGTTCTTCGCCTTCACCAACGCCTGGAACGAGTTCCTGCTGCCGCTGATCTTTGCGCGCACCGCCAATACCTTCCCGATGTCGGTCGGCCTGTTCGCCGCCTTCGGCGATCATGGCGCCGTCGACTACGGCTTTCTCGCTGCCTATTCGCTGGTCTATGCGGCACCGGCTGTCGCCGTCTATTTCCTGCTCCGCCGCAACCTCAACACCGGCTTTGCCGGCGTCGGCGTCAAGGGTTGATGAGCGTTCCATTGGTCCGCCGGACGGACGGGCCGTTCCGGAACGCGTCCCGTTCTACGCGACTCACTGTTGGGAGAAATCGCTTCCTCCGCCAATAGCCCCGTGCGCATGCTGGTTCCTCGACGCCGGCGCTTTACGCCGCCACGCTGAACCTCCGTCGGAAACGGAGAAGCGATATGTCCAGACTGCTCGACCTCTTCCGCATCACCCAGAAAGGACCGGCCGGCAAACGTCCGTTCTTCTCGCAAGATGTGCGCCTGCGCCGCGAGGAACGCGAGAGCCTCGTACTGGCCGACAAATATCCGCCCGACGCGGCGGACATCGAGAGCATCAGCGAGTACCGGCTCTCGAGCCTCCTGCAGTACCCGCACTACTAGCCTGAGCCTAACCGATGCGGCGGACCGCCTCCGCGGCGCCGGCCTGTCTCAGCAGCGCAAGCTGCCGGCTGACGGTGTCGCGGAAGGTCGCGCTGCTCGAGAGTTCGCGCGGAAACACCCGCTCGATTGCAAGATACCCCTCGACCAGATTGTGCGGCGACAGGCGTGCAAACTCTGCTGCCATCGGGTCCTGTACCGGGATCGTCTTGCCGCTCAGATCCTTCCCGTGCGCATAGATCATCCACGCCGCGATCCCCAGGGCCAGCCGCTCGAACGGCGCGCCCGCCTTCACCCGGTCGGTAACCGTGCCGAGCAGCCGCTGCGGCAGCTTCTGGCTGCCGTCCATCGCGATCTGGTAGGTCCGGTGCTTCATCGCAGTATTGGAATAGCGCTCCAATAGCTTGGCCGCATAGGCGTCGGTCTGCGCCTTCGGCATGCCGAGCGTCGGCGCAATTTCTTCGGCAAGCGCATTGCCGATGAAGCGACGGAAATCGGCATCGGCGATCACCTGCGCGATGAATTCATAGCCGCTGAGATAGCCCAGATAGGCCATCGTCGAGTGCGTGCCGTTGAGCATCCTGAGCTTCATGCGCTCATAGGGCGCGACGTCGCCCACGAACTCTGCGCCACCTTGCTCGAACGGCGGCCGCGCGCCGACGAATTTGTCTTCGATCACCCACTGCAGGAACGGCTCGGCCATCACCGGCCACGCGTCCTCGAGCCCGAGTAGCCCCGCCACTTCGGCGCGGTCCGCATCGGTCGTCGCCGGCACGATCCGGTCGATCATCGTCGCCGGAAACCGCACGTTGTCGCGCACCCAGCGTCCGAGGCCAGGGGTCACCGCCTCCGCATATTCGGTGAACACCCGCGACGACACCGCGCCATTGTGCGGAAGGTTGTCGCAGCTCAGCACCGTGAACGGCGCGAGGCCCGCCTCCATCCGCCGCCGCATCGCTTCGGCGATCAGTCCGGCCGCCGTCGCCGGCTCGCGCGGATGGCTGAGATCGGCCACGATGTCCGGGTGCAGCGTGTCGAGTCCGCCCGTCGCCGCGTTGTAGCAATAGCCCTTCTCGGTCACCGTCAGCGACACGATGCGTGTCGCGGGGTCGGCCATGCGCTTGAGCAGCCCCTCGCGGTTGCGCGGCGCATCGATCACCTCGAGCACCGAGCCGATGACGCGCAGGTGCCGCGCCTCGCCATCCTTCACCAGCACCGAATAGAGCCCGTCCTGCGGGTTCAGCGCGTCCGACGTATCGGGCCGCCTGAGGCTGGCGCCGGCGATGCCCCAGCTCGGATCGCTGTTGAGCACCTCGTCCACCACCACCGCCTGGTGCGCCCGGTGAAACGCGCCGATCCCGAGATGCACGATGCCGGGCGTCACCGCGCTGCGGTCATAGCGCGGCCGTTCGACGCCGGCCTTCGCCTGCGCCAGGTTTGCTGCCGAAAGCCTCATAGCCTGTACGCCGCCTTGGGGAGATTGTAGGCGAGGTCCTTGGCGAGGTCGTACGCTTCGTCCTCGTTGAGACGGTGTTCTACCACCAGCCGCGCCAGGTACGCGCAGTCGACGCGCCGCGCCACGTCGTGCCGCGCCGGGATCGATGGGAACGCCCGCGTGTCGTCGTTGAAGCCCACGGTGTTGTAGAAGCCCGCAGTCTCGGTCGCGAGCTCGCGGAACCGCATCATGCCCTCCGGGCTGTCGAAGAACCACCAGGGCGGCCCGAGCCGCAGCGCCGGGTAGACGCCGGCGAGCGGCGCGAGCTCCCGCGCGTAGCTCGTCTCGTCGAGCGTGAACAGGATGATGCGGAGGTCCTTCTCCATGCCGTAGCGGTCGAGCAGCGGTTTCAATGCCCCGACATAGTCCGTACGCTTGGGGATGTCGAAGCCCTTGTCCGGCCCGAACGCCGCGAACATCGCCGGCGAGTGGTTGCGCCACGAGCCGGGATGGATCTGCAGCACCAAACCGTCGTCGAGGCTCATGCGCGCCATCTCGGTCAGCATCTGCGCGCGGAACTGTTCGCGCTCGCCGGCATCGGCCTTGCCGCTCCGCACCTTGCCGAACAACGCCGCCGCGTCGGCATCGCTCAGCGCCGCCGTCGCCGCGCTGGGGTGGCCGTGATCGCTCGCCGTCGCGCCCATTTGCTTGAAGAAGCCGCGGCGCTGCACATGCGCCTCGAGATAGCCTTTCCAGCTTCCGGTATCGCAGCCGGTGATCTCGCCCAGCCGGTCGAGATCGGCCTGGAACGTCGCGCGGTCCGGGTCGACGATGGCATCGGGCCGGTAGGTCGGCACCACGCGGCCCCTCCATCCGGACTCGTCGATCGCCTTGTGCCATTTGAGCTCGTCGATGGCGCTGTCGGTGGTCGCGATCACTTCGAGGTTGAAGCGCTCGTAGAGCGCCCGCGGCCGGAACGCCGCGGTCTCGAGTGCCCCGGCGATGATGTCGTAGATGCGGTCGGCGCTCTTGGGGCCGAGCAGCTCGGTAATGCCGAACAGCGTGCTGAGCGTGGTGTCCAGCCACAGCCGCGTCGGTGTACCGCGGAACAGGTAATAGTGCTCGGCAAACCGCCGCCAGATCGTGCGCCCGTCGGTCTCCACCGCCCCCCCGTCGCGCCGCGGCACGCCCAGGCTCTCGAGCGAGACGCCCTGGCTCACCAGCATGCGCGTTACATAATGGTCCGGCACCACGAGGAGCTGGGCCGGGTCGGGGAAGGCGGCGTTTTCGGCGTACCAGCGTGGCTCGGTGTGGCCGTGCGGGCTGATCAGCGGCAGCGCGCGGATGGCATCGAAAAGCTGGCGCGCCAGCGCTCGCGTCGTCGGATCGGCGGGAAACAGTCGGTCGTCGTTCAGCATGGATATCCACCCGGTGGGAGCCGGAGCGTTTCCAGCAAAAGTGGATACCATCTTTTGCGGTTCGGAAACGCGACAACTCAAAGAACTAGAGCCCATGTTCCGATCCCATCGGAACATGGGCGACGCTAGTATGGTAGTGGAAGGAGTCCGGTCAAGGCGGGTCTATTCTTCGGCGAAGCCGCGAGCCACCGGCGCCTTCGCAAGGCCGGACTTTTCGAGCTCGCGCGCGATGCGCAGCGCGAAATCCTCGCGCCATGGTGCCGCGATCGCCTGCACGCCGAGCGGCAGCCGCTGGCCGTCGATGGCGATCGGCACCGCCGCAACGGGCAGACCAGCCAGCGAAAAAGCGGCCGTGTAGCTGTTGAGGCTCTGCCGCACCGGCACCTCGACGGTGCCGACCCGTGCCGATTTCTGTCCCAGCCGCGGCGCCCGCATCGGCGTCGCCGGCGCGAGGATCACGTCGATCGTGCTGAAGAGCGCGAGCATCTGCTCATGGAACATCCGGCGGAACCGCTGCGCCCGCTCGATCCATTGGGCCGGCAGCAGCGAGCCGGCAACCAGCCGGTCGCGCACCTCCGGGTCGAAATCGGCCGCCCGGCTGCGCAGCCGCTCGGCGTGCAGCGAGGCCGCCTCCGCCATCCCGATCAAATGCGCTGCCGCCAGCGCCGCCTGCGCATAGGGGATCATCACCCGTCGGCTCACCTCGAGCCGCTTGCCGATCTCGTCCATCATCTGCCGCGCCTCGCCCGCTCCCGCGAAATCGCCGTCGGCGACGGCGATTCTGAGTCCCGCCGAGCCGCGCTCCAGCCGCCCGCTCACCGGCTCGAGCGGCCGCTTGATCATCGCCGGGTCGGCCGCATCGACCCCCTGCGCCGCGTCATAGGCCAGCGCCAGATCTTCGACGGATCGGGCCAGCACCCCGGTGTGGTCAAGGCTCGGCGCGGTTGGAAAGACGCCAACCCGGCTGAGCCGCCCATAGGTCGGCTTGATCGCGAACAGCCCGCTCAGGGACGCCGCGATCCTGAGGCCGCCGTCGCTGTCGAGCGCCAGCCCCAGCGGCACCATGCCGCCCGCAATCGCCGCCGCGACGCCGGCCGGCGCGCCGCCGGCAATGGCCGTCAGGTCGTGCGGATTGTGGACGGCGCCGTCATGCGCGGTCTCGCCGGTATGCCCGAGCCCGAACTCGTCGATGCTGGCGGCGCCGGCGCAGATCGCGCCTGCCGCCTCGAGCCGCCCGATGAGCGCCGCGTCGATAGCCGCCGGCAGCCCGTCGCGGCCGATCTTGCTGCCCGCCCGTGTCGCGATTCCCTTGAGATCGAACGCGTTGGCGACCGCAAACGGCACCCCCGCCAGCGGCAGCTTCTTGCCGGCCTTGAGGGCCGGATCGATGCCGTCGGCATTCGCCAGCGCCCGGTCCTTGAGGACATCGGTGAAGGCCTTGGTGCGCCCGGTATTGGCCTCGATCCGTGCCAGCGCTTCGATGATCACCGAGCGGGCGCCCGTCTGGGCGGTGGTGACGGCCTTCACGATCGCGGCGGCGCCATCCGTCGATTTCATGCGCGATAGACCGCGGCGGCGGCGGTTTCATCCTTGAGCGGAACTTTTTCGAGCAGCGCGGCCATCTTCGCCGCCGTTTTCAAATGGTCTTTGACCCCCGGCCGCTGTTCGGCCGGTACGTCGAGCTTCACGATGGGCGCGACCGCATCGATCCATTGGTCGAGATCGGGGAGTTTGGAGGCCACGGACGTCTCGGTTAACCTGAATTAACCGGATGCTAAGCATCCGCCGCCGCCCTGCACAACAGCCAGGCCGTAAAAATGGCGCCGTTCTGCGGGGGAGGCAGAGCGGCGCCGGTGGGTCAACAATCGTTCGGGGACACCCAATAAACGCCCGGTTGCCGCACTGGTTGCACGCCCTTGCAGATTTTTTCGCTTAACCTTGCGTCAACCACTATGACGGCTTCCCGCCCCGATTGGGGCCCGATGCGCTTGCGCTAAAGCAAACTTAAGTCCCGCCCCCGACACTCCGCCAACACCGGGGAAGCCCGTAAAGGGCGGGGGCATATCGGATAAATGCGCATGGCGACGTTCCGCCAGACCATCGCATCGGCGTTCCGCTGGACCAATGTCATCGGCGGCGTGGCCTGCGTTGTCGTGCTTGGTTCGGCCATTTTTGCCGACATGCAGAACCGTGCCCTCCAGGAGCAGCAGATCCGCGCCATGGTGAGCCGCCAGGTGAGCGTCATCCGCGCCCGCCTCGAAGGCAACATCAATGGCGACATGCAGGTCGTGCGCGGCCTCATCGGCACGCTCGCGACCGAGCCCGACATGACCGAAGAGCGCTTCACCGCGCTCGCCAGCCAGCTTTTCGACGACAATACGCAGTTGCGCGACATCGCCGGAGCGCCCGACCTCAAGGTCACGCTGCTCTATCCCGTCAAGGGCAACGAAAAGCTCCTCGGGACCGACTACAACCAGCTCGAGGCACAGCGGACCGCGATCCTGCGCGCCCGCGACAGCCATGACCTGATCCTCGCCGGTCCCGTCGATCTGGTGCAGGGCGGGCAGGGCTTCGTCGGCCGCTTCCCCGTCTTTACCGCCGCGCCCGGCGGCACCGAGAAGTTCTGGGGCGTGGTCTCCGCCGTAGTCGATGCCAATTTGCTCTACGCCTATAGCGGCCTCTACGAACCCGATCTGGGTCTCGATATCGCCCTTCGCGGTCCCGATGGCAGCGGCGCCAATGGCGCGGTGTTTTTCGGCGACAGCTCCGTACTGGCCGACCAGCCCGTGACCGCCGACATCTCCCTGCCGACCGGCTCATGGCAGATCGTCGCCCGGCCCGCCCTGGGCTGGGATGCTGCCTTGCCCAATCCGCTGATGTTTCGCCTGCTGCTGGGTCTCGCGGCGGCGCTCGTCCTCGTTCCCATGTTCATCGCCCGCAACCTGATCGAAGAGCGTGCCCGTCACATCCGCGCCCTGGCCGAACGCGAGCAGCAGCTTGCGGCCCTGTCGCGGCGTCTCGGTCTCGCGCTCGAGACCTCGGAGGTGGGCGTCTGGGACTACAACGTGGATGCCGATCGCCTGATCTGGGACGACCGCATGAACGCCCTCTACGGTCTGCCACAGGATGGCGGGTTGCGCACCGGCCGGAACTGGAGCGATGCGCTCCATCCCGACGACCGTGCGCGCGCCAAGATCGAGTTCGACGACGCCATCCGCCATCGCGGCCGCTACGTCTCGCAGTTCCGCGTCGTCCTGCCGGACGGAACGGAGCGCTTCATCCGCGCCATCGGCACCTGCTATCGCGATATCGACGGCAGCGTCCGCATCGCCGGTTGCAACTGGGATGTCACCGACGACGTCCGCGTCAACCAGGCGCTGGAACGGGCCCGGGCCGAGGCCGAGGCGCGCAATGCCGAGCTCGTCGAGGCCACCGCCCGCATCGAGCACACCTCGCTCCACGACGCGCTGACCACGCTGCCCAACCGGCGCTATCTCGACAAGTTCCTGAGCGAACGAGCCGCCGCCGCCGCCGAGGACGGCTCCGGTCTCGCGCTTCTCCACATCGATCTCGATCGCTTCAAGCAGATCAACGACACCCTCGGTCACGCCGCCGGCGATGCCATGCTGCAGCACGCCGCCGACGTGCTGCGCGCCAATGTGCGCGACGACGATTTCGTCGCCCGTATCGGCGGCGACGAGTTCGTGGTGGTCAGCTCGCTGCGCAACGGCCGTCGCGACCTGACCAAGCTCGCCAACCGCATCATCGACCAGATGCGCGAGCCCATGCCCTATATGGGCCACGAATGCCGCTGCGGTTTCTCGGTTGGAATCGCCTTCCAGCGCGGCCCGAAGATCGACGACAAGCGGCTGCTGATCGACGCCGATATCGCGCTCTACCGCGCCAAGCGTCGCGGCCGCAACCGCTACGAGTTCTTCACCGAGGCGCTGCAGGCCGAGATCGTCTCGACCAAGCAGATGGCCGACGACATCCTCTCCGGCATCGAAAAGGGCCAGTTCGTTGCCTGGTACCAGCCGCAGTTCGACGCCCGCAGCCACGCCGTCGCCGGCGTCGAGGCGCTGGCGCGCTGGGAGCATCCGACCCGCGGCGTCGTCTCGCCCGATGTGTTCATGCCCATCGCCGAAGACCTCAACGTCGTCGCCACCATCGATCGCATGATCCTCGAGCAGACCCTGTCGTGGATGGCGGTCTGGCGCGCCCAGGGCCTCGCGGTGCCGCGCGCCTCGGTCAACGTCTCGGCCCGCCGCCTGCGCGACGAAAACCTCATCAAGAGCCTGCGCAAGCTCGATATCGCCCCGGGCAGCATCAGCTTCGAGCTGGTCGAATCCATCTATCTCGACGAGAGCGACGACATCGTCGCCTTCAACATCGACCAGATCCGCGAGCTCGGCATCGACATCGAGATCGACGATTTCGGCACCGGCTACGCCTCGATCGTGAGCCTTCTCAAGCTCAAGCCGCGTCGCCTGAAGATCGACCGCCAGCTCGTGATGCCCGTGGTCGACTCCGAAGGCCAGCGCCAGCTCATTTCGTCCATCGTCGATATCGGCCAC
>DATMTK010000233.1:0-22230 GCA_035564755.1 Devosia sp. | reverse complement strand
TTTCGATGCTGATGGCCATCGCCTTTCCGATCGCCTTTGGCACGGCCCTCAGCGCCGCTTTTCTGTCCTTCTATCGTCAGGACTAACGGGCGCTTCTCGCGACGCCGATGGTGGCCCCAAGCAAATGAGCGGCTGAAGCAGTCTCCCGCATCTTGGTCGGCTACTGGGGGCAAAGCGGAACTCAACGAGCGTCTGCTCTTGATGCTGTGGACGGCTCCTCCGCCGGCGGCATCGCGATGTGCCACGTTCTTGGTCCGGATGACCGGTGGTCAATTCGAAGGACCGACGCCGACCCTAACAAACAACCTAACAACGCACAAACTATTGCAACATTAGGTCCATCAGCTAAACATCTGCGTGAGAAGGCCACTCAATGGCGGACTGACCAGCGGACGTTAGGATGGGTGTTAGGTTCGTGCCGTGAATCGTGTCACCATGCAAACCATTGCCGATCAGCTTGGCGTCTCGAAATATGCCGTCTCCCGGTCGCTTTCGGGCAAGGATGGCGTGAGCGAGACGACACGGCAGACCGTGGAGCAATTGGCGAACGCACTCGGCTATGTGCCGCCCAGCGTGGTCGCGAGCGCTCGAACGATCCAGTTGGTCCTGCACGATCATGACCCGGTGAACTCCGAGGTCCAGCTTCGCATCCAACGCGGCATTCAGCGCGCGGCCGAGATGCACGGCTACCCGGTGCAGGTGCAGTGGGAACACGAGGCCCGCCGGACGACCGAGGCGATCCGTAATGGCGCGGGCACCATCCTCGTCGGCCCGCATGCACCCATTCCGGCTGTGGAGCGGCAGCGGCGCATGCTGCCGGTGGTCAAGGTCGGTTTGATCGCGCCGCTCGAGCTGATCGATCAGATCGACGTGGACGCCAACGGCGCGACGGCCGCCGTCGGGTTGAAGCTTCTCGAATATGGACACCGCGATATCGCCTTCCTGCAGGGGCGAGGGCGTCTGCGTGGCCGGACCGGGCGCTATCGTGCGCTTCGCGACGTGCTGGCGGATGCCGGCGCTCAAGAGGTCGCCGAGCTCTATTTCGACGAGAATGGCGGCTTCCTCGATGCGTTCAAGGCTTTGCGGGCCACGGGCCGCAAGCCGACGGCACTGGTGGCGGGCAACGACTGGATTGCCGTCGCCGCCATTTCGGATCTGCTGCGATCTGGCATGCGGGTGCCCGACGATATCTCGGTCGTCGGCTACGGCGACTACGCGGCGGCTGTGCAGACGACGCCGCAACTCACCACGATCCGGGTTCCGGGAGAGGAGATGGGCGCCACGGCGTTCGAGATGCTCCGCGAGGGCATCGAGCGGCGGAGCGACCCGCGGCGCTCCCCACGCCGGCTGCTGATCGCGCCGACGATCATCGAGCGGCAGTCGCTTCGACGCATTTGATTCATTGCCGCCGGCGGCTCTGCCGGTATTTCCGTTCCCGAAGGACATCGCATGGCTGAGCTTCCGCAACTTCCCTATGGCGCGGTGTATTTCCGCAAGTCCAACCCGCCGCGGAGCGACTGGGCGCGTGACTATGCGGTCGCCGGCGAAGATGGGCTGAATGTCTTTCGGCACTGGTTCATGTGGGCCTCGATCGAGCGCGAGCCCGGCAAGTACGATTGGGCCGACTACGACCAGCAGATGGATTTGGCGGCCAAGAACGGCATCAAGACCATCATCGCCGAGCTCACGCACACCGTGCCCGACTGGGCAGTGCACGAATTTGCTCATGCTCGCGTGATTCACGCAGATGGCTCACCCGCGACCTCGAACATGGGCGTGTCGAGCGCGACAGGAGGTTTTTCGAGCGGCGCCGGGACGCTGACGCTCAACTGCCCCGAAGTGCGTGAGATGGCTGGCAATTTCCTGAAGGCTTTGGCCGCCCGCTACAAGGACCACCCGGCGATGCTGGGCTACGATGTGTGGAACGAGGTCAACTATCCGGCCGACGTCGACTACTCGGACTATTCCAAGGAGGCCTTCCGCGACTGGCTCAAGGCGAAGTACGGCACGCTCGACGCTCTTGCGCAGGCGTGGCACCGCTACTCGTTCTACAAGTGGGATTATGTCGAACCGCCGGTCGTCATCGCGCCGTATGCCGAAACGCTCGATTGGCTCCTGTTCAAGCGCGACAACTTCTATGGGCTGATGCAGTGGCGGATCGATACGATCCGCGGTGTCGACAGCAAGAACAAGATCGTCGCTCACGGCGTCTCGGGCGCGATACCGAATCTTGCCTCGCACGGGTCCGACGACTGGCTCGCCGCCAGCAAGGTCGAAGTCTACGGCATGACCTGGATCGCTGCGCGCAAGGGCAACCAGCCGTGGCGAAACTGGTACGGCGTCGATCTCACCCGGGCGGCCGCGCGTGGAAAGCCGTTCTGGCACGCCGAGCGGCAAGGAGGGCCGCTGTGGCTGCAGCCGCAGGTTTTGGGCCGGGACAAGGAGGATGGCCGTGTGGCCGAGCCCGAGGACATTCGCCTGTGGAGCCTCACCTCACTCGCCGGTGGCGCGCGCGGCGTAATGAATCTGCGCTGGCGACCGTTGCTCGACGGACCACTGTTCGGCGCCTTCGGGTCCTATGCGATGGACGGCTCGCGCACACCGCGGTCCGACATGGCGAGCGTGATGGCCAAGTGGGGCAATGGCGAAAAGACCAAAGCGCTGATGGCCGCCAAGCCGGTGCGTGGCGAGGTGGGCCTGCTGGTCGTGCCGGAATTGCAGATGTGGGACTATGCACTCAATCACGAAAGCAAGTTCGACACCTATGCGGCCGCGATGTGGGGTGCCTATCGCGGCTTCTTCGACAATGGCGTGCAGGCCGACTGGGTCCACATCGACGACCTCGACAACTACGATGCGATCTACTTCCCCTATCCGATCATGCTGACTGCAGTGCAGGCGAAGGCACTCGCGGTTTGGGTGGAGAAGGGCGGCCGGCTGGTGGCGGAGGCGTGTCCGGCCTATTTCGGCGATCGGGGGCACGTCGGCACGGTGCAGCCGAACTTTGGTCTCGATGCGGTGTTCGGCGCGCGCGAGGACGAGGTCGAGTTCATGCCCGACATCGGCGACCGCATCCATTTCAAGCTCGACGGCTTGGCGGTGGATGGCGGTGGGTACCTCCAGAGCTACGAGCTCGCCGGCGGCGAAGCTCACGGCAACTTCAGCGAAGGCCGGCTGGCCGTGGTTTCGCATCAGCACGGCAAGGGGCGTACCCTGCTGGTCGGTACGCACCCGTCCGTCGCCTACTACCGGACGAGCAGCGCTGCCAACCGCGCCTATTTTGCCAAGGTGTTCGACTGGCTGGGCAATCCCAAGCACGTCAGCATCGACAATCCCGCCGTGCAGGCGCGCCTGCACAAGGGTGCCGATGCCGTCTTCGTGTGGCTGGTCAATCCGACGCGCGAAGCGCAAAGGGTGGCCTTCTCGCTGGCGCCCGGCTACGGGGATGCAGTGCCGAAGTCGTCGCTTTGGCCGGAAGTGACCGATGCCAAAGATAGCCGCAGCGTGATCGTGCCGGCGCGCGATGCGCTGATCCTGGAGCTGCGATAGGGTCGGGGGCAGGGCGAGCCCGAGCCCGCCCTGCGTTACTTGCCGGACATCCCTTGGATCGTCCGGATCAGGGCCGAGTGATCGAGGTCGCCGTCGCCGCGGCCGATCGCAGCGTTCATCAGTTGCTGCGTGGCGGCCGTGTTGGGCAGAGCGAGGTCGAGGGTCTTCCCGGTATCGACCGCAAGGCTCAGATCTTTCCGGTGCAGGCGGATGCGGAAGCCAGGCGCGAATGCCTCATCGATCATCCGCTGGCCGTGCACCTCGAGGATGCGCGAGGAGGCAAAGCCACCCATCAGCGCCGCGCGGACCTTTGCCGGATCGGCGCCCGCGGCGGCGGCGAACGTCAGCGCCTCGCTTACAGCCTCGATGGTGAGGCCGACGATGATCTGGTTGGCGACCTTCGCCGTCTGCCCGTCTCCGACATCTCCCACCAGCGTGATGTTCTTGCCCATCACCTCGAATAGCGGCCTGGCGCGGGCGAAGACAGCTTCGGTCCCGCCGGCCATGATGGTGAGGGTCGCGTTCTGCGCGCCGACCTCGCCGCCGGACACCGGCGCATCGAGGTAGTCCGCTCGCAGAGCCGCGACGCGCCGGGCGAAGTCCTTGGTCGCGACGGGAGAGATCGAACTCATGTCGATCACGAGCTTGCCGTCTGACAGCCCTGCGGCAACGCCCCTATCGCCGAAGAGGACGGTCTCGACGTCCGGCGTATCCGGCAACATCAGGATGATGATGTCCGTCGCGCGGGCCACGGCCTCGGCGCTGTCGAGCGCCTTGCCGCCAGCATCGATCAGCGGTTGCGAGACCGGCTTTACGCGGTGGAGGAACAGGCTGTGTCCGGCCTTGATGAGATTGTGCGCCATCGGGCGTCCCATGACGCCCAAGCCAATGAAGCCGATATTCATGCCGCTGCTCCGCGATAGGATTTGAGCCATCCCAGGCCGCCGGAGGTGCTGCTACTGGGTTTGTACTCGGCGCCGACCCAACCGTCGTATCCCAGCCTCTCAAGCTCGGCGAAGATGAAGGGGTAGTTGATCTCCCCGGTGCCCGGCTCGTTGCGGCCGGGATTGTCGGCGACCTGCACATGCGCGATGCGCGGCATCAGCGCCTTGAAGGTAGCGATCAACTCGCCTTGCACACGCTGCATGTGATAGAAGTCGTACTGCAGGAATAGATTGTCGTTATTCACACGGTCGAAAATGCGAAGCGCGAGGGTCGAGCTGTTGACGAAGAATCCGGGGATGTCGAACGGATTGATCGGTTCGAGCAGCAGCCGGATGCCCGCATGCGCCAGCCGTGGCGCCGCATAGCTCAGGTTGGCGACCAGGGTCGCCTCGGCGGCCTCGGGCGTTGCACCTTTCGGAATGCCGGCAAGGCAGTTGACCTGCGTGCAGCCGAGCACTGTGGCGTAGCGGATGGCTTCAGTGACGCCACGACGGAAGTCTGCCTCACGGCCGGGGAGGGCACCGATGCCGCGCTCGCCACCGGCCCAGTCGCCGGACGGAAGGTTGAACAGCGCCTGCGTGAGATTGTTCTTCTGCAGCCGCTCAGTGATCGCCTCGGGCGTTTCGGAATAGGGCCCGAGATATTCGACACCGGTGAAGCCGTCGCGGGCCGCAGCATCGAAGCGATCGAGAAATGTGAGTTCCGGATAGAGCATCGAAAGATTGGCGGAGAAACGAAGCATTGGTGGGCCTGGAGATAGAGAGGGCGAAGTGACCTAGTTCTGGTCGCCGGGCATGCGGACGCGGTGCATCATCCGCTTGTTGCGCGGATCGGGGTTAGGAACGGCCGAGATCAGCATCTTGGTATAATCTTCGCGTGGGGTCGCGCAGATTTCTTCTGCCGTACCGAGCTCCACGAGCTTGCCGCGATGCATCACCGCCACCCGGTCGCAGAAGTAGCGGACGACGGAAATGTCGTGCGAGATGAAGATGAAGCTGAGATCGAGGTGCTGCTGCAGTTCCAGCAGCAGGTCGAGAATCTGGCTGCGGATCGACACGTCAAGAGCGGATGTGGCCTCGTCGGCGATGATCACGCGAGGATCGAGCGCGAGCGCGCGGGCAATGCCGATGCGCTGGCGCTGCCCGCCCGAGAAGGCATGCGGGTAGCGCTCCATCGCTGCGGGATCGAGCCCGACCATCTCCATCAGCTCGGCAACGCGCTTGCCGAGCACCTTGCCCGGGGCGCGACCGGCGATGGTCAGTGGCTCGGCGATGATTTCCCGCACCGTCATGCGTGGATTGAGCGAAGCGAAGGGGTCCTGGAAGACCAGCCGCACGTCCTGGTGATAGGCGCGAAGGTCAGCCTTGCTCATCGTCGTCACGTCGCGTTCCTGGCCGTTGCGGTCGCGATAGAGGACATTGCCGGATGACGGCTCGACGGTCCGCAACACCAGTCGGCCGAGCGTCGTCTTGCCCGATCCGCTTTCGCCGACGATGCCGAGGTTCTCGCCGGGCAACAGGTCGAGGCTTACGTCGTCGACCGCCTTGATCACGAAGCTGCCCACCTTGCTGAACCAGCCGCCGCCTGCACCGAACCCTTTGCTGAGATGGCGCAGAGAGAGGATCGGCGGCGCAGGTGGACTCTCGACCCGCGGCGCGCCGCTCACACGCTCGGCGCCGCCCTCGAGCTTGAGGGTCGAGCTCAGGAGGCGCTGCGTGTAGGGGTGGCGGGCATTGTAGAAGATGTGGTCGACCGAGCCAGCCTCGACGATGCGGCCGAAGCGCATTACCGCGACATCGTCCGCCGTTTCGGCGACCACGCCCATGTCGTGGGTGATCAGCAGCATCGCCATCCCGCGCTCGAGCTGCAGGCGCTTGATGAGGTCGAGGATTTCGGCCTGTGTCGTCACGTCGAGCGCAGTCGTCGGCTCGTCGGCGATCAAGATGTCGGGATTGCAGGCGAGGGCCATTGCGATCATAGCACGCTGCCGCATGCCTCCCGAGAATTCGAACGTGTAGCGGTCGATCATCTTGTCGGGATGGGGGATCTCGACCTGCGCGAGCAGCCGGACGGTCTCGTCGCGCGCTTGCCGCGGCGTGAGCGGGCGGTGGAGCCTCAGCGCCTCGATGATCTGCGAGCCGATGGTGTGGACCGGCGAGAGCGAGCTCATCGGCTCCTGGAAAATCAGACCGATCCGGCGGCCGCGGATGGAGCGCATCTGTCGCGAGGTATCGCGCTCGGCGGTGACGTCGATCTGGCGGCCGTCGATGTCGAGAGTGATCTTGCCGGCCACGATCTGGCCGGGCGGTTCGACCAGACGCATAAGGGCTCGCGCGGTCACGGACTTGCCGCTGCCGCTCTCGCCCACAAGGCAAAGGGTCCGGCCCTTGTGCAGCGTGAAGCTCACATCGCGCACGGCATGCAGAATGTGTGTGCGAAGTGTGAAATCGACCGACAGACGCTCGACCGCCAGCAGGGCACCGCCGCCGCCGCCGGATCCGCCCTGTTGCGGGATGATTGGAGTTTGCGCGGTCATGCCGGCCTCACGTGTTGTAAGGGTCGGCGGCATCGCGTAGCCCATCGCCGAAGAAATTGAAGGAGAGCACCGCGAGCACCACCGCGGCGCTCGGCCAGATCAGCAGCCACGGCGCCGTCGCCACGGTGCGGATGTTCTGCGCGTCCTGCAGCAGCACGCCCCAGCTCACCACCGGCGGCTTGAGTCCCACACCGAGGAAGCTGAGCGAGGTTTCCGCGACGATCATGGTGGGCACCGCAAGCGTCACGACCGCGAGGATGTGGCTCGTCAGCGACGGCAGGATGTGCCGGAAGATGACGCGCCGTTCGGTCGAGCCGTCGAGGCGGGCGGCGGTGACGAAGTCCTCGCCACGCAGCGCTAAGAACCGGCCGCGCACTTCGCGCGCGAGACTGGTCCAGCCGAGCAGCGACACGATGACTGTGATGATGAAGTAGACCTGCAGCGGCGGCCAGGCGACGGGGATGGCTGCTGCGAGACCGAGCCATAGGGGAATGGTCGGCATCGCCGAGATAACTTCGATGATGCGCTGCACCAGCGTATCGACCCAGCCGCCGTAGAACCCCGAGAGCGAGCCGAGCGTGACGCCCAAGATCAGCGAGATGGCGACACCGGCGAGCCCGATCGACATCGAGACGCGCGTTCCATAGATCAGCCGACTGAGCAGGTCACGACCCAGTCGATCGGCGCCGATCAGGTACATCGGGTCGGTCCTGCGGGTCGGCCCGAAGAAATGAATGTCGGTCGGAAACAGATTCCAGAGCTTGTAGCGCTCGCCGTGGACGAAGAAGCCGACAGGAATGATCTTTGTATCGTCGACGACGAAAGTGCGGCGAAGCGCGACCGGATCGATCTTCACCGCATAGCCCGCGACGTGCGGCGCAAACCGCGTGCCGTTGGCATCGGTGACGAACCATTCGATGGGCTGTGGTGGCGCGTAGGTGTACTGCGCCTTCGAGGTCTCGGGCAGGCCGGGCGCCAGGAACTCGCAGAACGCCGCGACGAGATAGAGCAGCAAGACGATGGTTCCCGCGGCCATCGCCACCTTCTGGCGGACGAGCTTCTGGCCGATCAGCCGCCACGGTCCGGCGGCTGCGGCGCGATCGGGTCGGCGTTTGCCCCGGAGCGGGCTCGTCGACGGCGCAGTCTCTTCTTGCTCGATCTCGAACACTTCATTGAGGCTCATCGGTGCATCCTCACGTGAAGCGGATACGGGGATCGAGCAGGGCGAGGAGCAGGTCGGAGACCAGCATGCCCACGAGCGTCAGCACACCGAGTAGCAGGATGAAGGTTCCGGCGAGGTACATGTCCTGGCTGACCAGGGAGCTGAGGAGCAGCGGTCCGGCGGTCGGCAGGTTGAGGACGATCGAGACGATGGTGGCGCCCGAGACGAGATGCGGCAGCACCCAGCCAAGGGCCGACACAAACGGATTGAGGGCGATACGCACTGGGTACTTCAGTACGACCTTATACTCCGGCAGCCCCTTGGCACGCGCGGTCAGCACATAGGGCTTGTGCAGTTCGTCCGTGAGGTTCGCCCGCAGGATGCGGATCAGTGCGGCCGTGCCGGAGGTGCCGATGATGATGATCGGCACCCAGATGTGCGCGAGGAGGTCGACCAGCTTGTCCCAGCTCCAGGACGCGTCATTGAATTGCGGCGAATAGAGGCCGCCGACGCTCTGCCCGAAGAGGCGGTAGGATGCGTACATCAGCACCAGCGCCAGGATGAAGTTGGGCACCGCGAGGCCGATAAATCCGAGCAGCGTGAACACGTGATCCCCGATAGAGTATCGTCGGACCGCCGAGTAGATGCCGATCGGCAGGGCCACGGCCCAGACGAAGAGCAGGCTCGCAACGGTGATCATCAGGGTGGTGCCAAGCTGACCCCAGACCAGCGCCGAGACCGGCTGCCGCCATTGGAACGACTGGCCGAAATCGCCGCGCGTGACGATGCCGGTGATCCACTTGGCGTACTGCACGTAAATCGGCTGGTCGAAGCCATATTGTTCGCGCAGCTGCGCGATCTGGTTCGGGTCGACCGTCTGGCCGGAGGACTCCATGTTCGCGACCATCGAGGTCAGGTAGTCGCCCGGAGGCAGTTGGATGATCAGGAACGCGATCAGCGAAATTCCAAACAGCGTCGGGATCATGTAGAGGACGCGCCGCAGGATGTAGCCCAGCATCTCAGGCGGCCCCCACGTCCAGTCGCGAAAGCAGTCGTCGATCGATCATCGCGCCCACCTCACTGCCATTCGAGTTGCATGACCTCCATCCGGGTCACGCCCGGCACCACGACTTCGAACCGGCCGTCGCGGCGGCTGACCGGCACGCTGTCGCCGCTTATCAGCAGGCGAGCCGTCGCGCGATTGACGCCCTGCGGCGCAGCCACGGAGATGGTCTGCGGACCGATGGGGAAGACGGAGCGCAGCGGCCCCTTCATCATCATCGGATTGGTGAGGTTGAGCAATGCAACAATTGTCTGGTTCTTCGCCGTCCGTACGGCAAGGTCGACGACACCATCGCCGCTGACGCTCACGTCCGGCGTCTTGTCGAGCGCCCAGGCAACCGCATTGTTGATGAGCTGCCCATGATCCTGTGCGAGCGAGCTCCAGAAGATCTCGCCGATGTTCCAGGGGATATAGACGACCCGTCCCCCATGGCCGGTTTCGCGTGCCACGACCGCCGCGCCTTGCGGTTCCTCGCGCGGGTAAACTTCCTCCATCGGCAGGTCTGGGAAGTCGGGCACGTAGAGGAAGGGCGTCTCAACACCCGCAACGACGTCGATACCGAGCAGGTAGGTGCCGCCGATGATGCGGTTCGCCCCATCGTAGCCACGGTTGATGGGGTGCGACCTGCCCAGGGCGACATACGTGTTTTTGACGACACCGCGGGCCGGCTGCGTGAGGTGCGCGCCGAAGATGTCGGCGAGGGCGAAATCATGGCGCCGCTTGCCGGTCTCGTCGCGCAACGACGTCTCATAGGCGGCAACGAGGCTTCCACCCTGCTCGACATATTCGCGCAAGGCGGCGCATTGCGCATCCGACAGGCAGGCCGCATTCGGCAGGATGACCAGCTTGAAACGCGAGAGGTTGGCGAGCGTCAGCCGCTGGTCCGAGATCATCTCGAACGGTAGACGGGCCTCCACCAGCGCGTGATAGACGCCGAGGTCGTGCACCTCGGCCCGCGCATTCTCTTCGCGAGGCCACAGTCGATGCGTGGTCGCCGCGTCGATCAGCGCGATCTCGGCAGTTGCTGTCGTGGCAGCGAAGGCTTCGGCGATTGCAGCATGGCGGCCGAAGGCCGCCGACATTGGCGCAATCCAGCGGGTGTCGGGAATGACGCCGTTGAACTTAGTGAACCACGCGGACATCCCCTGCACGGTGCCGTCGTCGACCCAGAGTTCGATCTCGTCGCCGGTCTGGACCGAATCCTTCCAGCGGTTCTCTTCGAGACCCACCGATGTAATGAGGACCGCCGGGCGATCGGGGAAGCCGGCGCGCATGCGCTTGCCGGCACGGCCGGCGGACCAGGCGAGCTCGACGCCCTGGCGGGCCTGGTGGTCGACGACCAGGAACGGGCAGTGCTTCTCGATGATGGCGAGATCGAACTCCTGCAGCGAAGCGCTCCCCATGTTAGGGATGAAGCTGGCGTGCGCACGTGCCGACTTCACCACCGCGTCCCACTCGACGATGAGGTTGGTGAGGACGTCGCGCCGCCACTTCACCCACGCCTGCCACGCCGGATCGCTCGCTGCCGCGCGGCGGGGCAGCTCGAGGCCCGTGGCCTCCCGGAAGCGCGTGGTGCAGCTCTTGCAGTAGCAGACGCCATGGCCTTGCCAGCGATTGGCGAAAACGGCATCGATGTCGTAGCGGCGGGTGATCTCTTCGACCACCTGCGGCATGAATTTCGAATTGTAGTCGCCATAGGCGCAGGTCACCCATACCTCGGGGAAAGCCCAGTGGCGCCGCGGCTGCCCATCCTTGTCGACGGCGATCCATTCCGGATGTGCGTCTGCTGCGTCCTGGTGGATGGCATGCGGATCGACGCGCGCCATCACATGCATACCCAGATGGCGCGCGCCGTCCACGAGCACGCCGAACGGATCGCGCTCGCCGATGAACTTGCTCACATAGTGCAGCGGAATCTTGCTCGGGTAGTAGGCGATGTAGCCGCCCGCACTCAGGCAGGTCGCGTTCGACCTTGTGCGGCGGAAGATGTCTATCCACTGGTTAGGATCAAACTTGACCGGATCGTCCTCGGCGAGAGTGAGCTGGGTCCAGCGCGTCGCGGTAGTGTACCACAGCGGTGTTCTGAGCGTGGCGCTGGTCTCGGCCTTGGCATCGAGCATCGGATCATCTTTTTCGAAAGAAGCGCCGTCGACGTCGACGCGCACTCCAACGTCATGGGTCGGGAGGAACCCAAGAGTGGAAGGCTCCGCCCCGCTCGGCGAGGCGAAGCCGGGCAATCAGGCCTTGTAGAACTGCTCCGGCCGGGTCGGTGCAGGCGTCGGCCAGCCGAACGAGTTGGGCATCGTCTTGGTAAAGTTCTTGATGTTGTTCTTGACGATGCCATAACCCGGCGGAATCTGCGTTACGCCGAACGTGTAGAACTCGTCGGCGGCGTTCTGCAGGATCTGCTTCATCAGCTCGGCCTGCTTGCCCGGATCCGACGTGCCGACCAACTGGTCGTACAGCGCCATCGACTTCTTGGTGACATCGTCCGGCTCGATCGCGTCCTTGTTATCCTTGGCCTGGTACCAGAGCTGCCAGCCGGGCGCATAGACCGCGTTGTTGTTGGTCGGCACGTAGTAGCGCGGGTCCAGCATGGCGGCGATGCCGCCATTTGCACCGAACTCATGGCAGGTTGCATCGAAGTCGCGGCCCTGGCGTACGCGGGTTTCCCACAACGACCGGTCCATCGTACGGACCTGGGCATCGATGCCCACTGCCTGGAACATCGGCACCACGAGTTGCAGCATGTCGATGAAGATGGCGCGCGCATTGTCGATCTCGAACGTGATCGTCAGCTTCTTGCCGTTCTTGTCGAGCCGGATGCCGTCGCCGCCCTTGTTGGGGATGACCTTGTCGAGCATGGCGTTCGCTTGATCCGGATCGAACTGGGTGAACTGCGTCGCGAGCTGTTCATTGTAGAGCGGGTCAGTCTTGAGGATCGACGGCTGCGCGGGAGCGCCTTGTCCGACGAGCACTGTGTCGATCAGCGACTGCCGGTCGAGCGCCAGCGACAGGGCGACGCGGAAGTCCTTGTTCTGAAACAGCTCGCGACGCACCGGATCGTTGTGGTTGAGGTTGAAGCAGAACACCATCTGGTTCGCTTCGGTGGAGTTCAACGTGTAGAAGTCGTAGTTGCCCTGCTGGCGATTGTCGTAGAGCACCGACTTGTTGGTCGGCGTACCGATATACTGGTCCATCATGTCGATCTCGCCCTGCATGCACTTGAGCAGCAGGACCTGTGGATCGGCGACCATTTGGTAGACCACGCGGTCCATGTAGGGCAGCTGGTTGCCGTCGGTGTCGACCTTGAAATAGTAGGGGTTGCGCACCGCCACGGCCTGCTGCACGCCGGCGCTCGGCGCCGTCTGGAACTGCCAGGCGAACAACGACGGCCGGTTGCCGTTCTGGAAGAAGATATTGTCGTCCTGGAAGCCCACTTCCTGCTGGAACAGCGCCACCCAGCCGCCGAGTCCGCGCTGCTTGGCCAGATCGTCGGCCTTCGGATTGTAATCAATGTGGAACTGGCTGAGGTAGTGCTTGGGCGTGCGCGTCGTCTGGTCGTTGTTGGCCCAGGCGATGTTGAGCGGGAAGAAGCCGTTGGGCTTTTCGAACGTCACTGTGAAGGTGGTCTCGTCGACGACGTCGAGCTTGGCGGGCTTGCCGCCCTGTTTCCAGTGGCCATTGCCGACAAAGGCGACCCGCTTGTCGGTGAGGCAGGTGTCGTACCAGAACTTCACGTCGTCCGTGGTGTAGGGCTCGCCGTCGGACCACTTGAGCCCCTTGCGCAGCTTGATGGTGTAGACCTTGGAGTTGGCGTCGGCCGTGACGGACTCGGCCACGTTCGGCGTGACCCCGGTCCAGTCGGGCGTGAAGCGGACCAGAGGCTCGTACGCCTGGTAGCGGAACAGCATCGAAAGACCGCCGCCGCCGACCAGGGCCATGTTCCAGTCGCCGCCGTAGGTACCGACCTTTTCGGTCGGTGTGATCACTAGGGGATTCTCGGGTAGGCGTTTGTTGAGTGGCGGCAGCTTGCTCGCCTGGTCCTTGAGGCTGGGAGCCTCCTTGTAGTCCTGCGCGAATGCCGGGATCACCGGCAGGGCGGTGAGCGCCATCGAGGCGCTGGACGCGGCCAGAAAGGCGCGACGGCTAATTTTCAACATGTTTGACCATCCTCCGCTGCTGTTATGCTAACTCGGTTTGCGCTTCTTCTTTTCGTTAGCTAAACTTAGCTTGCGAATTATTGGTTGTTAGGTAAAGCGTTATGTTGTCCGCCTGACAGCGGTTGGGGAGAAGAGTGATGGCGCGGGTCACGCTGGCGGATATTGCCGGGGAGTTGGGGCTCTCGAAATTCGCGGTGTCCCGGGCTCTTGCCGGCAAGGGCGGCGTTAGTCCGGAGACACGCCAGCTCGTTGCCGAAACGGCAGGCCGGCTGGGTTATGCGAAGGCGCAGCCTCGGCTCAGTACCGAAGTGCAGCTGATTTTTCACGACCACGATCCGGTCAACAGCGAACTCGCCATGCAGATCCAGTCGGGTGTGCAATACGAGGCGTCCGCGTTAGGTGTTTCGCTTCGCATGGGATGGACGCACGATCCCGAGCAGGTGGGAGCCCTCGCCCTTGGCAGCCGCGGTGTAATTCTCTTCGGTTCGCACTCCGCGGAGGCGATCGAAGCCGTGCGCATGACCGGCAGACCGCTGGTGCGGGTGGGCTGGCTTAACCCGCTGGAGCAGGTCGACCAGGTGATGGGCGCCGATCACGAGGCCGGCGCCGCGGTCGGCGACTATCTGCATCGGCTGGGCCATCGGGAGATCGCCTATGTGCACGGCACCCCCGGCTTTCGTGGCCGCGTCGAGCGGTTGTTCGGTCTGAGGGAAGCTGCCGAGGTCGACCACGGCATGACCGTGCACGAGCTTCGGTTCAACGAGAACTCGCAATTCGCCGAGGAGTATCGAAAATTGCTCCGCAAAACCAAGAAGGTTACGGCGTTGTTTTGCGCCCATGACGGCCTGGCGGTCACCGTCATTTCCGAGCTGCTACACCTTGGCTACAAGGTGCCCGACGACGTGACGGTGATCGGCTTCGGCGACTTCTCCGCTGCGCGTCAGATTACGCCGACACTGACCACGGTGCGGCTCCCCGGTCGGGACATGGGCCGGGCAGCACTGCGGTTGCTGATGGACCGCATCCGCCTGGGCCCGCAGAACCTCGAATCCACGCAGCGACTCTATATCGTCCCGCAGATCGTCGAGCGGAACTCAAGCGGGCCAAGCCCAGTCACACAACATGACAAGAGCTGAGCTGTTCGAACGGGCCAAGAAAGCTAAGAGTGAGGACGGCATCCGACCAGGTCGAGGATCGCCATTTTGGGTAGGAGACCACCAAGAAGCCGGAGGCACTGGCCAAGTGCGTTGCCGAGACAGCGGGGGGCCGAGATCAATCGCCGTGCGCATCAAACTGACAAGTCTGTAGAACACCGTGATGAGGGGCCCATACCAACCAGCGCCTGCGGCGATCCCAATCACGAACAGCCGCTTCTGGCGCGAAACCGACCCTGATTTCGCGCCGACTGCTTGTCTAGACCTCGATCTGCTCCGCTCGTCGAAGGGCGTCATCCACTTCCACACCGAGGTAGGCGGACGGTTGTCTCGATCTTTGCGTGGCCAGGTAGCAACTGGACTGCCCTGAGGTTTCCCGTCTTGCGATAGAGCTGCGCAACCTTGTGTTCAGTTGCGTGATGATCGCTCGATCACGAACGATAGGTCCGGAGCAAGCGTCCTCTACCTTGAGACGGACCAAGTCCGATGCCCATAGCTTGCTGTCGGTCACCAAGTTAGACAGCGCAAGGTACGGCGAGATGATCGACACCGTCACACTCGACGCGAGGTCACCTACAACGACCCGCCCGTGCCGAGGCAGACATCTCAAGGCGAACCCGGATAGACCATACTTGCCTCGGCAACAGCAGGCGCTTCTGCCCGACTATGAGCCCCTTGTTCCAAGAAACTGACCGCTGCGGGTCCGCGGACTGTGGCGTCTAGCGCCTGCGGGTATTCACCGCTCGGGCGGGATAGGAGAGACCTACGTCGGAAACAGCGGTCAGTCTCGTCAGCTCGTCCGCTGATAGTTGCAATTCCGCGGCCCCGAGATTGCCCCTGAGTTGGGCTTCGGTTCTCGCGCCGACCACGACCGACGACACGCCCGGCTGCGCGAGGAGCCACGCGATCGACACCTGTGCCGGCGACGAGCCCGGATGCGCCGCGACAATGCGCTGCACGATGTCGAGCGTTCGCCAGTTCCGGTCGGTGTCGCGACGCGCCCAGGACTCCTCCCAGTCATCGGGCGTCTGGCCGATGCGCCCTGACGCTGCGGGCGGTGGCGCCGAACCACGCTGGTATTTTCCGGACAGGAAGCCGCCACCCAGCGGGCCCCAGGGCACGAGTCCGACACCCTCCGAGACCCAGAAGTCGCCGAACTCGTTCTCGATATCCCTGACCACGAGGGAATACTGGTACTGACCCGCCGCGAAGCGCGACCAGCCGTGCTTCTCCGACACACCCAGTGCCTTCATGGCCTGCCAGGCCATGAAGTTCGAGACGCCCAAATAGCGGGCCTTGCCGGAGGACACGAGGTCGTCCATCGCGCGCAGCGACTCGTCCAGCGGAGTCAGCGCATCCCATCCATGCATGTAGAGGACATCGATGGTCTCGACGCCGAGGCGAGCGAGGCTCGCATTGGTCGCCTCGATGATGTGATGGCGCGACAATCCCGCCTGGTTCACGTCCTTGCCCATCGGCCAGCGAACTTTGCTCGCAATGATCGCGCCCGAGCGCTTGCCTTTGAGTGCCCTACCGACGATTTCCTCCGCCCGGCCCCCCGCATAGACGTCGGCGACGTCGAGGTGATTGCCGCCGGCGTCGCGGTAGGCATCGATCAGACGCAGCGCGTCGACTTCGGAAACCCCGCGCGCGCTGTCCTCGCCGAAAATCATCGTGCCCAATGCGAGCTCAGACACCAGGAGTCCGCTATTGCCGAGCCGGCGGTAGTTCATCGTTCAACCCCAATCACGTTTTGACTGCGCCCGCGGTGAGTCCGTGGACGAAATAGCGCTGCAGCGAGAAGAACACCGCCAGCGGCAGGATCATTGAGATGAACGCGCCCGCGGTCAGCAGATGCCAGTCGTCACCGCGCGATCCGATGATTTCGGCGAGCCGCATGGTCAGGACCTGAACGTTCGGCTGACTGCCGATGAAGATCAGCGCCACCAGATAGTCGTTCCACACCCAAAGGAACTGGAAGATCGCGTAGGACGCCAGAACAGGCGTGGCGAGCGGCACGATCACACGGCTAAAGATCGTCAAATGGCTCGCGCCGTCGACCGTCGCCGCTTCGAGCAGTTCGCGCGGAATCTGGGCGATAAAATTGTAGAGAAGGTAGATGCAGAGCGGCAGCCCGAAGCCCGCATGCGCCAGCCATATCGCTAGATAGGTGCCGTTGAGACCGAGCTTCACATAATCCGACAAAACCGGCACAAGCGAGATCTGCAGCGGCGCAACGATGAGCCCGATCACCAGCATGAAGATCGCAGTGCGCCCCGGAAAGCGGATCCACGCAAAACCATAGGCGGCGAACGCCCCGACGAGCAGCGGCAAAACCACCGAGGGCAGGGTCACCGCGAGGGAATTGAGGAATGCTCCCGACAGGTCGTCGCCGCGCAGCGTTGTCTTGGCACCCGCAGCGCTGACCACCTCGTACTGCTTGCCCGTGAGCACGTTGGCATAGTTCGAGAGACCGAAATTGAGATTGGCCGTCCAGACCTGCTGCTCGATCTGGACGACGCCCGTGCGCCGGTTGCCAACCCAGAGCACACGCCGCCCATCCGGCGCGACGACGCCCTTGCGGAGCGCTTCGAAGGTGCCGCTGGCGCCCGCAAATGTCATCGTGCCGGTGCGATCGAGCGCAGCGTCAGGCGTGATCTTGTCGACGGCCTGCCATTCGAGATGGGGCAGAACGGTCCACCAGCCGCTGTCGCGCACATCGTCGGGTGAGCGGAACGATGAAATGAAGAGCCCAATCGTTGGAATGAACCACAGCACGCACAGCACCGCGACCACCGCGGTCGCCGTCCAGCCACCCTTGCGCTTGGGCTGGGCGGGCATCAGAGGGCCTTGTTCCGGGTGAAGTTGCGCAGGTTGTAGAGAATCACAGGAATGACCGCGACCAGCAGGACCACAGCGATCGCCGAGCCGAGCCCGGCGTTCCGGTTGACGAAGTATTGGTTGTAGAACTGCGTTGCAATAACGTCGGTGCCGAACTGGCCTCCGGTCATCACCAGCACGACATCAAAAATCTTGAGCGTGAAGATCGTCACCGTGGCCGAGACCGCGATGATGGTCGTGCGAATCGAAGGAATGATGATCGAAAAGAAGACGCGCAGCTCGCCCGCGCCATCGATCCGGGCCGATTCCAGTATCTCCGTCGGGACCGCTTTGATGGCCGCCGAGAACAGGACCATCGCGTACCCCGTCTGCAGCCAGATCACGATCACGATCAGGAACAGATTGTTCCAGGGTTGAATGAGCTGAATCCAGGCCTGCGGCTCGCCGCCGAACGCGGTGACGATCGCGTTGAGGAGGCCGATCTGCGGCACGCTGGTATCCCTTACCGCGTAGATGAACTTCCAGATGATGCCGGCACCAACAAGCGAAATCGCCATTGGCATGAAGATGATTGCCTTGGCCACCCGCTCGAAGCGGCTGCGATCGGCGAGGGCGGCAATGGCGAGGCCCATGACCACCGTCAGGCCGGCGCCAAAGACGAGCCAGAGCAGATTGTTGCGAAACGTCACCAGCATGAAGGGCTGGGTGAAGATCGAAACGAAATTGTCGAGGCCGATAAACGTCGATCCATCGCGATTGTAGACGCTCGCAATGATCGTGCGCAGCATCGGGAGCGCGATGAAATATCCCACCATGATCAGTCCGGGGCCGACGAACAGAAGCGGCTGGAGGCGTCGGATCCAACGCGGCGGGGCCAGCTGCAGCAAGGCGTCGAGCGCTAGGTAGAGCACGATCAGCGCGCCACCGCCGCCGACGATGAAGATCAACGCCAGCAGCAGCCTGGGCCAGTCGCTATCCCGCTCAAAGCCGAAGCCCGCCCCGAGCACCGCCAGAGCGGCAGCGGCCGCGAGCACATATGCGAGCGCCCGCAGAGCGGGAGCCGAGCCTTGAGCCCGCGAACGGGACGTCGCGCTTGCTGTTGGGTCGATCGACACGGCCATTTCGATCACTGGCCCATTCGGGGGGCGGCATGGGGACCCCCGCACCGCAGGTTGCGGCGCGAGGGCACTGTGCGGGAGCCTATTTCGACGGCCAGGAGGCGTCGATGTTCTTGAGGGCGGTGTCGAGATCTTCCGATCCTGCGATCCACGCCGTCATCTCTTTCCAGAACGAGCCTGCACCCACTTCGCCTGGCATCAGGTCGGAGCCGTCGAAGCGCACGCTGGTTGCACCGGCAAGGATCTTGGCGACGCCGCGATCGATGTCATTGCCATACCAGTCGAGCTGTACGTCCTTTTGCGGGGCGATGGTGCCACCTGAGGCGAGCCAGGTCTTGAGGTGGTCCGCACGGCTGAACCATTCCATTACGGCCCGGACTTCCGGGCGATCCTTGAACATGGACCAGATGTCACCACCCACTTCCACCGGGCGGCCATAGGTCGGGTCGATCGGGGGCAGATAGAAGAAGTCGTAGTCGACGCCGGCCTTGAGCGGCTTGTCCTTGGGGAAGAAGCTGACGATGAAATTGCCCTGTTTGTGCAGCCAGCACTTGGGCGGGTCGGCGAACATGGGCGCCGGTGCATCGCCGAAGGACGTGGAGACGATCGCCTTGCGGCCGCCGAATACGTTCTTGTCGTTGAGCCAGATGTCGCCCACCACTTCGGCGGCATGCTTGACCTCCGGCGATGAGAACTTGAGCGCGCCGGTGGTCCATTTGTCGTAGTTCTCGAGCGAGGTCGTGCGCAGCATCACCTCTTCTATCCAGTCCGTCGCAGCCCAGCCCGTCGCGGCCCCGGACTCAATGCCGATGCACCAGGGCGTATCGCCGTCTGCCACGATCTGGTCCTGCAGCTTCTTGAGCTCATCCCATGTGGTCGGGACCTTATAGCCGGCTGCGTCGAACGCCTTCTTGGGATACCAGACGAGGCTCTTGACGTTGACGCGTTCCCACAGGCCCACCATCGTCGGCTTGCCATCTGCGCCGGGCTTGGTGCCCATATCGAGCCAGCTCTGCAGATACTGACCCTTGAGGTAGTCGGGGGTCATGAAGCTGGTGAGATCGATCAGCTTGCCCTGCTTGGCGAAAATGCCCATTAGTCCCGGCTGCGGGAAGTCCGCGAGGTCGGGAACGTTGCCCGCATCGACGCGCGTGCCGATGGTGGCTTCGAACTGCTTGGAGCTTTCGTACTGGATGTCGATGCCGGTCGCGTCTTCGAACGCCTTGACGTCCTGATTGAACTTGACCTCGTCCGCATCGGCGAAGGCGCCGAACGCGGTGACAACCTTGCCTTTATATTTCCCCGCCATGGCGTCGGCGAGTTCCTGGGGCATTGCCTGCCCCAGCGCGGGCGCAGCGATGAGCCCGATGGTGATGAGCGACACGCCAAGGGCGAGGGTGCGCTTGATCATGATTGAGTTTCTCCTCCTGTCTGACCGGCGATCGCGGATCGCCTTCCCGGAGGTCGCGACGCGAGCGCATCCGTTCCCGCTGAACGTGCAGCGCGGCAATCGCCCCGATGGGCGGAACAGAACAGGCAGCGAAGCGTGGTGAGTCCGGATTCGTGGGGCGCTTTCACCCGACGACAAATCCAATATTCATCCCCTCCGATTTCGACCATAATGCCCGTGTCCATCGTTGGTCAACAGGATTCTGTCTAACGATGGACAGAGTTGGAGTGCCGATCTTATGTCGACCATCAAGACCGTAGCCGAGCGCGCTGGCGTCTCGCTCAAGACCGTCTCGCGAGTGCTGAGCGATCCCGATACCGTTTCGGAGAAGACGCGCGCACGCGTGATGGCGGCTGCCGATGAGCTGAACTTCGTGCCCGACCGGCGCGCTCAGGCGATGCGGTCGGGGCGCTCCGGTGTTATCGGCCTCTTGACCGACGTCGTCGCCACCACGCCCTGCTCGATCGATATCGTCCGCGGCGTCGAGGAAGCCCTCGCCGAACGCAACATGTCGCTGCTGATCGGCAATCTGGAACACCGTTCGGAAACGCCGAGTTCAATACTTAGGAGCTTTCACGCCGGCCGCGTCGAAGGCGTGCTCTATGCGGCGAGTTATCACCGCGAGATCGACGACTTCGAGCCAATGCATCTGCCGAGCGTCCTCGTGAACTGCTTCACCACCGATGATCGCCACCTGTCGATCACTCCGGACGAGGAGGACGGCGGCTATATCGTCGGCCAGCATCTGCTCGGCCTGGGACATCGGCGCATTGCCTACCTGTCGCTCGCACCGGACATCGAGGCGACGCGGCTTCGGTTGGCGGGCCTGAAACGCGCCTTTGCGGCCGCGGGACGGCCCGCTCCGGACGATCTCCTGCGCCCCGGCCAAAGCCAGCCCGGCCCGTTCAAACAGGACGAAGCTTTCGCGGCCGCCAGATCCCTGCTGTCCTCGGCGAAGCGCCCGACGGCAATCTTCTGTGGGAACGACGAGCTCGCGATGCAGGTCTACAACGCGGCGGGTCAGCTCGGAATTCGTATTCCTGAAGATCTCTCGATCGTCGGCTTCGACGACCATCGGCTGTTCTCGGAAGGTTTGCGTCCAGGCCTTACTACGGTATCGCTTCCGTATGCGGCGATGGGTCGGCTGGCTGTCGGGCTGCTCCTCGACACGAGGCAAGAGTTCGAATCCGACCGAGCCATCAGGGTTAAGGGGCCCTTGGTGACTAGGGGCTCAACTCGGTCGATACTTTGAATCGCACAGGCTCTAAGCTGTCGCGATCTTTCCAAGAACTCCGTCACTGCCGAGGAGGCTCAGGGCCAGCTAGTCCTGACCACCTTCCGGAAGGGCTGCGTAACAAACGCGTGCGACGGTCTGGGGGGCAACGTCAGTGGATGAAAGAGTTGATGTTGGGCTGGCAATCGGTCTCAACATTGGACTCTACACCTTGCCTTGGATGCCAAGATCGCGCTGCGCATCGTCGACACCTTTCCAGGCGGTCTGGTTGTAACTCTAGTCGTCCACGCCGCCGGTGTCGGTGACGTCGCAGGCGGTGAAGGCAAGAGTTGGCGCTACGTTGGCAGACAACAGGGCCGCGGGCCAACAGCACAGCCCTTGAGCTAATTGTCGTCATCGCAGTCATTCCTTTGGTCCGTTCGTCGTCGAGGCATAAGCGTCGATCTCCCAAAACTCGAGTCATCGACATGGATCAAAAAGTGGTCGAACGCCGCGTTGATACAGGTCAAGGATAAGTCGGTGCGAAATGTTCGATCTTAGCTGGCAACTCCGCGACGAAAGACCAGCTTCATGGGTCGCAGCATCTTTCTTCCAGTTCTGACCAGCCCTTACACATCGCCCACGAGAGGCTTGCAGCGAGCTCTCGACTTTGCGGCAACGCTCGGCGCGGAGGTTCTCGCTTCGATTTCGGAGGTTGAGATACCCCCAGTAGTGTCTCCTGCTCTGCCCTTCGGCATCGACGTTGCGGCCATGGCCGCTGAAGCGGAGGCCACAAGCCGAGCGAGAGCAGACGAACTTGAACAGCACCTTCGGCACGAGGCCGAAAGACTGAGCCTGGCGTTAAGGGCCGTGCGCACCCGATCGCGTCAGGAATGGGTTGGCGAGACCATGGGTATTGCCGCTCGTACTCACGACTTTGTGCTGTTCTGTCCAGGGGAGGGAGTAGACGACGAGCCCGTGGCAGAAGCCCTGATTTTCGGTGCCGGCCGCCCCCTCGTTCTCATCCCCGAACGCG
>DATMTK010000232.1:0-8662 GCA_035564755.1 Devosia sp. | reverse complement strand
GCAGAAGGCACATGATTTCGCGCTGCCGCCATCGGACGAGACGCCCATCGTCATGGTCGGCCCCGGCACCGGCGTCGCGCCGTTCCGCGCTTTCCTGCACGAGCGGCTGGCGCGCAAGGCGGCGGGGCCGGCATGGCTGTTTTTCGGGCACCAACGCGAAGCGCACGATTTCTTCTACCGCGACGAGTGGGAGATGTTGCGCGGCAAGGGCGTGCTCACCACGCTCTCGACCGCCTGGTCGCGCGACGGCGCCGGCAAGGTCTATGTGCAGCAGCGCCTCCGCGAGACCGGCGCCGAGCTCTGGAGCTGGCTCGACCGTGGCGCGCATTTCTATGTCTGCGGCGACGCCAAGCGGATGGCCAAAGACGTCGAAATTGCCGTGCGTGACGTGGCAGAAGTTCATGGCTCAATGAGCGCCGCCGACGCCGCCGATTTCGTGGCCCGGCTCAAGGCCGACGGCCGCTACCAGGCCGATGTGTACTGAGCGATTGCCAGCGCTTTTTTGACAGCATCGATAAAAACGATTCCTGCCCAACGCTTTACCTAGAAAAGCCGCAAACCTAGGATGGCCTTCACGCGGGGAGCGTCCGAGGGTCTAAAGAAATGAAGCGTCTTGCACGGCTGGCCGCCTGGCTGGGATTTGCCGCGTTCTCCGCCTTCGCCACCGCCACGGCAATGGCCGCCGGCCCTTCGGTCAACATCCTCAAGGACACCGACCTTCCCGGCTTCGACTACCAGATCAACAAGGGCGTGACCCTCGACCAGTGCCAGAAGGCCTGCACCGGCGACAACCTCTGCCGCGCCTTTACCTACAACACCAAGACCAAATGGTGTTTCTTGAAGAGCGACGTGGCGACCCCGTCGGCCTTCTCGGGCGCGACCTCGGGCACCCTCACCCTGTCGCCGACCCCGGCCGAGCTCGAAAAGAAGCGCGAGGGCGAGCTGCCCTTCCCCGCCGACGATTTGATCAGCTCGGCGCACAACCTGGCCAACGGCCTGCCGACCTCGGACGCGCCGCCCAAGGGCCTGACCTATCCCGACCTGGTCAAGGCCGGCGACGAGGCGGTCGACCAGCAGAACCCGCAGGGCGCGGCGGTCTCCTACCGGCAGGCGCTGGCGCTCAATAAGAACGACCCCGCTGTCTGGCTGAAGCTGTCGGACGTGATGCTGACCCAGGCCGATACGCTCTATCAGGGGCAGAACCAGTCGGACATGTACGATGCCGGCGCCACCGCGAGCTACGCCGCGCTGATGGCCTTCGTCCAGACCAGGGACGACGACAAGGCCGGCCAGGCCGCCGCCCTCGCCGATCTCGGCCACGCGCTGATGCGCCGCGAGATGTGGCGCGAGTCGATCCTGGCGCTGCGCTCGTCCATTGCGCTGGTCGACAGCGCCGACGTGCAGGCGATGCTCGACGACGACGTGGCGCAGCACGGCTTCCACATCACCGGCAACGACGTCGATGCCGAAGCGGCAGACCCGCGCATCTGCATCAACTTCTCCGACCCGCTGCCGCTCGGCACCGATCTTTCCGGCTTCGTGGTCGTCGACGGCGCGCCCAAGATCGCGGTCGAGACCACGCAAACGCAGATGTGCATCACCGGCGTCGACCACGGCCAGCGCTACCATGTGAAGGTACGCTCGGGCCTGCCCTCGGCCGACAACGAGAAGCTCGCCAAGGACGTCGATCTCGATGTCTATGTCGCCGACCGCTCGCCCTTCGTGGGCTTTGCCGCCAATGCCTATGTGCTGCCCGCCGGCCTCGGCGGCGGCCTGCCGATCACCTCGGTCAACGCCAAGTCCGCTGATGTCGTGATTTACCGCATCGGCGACCGCTCGATCGCCGCAGCGGTGCGCGACGGCATCTTCAAGGGCAACCTCAGTGGCTACTCCGCCGACGACGTCGCCAACAAATACGGCCAGCAGCTCTGGAAGGGCACGCTCGACCTCGCGCAGGGCGCCAACAACGCCATGGTGACCACCGCCATTCCGGTGAAGGACGCGATCCCGAACCTGCAGCCGGGCGCTTATGTGGTCACCGCCAAGGTCTCGAGCGCCAAGGGCAGCGACGACTATTCCGACCTTGCGACGCAGTGGTTCATCGTCACCGATCTCGGCCTGTCGACGGTTTCCGGCGACGACGGCATCCATGCCTTCGTGCGCTCGCTGACCAGCGCCCAGCCGGTTTCCGGCGCCAAGGTGAACCTCGTTGCCGTCAACAACGAGATCCTCGGCACCGCGACCACCGACGCCAACGGCGAAGTGACCTTCGCTCCGGGCCTTGCGCGCGGCGACGGCGGCCAGGCGCCGCAGCTCATCGTGACCCAGACCGATGCCGGCGACTATGCCTTCCTCGACGTCAGCAAGCCGGGCTTCGATCTGTCCGATCGCGGTGTCGACGGCCGCCCCTCGCCCGGACCGCTCGACGTCTTCGCCACCACCGAGCGCGGCGTCTATCGCCCGGGTGAAACGGTGTTCCTGACGGCCCTGCTGCGTGACCCGCACGTGAAATCCGTGCCGAACCTGCCGCTCACCATGGAGGTCGAGCGCCCGGACGGCGTCGAGGCTACCCGGCTCGTCCTCAACGACAAGGGCGCCGGCAGCTATTTCGACGCGCTGAGCCTCGCCAAGGACGCCCAGCGCGGCGCCTGGACCATCAAGCTCTACGCCGACCCCAAGGCCGATGCGCTCTCGACCACCACCTTCCTGGTCGAGGATTTCGAGCCCGAGCGCCTCGCCTTCGACATCAGCGCGCCAAATGCGCCGTTCAAGGTCGGTGAGGCCAACGATATCACCGTGGCGGCGAAGTACCTCTACGGCGCCACGGCCCCGGGTCTGTCGATCGAGGCCGATGCCGTGCTGCGGCCCGTTTCGACGCTCAAGGACTTCCCGGGCTACACCTTCGGCCGCACCGACGACACGCTCGAGACCGACCGCGAGCCGCTCGGCGACGTCGGGGTCACCGACGATACGGGCAACGCCACCGCCGAGGTGACGCTGCCGGCGCCGCAGGCGGCGACCACGCGGCCGCTCGAGGCCGACGTCATCATGCGCCTCGTCGACACCAACGGCCGTACCGTCGAGCGCACGCTCACCCGCCCGGTCGCGGCCACCACCGACCGCATCGGCATCAAGCCGCAGTTTGCCTCAGGGGACAACCTGCAGTCGGGCAGCCAGGCCGGCTTCGACGTGATCGACGTCGGCACCGACGGCAAGCTCGCCGCCAGGGCCGGCCTCGTCTGGACGCTGAGCAAGCTCGACTCCTCGTACCAGTGGTACCGCGACAACGGCACCTGGAAGTGGGAGGAGATCACCACCACCAACAAGGTCGCCAACGGCACCGTCGATACGCTCGCAACCGGCCCCGCGACCGTCGCATCGGCCATCGACTACGGCCACTACCTGCTCGAGGTGACCGCGCCCGACGGTTCGACCTCGTCGAGCTACGACTTCTATGCCGGCTACTACTACCCGACCGCCGGCAGCGACACGCCGGACAAGCTGCAGGTCGCGCTCGACAAGCCGGCCTACAAGCCGGGCGACGTCGCGCACCTGCGGCTCGATCCGCAGTTCGCCGGCACCGCGCTGGTGATGGTGGTCGACGACCACGTGATCGACATGAAGGCCGTTGATGTGCCTGAAGGCGGCACGACGGTTGACGTGCCGGTGACCGCCGACTGGGGTCCCGGCGCCTACGTCACCGCAACGCTCTATCGTCCCGCCGACGCCGCGCAGAAGCGGATGCCGGCCCGTGCGCTGGGCCTCGCCTTCGCCGGCGTCGATCCGGGCGACCGCAAGCTCGCTCTGAGCCTCGATGCGCCGAAGGAAGCGCTGCCGCGCACGAGCTTCACCGCCAAGGTCAAGCTCGGCAACGTGCCGGCCGGCACCAAGGCCTACGTGGCCGTGGCCGCGGTCGACCTCGGCATCCTCAACCTCACGCACTTCGCCGTGCCCGATCCCGACGGCTACTATTTCGGCCAGCGCCAGCTCGGCGTCGAGTTCCGCGACCTTTACGGCCAGCTGATCGATCCGACGCAGGGCATCATGGGCGCGCTGCGCTCGGGCGGCGATGAAGCGGCGAGCCGCCTCGGCACCCCGCCGGCGACCTCCGTTCTCGTCGCCCTCCACTCGGGCGTGGTGACGGTCGGCGACGACGGCACCGCCAGCGTGAGCTTCGACATGCCCGACTTCGCGGGCACGGTGCGGCTCATGGCGATGGCGTGGACCGACACCGCCGTCGGCCATGCTTCGGCCGACGTGGTCGTCCACGACCCGGTGGTAGTGACACTCAGCCCGCCGCGGTTCCTCCGCATCGGCGACACCTCGCGACTGCTGGTCGAGGTCAACAATGTCAGCGGGCCTGCCGGCAGCTACAAGGTCGACCTCGACACCGGCGCCGGCATCTCGACCAAGGCCGCAAGCTCGAGCTTCGACCTCGCGGCCGGAGCCAGAACGGCGCTCAATCTCGACCTCACCGGCGTGCTGCTGGGCGACCAGCCGATCAAGCTGACGCTGACGCAGCCCGACGGCGCGACGCAGGTCAAGGACCTGACGCTGGGTGTCCGCGCCACGGCGGCGCCGCAAACGGTGAGCGAGCTGGTGCCGCTCGATCCGGGCAAGACCGTCACGCTCGACAAGAGCCGGTTCGACGGCCTGCTCGCGCATACGAGCCTGATGACTCTCGCCATCGGGCCGATCGCCCGGCTCGACGTGCCGCATCTGCTCGATAGTCTCGACCGCTATCCCTATGGCTGCGCCGAGCAGGTGACGAGCCGCGCGCTGCCGCTGCTCTACCTCAACGACGTGGCGGCGAGCCTTGGCCTGGGCACCGATGACGCCCTGCACCAGCGCGTGGTCGACGCCATCGCCGATCTCCTCACGCACCAGACCTCGACCGGCGGCTTCGGCCTCTGGGGGCCGTACGACGAGGACGATCTGTGGCTCGACGGCTACGTCACCGACTTCCTGCTGCGCGCCAAGGCCAAGGGCTTCGACGTTCCGTCGCAGGCCCTGTCGAGCGCCCTCGACAATCTGGGCAACCAGGTTGCCGCGGCGCAGGATTTCGACAAGGGGGGTGAAGACCTGGCCTACGCGCTCTACGACATGGCGCGCGGCGGCCGGGCGGCCATCGGCGATCTGCGCTACTACCTCGAGGCGAAACTCGATAATTTCGGTTCGCCCCTGGCGCAGGCCCAGCTCGGCGCCGCGCTCGCCCTCTATGGCGACCGCACCCGGGCGGCGACGGCGTTCAACGCCGCGCTCGAGGGCCTCAAGGCCCCCGACGATCCGAAGCGCTACCGGACCGACTATGGCAGCCAGCTCCGGGACACCGCCGCCGTGCTCGCACTCGCGGCGGAGTTCACCCCGCCGGGCGTCGATCTCGGCACCCTCGCCAAAACGCTGGCCACCGAACGCGGCACGAAGACCTGGACCTCGACCCAGGAGGACGCCCAGACCCTGCTCGCCGCCGCCGCCTTGCAAAAGCAGGCGACCGCCGGCAACATTACCGTCGACGGCAAGGCGCTCACCGGCACCGTCTATCTGCGCTACCAGCAGGAGCACTTCGACTCTGCTGCCGTGGTCGTCGCCAACACCGGCAACCAGCCGACCGAAATGACGGTGAGCGTCACCGGCATTCCAGCGACGCCCCCGAAGGCGTCGGGCAACGGCTTCACCATCAAGCGGACCTACTACCTGCCCGATGGCACCGAAGCCGATCTCACCAATGTCCACCAGAACGACCGCTTCGTGGTCCTGCTGGAGATGACCGCCGACAATCTCGGCACCGGCCAGTACGTCGTGGCCGATCCGTTGCCGGCGGGCTTCGAGATCGAGAACCCCGACCTGAGTTCGTCGAACGGCGTGGCCGATCTGAGCTGGCTGCAGGTCGACCAGCCGGCACATGTGGAGTCGCGGACCGACCAGTATGTCGCCGCGTTCCGCTATGTCGAGGACACGCAGAGCTTCTCGACGGCCTACATGGTCCGTGCCACCTCGCCCGGCAAGTTCGCGATGCCTGGCGCGACCATCGAGGACATGTATGAACCGGTGCTGCGTGCCAACACCGGCGCGGACACCATCACGGTGCAACTGCCGGGCGAGGGCCAGCCGGCCCCCGCCAAGGCATCCGCACCCGCAGCGACCATGGCACCGGCCGGCGGCGCAGCGGACGCCACGCACGACGCCAACAGCCAGTCCGGCGGTGGCGCATCGCAGATGGTGACTCGGACCGTCAAGACGATCCCCGTGAAGCCGTCGAACTAGGGCGCCGTGTCATGGCAACGGGCGAACCGCTCGATACGGGACCGGCGCGGCGCCAGCCGCGCTGGGCGGCCGTCGCGCTGGTGAGCGTATTGACGCTCTGCGGCGTCGGCCTTGTCGGTGCGGGCTTCGTCCGTGGCGTCTGGGCCGAGGCTTCGGTCGGCCTGCCTCCCACGCCTGACGCGGCGACCATGCCGGTCTCGACCGTGGTGGTCGACCGCAACGGCCAGATGCTCCGGCCCTACACGACGAATGACGGCCTCTGGCGCCTGCCGGTGACGCTGAAGGACGTCGACAGGCGCTTCATCACCATGCTGCTGGCTTACGAGGATCGGCATTTCGAGAGCCACCACGGCGTCGACTGGAGCGGTATTCTGCGTGCCGCCGGACAGTTCGTGCTGGCCGGCGGGCACATCGTCTCGGGCGGCTCCACGCTCACCATGCAGCTCGCCCGCCTGATCGAGGGCAACTCGACGCACGACCTCGATGCCAAGGTGAAGCAGATCGTCCATGCCGAGCAGCTCGAAGGCGAGCTCAGCAAGGACCAGATCCTGACGCTTTATCTCAACCTCGCGCCCTATGGCGGCAATATCGAGGGCATTCGTGCCGCCAGCCTCGCCTATTTCGGCAAGGAGCCGTCGCGGCTGACCACGGCGGAGGCGGCGCTGCTCGTCGCCCTGCCGCAATCGCCGGAGGCGCGGCGGCCCGACCGCGACCCCAAGGCCGCGGAGGCCGGCCGCGACCTCGTGCTCGACCGCATGGTCGACGAGGGCGTGCTCACTGCCGAGGAAGCGACCGCCGCTAGGCGCGAGCCGGTGCCCACCGGCCGCCGGGATTTCCCGATGCTCGCGGCGCACCTTGCCGACGAAGCGATTGCGGCAAAACCCAATGCCCGCGAGATCAGGGTGACCGTCGACAAGGGCCTGCAAGATAAGCTTGAGCGGCTGGCCTCGGCCCGCGCGGGCCTGATCGGCCCGAAAGTGTCGGTCGCGATTCTCGTCGCCGACCAGGCGACCGGCGATATTCTCGCCTCGGTAGGGTCGGCCGGCTACCTGGGTACCGAGAACAGCGGCTTCGTCGACATGACCGAGGCCGTCCGCTCGCCCGGCTCGACCCTGAAGCCGGTAATCTACGGCCTCGCCTTCGAGCTCGGCCTCGCGCATCCGCAATCGCTGATCGAGGACCGGCCCACCGCATTCGGCGGCTACGTGCCGATCAATTTTGACGGCCTCAACCGCGGCACGGTGACGATGCACGACGCACTGACCCAGTCACTCAACGTGCCGGCGGTGATTACGCTCGATGCGGTTGGCGTGGCCCGGCTGGTGTCGCGGCTGAAGCGCGCCTACGCCAACCCGCTGCTGCCCGACGAGACGGCGGCCAGCCTTGCGGTGGGGCTCGGTGGCGTTGGCGTGACGCTACGCGACCTGGTGTCGATCTACGCCGCCATCGGCCGTGGTGGAACGCCGGTCCATCTGAAAGATGGCGTGATGACGCCCCCGGCCGACGACGCCGTCCCCGCGCCGGTATTGGACCCGGTCGCCGCCTGGTACGTCACCGACGTGTTGCGCGACGTGCCGCCGCCGATCAACGGCACGCCCGGCCGCATCGCCTACAAGACCGGTACGTCCTATGGCTACCGCGACGCCTGGTCGATCGGCTACGACGGCAGGACGGTCATCGGCGTCTGGGTCGGCCGGCCGGACGGCGCCCCGGTCCCCGGCATCGCCGGTATCACCACCGCCGCGCCGATCCTGTTCGAGGCGTTCGACCGCATGGCGACGCCGGTCGCGCCGTTCCGCTCGGCGCCGCCCGGCGTAATCTTCGGCACCAATGCCGACCTGCCCGCCCCGCTCAAGCGCTTCCGCCATCCGGACGAGGACATGATGGCCAAGGATTCGGCGCCGCAGATCGCCTATCCGGCCGACGGCGTGGCCGTGGACCTCGGCGTCGCGAGCGGCGACAAGGCGCCGCTGATCCTCAAGATCCGGAACGGCGCCCCACCCTTCACCTTTTTCGCCAATGGCGCCCCGATCGGCCAAAGCGCCTTCGCCCGCCAGGAGAGCTGGATGCCGGATGGCCCGGGCTTCGTGACGCTGTCGGTGGTCGATGCGAAGGGGCGCAGCGACAAGGTCAAGGTGTCCATCGACTAGATCGCGACGCTCGCGACGTCGAGCCACTTACCCTGGGCGCTCGAGCGCGCCATCGCTTCGACGGTGCGCTCGATCTCGAGCCCCGTGGCGAAGTCGATCACCCGCGCCGACTTGCCGGCAATACGGAGCAGCAGCTCGTGGCACTCGATGATCTTGAGGTCATTGAATCCCAGGCCATGACCGGGCGCGGGGATGAAGCGGTCGTAGGGCGGATGCACCGGACCGGCGAGGATGGTGCGGAAGCCGCG
>DATMTK010000231.1:0-3642 GCA_035564755.1 Devosia sp. | reverse complement strand
GGTCTCGCAGGAGGCCGACGGATTTGCCTTCCCCAACGGCATGGCCGTGACACCTGACAACAGGACGCTGATCGTTGCGGAATCGCATGCGCGGTGTCTCAGCGCCTTCGACATCGGGCGCGACGGCCATCTGTCGCGCCGGCGCATCTGGGCGGACCTCGATGGGCCGCCAGACGGCATCTGCACCGATGCCGCCGGCGCCGTATGGTACGCCGACGTTCCCAATTGCTGCTGCCGCCGCGTCGCCGAGCGGGGCGAGGTGCTGGACGAAGTTCGCCTGGATCGCGGCGCCTTTGCCTGCATGCTGGGCGGCCCAACGCGCCACACCCTGCTGATCACCGCGGCGACGTGGTACGGCATGGACCGCATGGCCGAGATGGCCGGAACAGGACAGGTTTTGACCGCTGCAGTCGAGGTGGCCGGCACCGGCTGGCCGTGACGAGGCAGCATCAGGACCAAGCATCAGCCGCAAATGTGAGGTATTCGCCGTCATGTCCTACGCCGTGGATTTCAACACCGTCTCAACCGTGGGCCTCGAGTCATCGCCGGTTGCCAAGGCGCTTGCGGGCCTGCGGGCGAATGAAGCCCGCTACTACAAGAACAAGTACGACCACGTGTTCACGGTAGAGCCGGCCGGCAAGGCCAAAACCACGATCGAGCGCGTCCACCGGATCCTCAAGGAGGAACGCGACCTCGTCATCGCGTCCCGGCCGCTCGAGGCGACCACGTTCGAGGTCGGCGGCCTCAGGATGGACTACGTCTTTTACGAGAGCGGCCTGTCCATCAACGTGATGTACTCGATCGACGGCACCGACAAGCGGGCGGTGGGCTTCAAGCTCTCCGACGGTATGGAGGTGCCCGCCGAGCTCGCCGCGCAGTTCAAGTTCGCCCGGCAGAAATCGCGGCTGGCCGGTACCATCCGGGGCTCCTTTTTCCTGATCAAGAACGAGTACTGACGGCGCGGGGGCGGTGATGGCCCGGGCCAAAGCGGCGGGCGCGCTGCTCTTGTGCTGCCCGCAGGGCGCCGGCCGCGATCCGGCCGTGCCGTGCGCTCCCCTACTGCCGGCGCGGGAACGCGAATGGCGGCAAAAACAAAGAGGGCGACGGATGCACCGTCGCCCTCGACCGAGATCCGTGACGACCTCAATGCTTAATCTTCGGCCTCCCCCTCGCCCTCGGGGCCGGAGATCAGGGCCTCGCTGAGGAGGCCCGAGCTCTCGCGCACCGAGGCCTCGATGGTGTTGGCGATCTCGGGGTTGTCCTTGAGGAACTGGCGGGCGTTCTCGCGGCCCTGGCCCAGGCGCTGGCTGTCGTAGGAGAACCAGGCGCCGGACTTCTCGATCACGCCGGACTTGACGCCGAGATCGAGCAATTCGCCGGTCTTGGAAATGCCCTCGCCATACATGATGTCGAACTCGACCTGACGGAACGGCGGGGCGAGCTTGTTCTTGACCACCTTGACGCGGGTCTGGTTGCCGATGACCTCCTCGCGCTCCTTGATCGCGCCGATGCGGCGGATGTCGAGGCGCACGGAGGAGTAGAATTTGAGCGCATTGCCGCCGGTGGTGGTCTCGGGCGAGCCGTACATGACGCCGATCTTCATGCGGATCTGGTTGATGAAGATGACCATCCCCTTCGACTTCGAAATCGAGCCGGTGAGCTTGCGCATGGCCTGGCTCATCAGGCGGGCCTGCAGGCCAGGCAGCGAGTCGCCCATCTCGCCCTCGAGCTCGGCCTTGGGGGTGAGCGCGGCGACCGAATCGACCACCAGCACGTCGATGGCCCCGGAGCGCACCAGCGTGTCGGCGATCTCGAGCGCCTGCTCGCCGGAATCGGGCTGGCTGATCAGCAGCTCGTCGACCTTGACGCCGAGCTTTTTGGCATAGACCGGATCGAGCGCATGCTCGGCATCGATGAAGGCGGCGATACCGCCATTGCGCTGCGCCTCGGCCACCACATGCAGCGCCAGCGTGGTCTTGCCCGAGCTTTCCGGCCCGAACACCTCGACGATGCGGCCGCGCGGCAGACCGCCGATCCCGAGGGCGATGTCGAGCCCGAGCGAGCCGGTCGAGATGGCCTCGACCTGGGCGATGGCGCCCTCGCCGAACTTCATCACCGTGCCCTTGCCGAAGCTGCGCTCGATCTGGCTGAGCGCGGCGGCAAGCGCCTTCTCCTTATCCATTGAACCCTCGATAACCCTGAGCGGCGTGACGGCTGCAGCCATGAGATTCTCCCTTAGACCATGCTCTGAGACGCCGCGAAAGCGCGATGGCTCGTGCGTCGAATGTGCTTACTTTGTTCTCATTTTGTTTCCAAACTGTCAATGGCCTGCGCGGCGAAGTTTTTTGGTCGTGTGGCAGTTTGAGAGAGGATTTTCCGGTCGCGGTCCGATGACATGAATTGGGCGGGCGCCGGTTGCTTGAAACAGGGAACCGCGCTCGCGAATACACCAGACTCGGGGGTGACAAGGGCATAAGATGCCGCCCTTACCGAAAGGGGGCGTCATGCCCAACCGTTTCGAGAAGTTCGTCCACGACGAGAACATCAGGTCCTTCACACGGCAGATCGAGACCGAGGTGGACCCCGTCCGCCTCGCGATGCTCAAGACTTTGTTGAAGAGCGAGCAGGCGCGCCACGGCCCGCCTCGCGACGACTGGCCGGTGGACAAGAAAGACTCGTCCTAACACCGCCGCTTGCGAGCATTTCAAGCGTGACTTTTATGTTGCGCGTGCCGGTCGTGCCGATGGGCTGCCGGTGGCGAGCCGGACGGTTTGGCCTGGGCGCGGCGGCATGGAGCAGCCCGACGATCCAGTCCATATCGCGGACCACGTTATCGATGCCGGCCGCCATGGCCGGCGTTGACGCGCAGGTCTTATGAATGCGGCCGAAGCTCGACGGCGACGGCGACGCCGGAGCCGCATCCGGTTCGCCAAAAGTCCTCGCTTTGGCGCTTGCGTCGGGCGGGCGGTTCGGCGTTATTGCGTGCGCTCGGAGGACCGAATGAATCTCATCCAATTCACCAAGAACAACGGCAAGCGCGCGGTCGGCGTGATCGACAAGGGCGAGGCCCACATCGTCAAAGGTGCGGACAGCGTCTACAGGCTGGCGCTCAAGGCGGCGGACGAGGGGCGCAAGCTCAAATCGGTGATCGCCGACAAGGGGCTCGGCAGCCGGATCGACCCCGCGGCAATCCTCGAGGACGGCCGCATGCTGTCGCCGATCGACCACCCCGATCCGGCGCATCTTTATGTCACCGGCACCGGCCTCACGCATCTGGGCTCGGCTTCGGCGCGCGACGCCATGCACAAATCCGACCAGCAGGCGGTCGAAACACCGCTCACCGACTCGATGAAGATGTTCCGCATGGGGCTCGAGGCGGGCAAGCCCGCCAAGGGCCAGGAGGGCGTGCAGCCCGAATGGTTCTACAAGGGCAACGGCACGATCGTGGCGGCGCCGGGTGCGCCGATCCCCTCCCCGGCCTTCGCCAAGGATGCGGGCGAGGAGCCCGAGATCGCCGGCATCTACGTGATCAACAAGAAGGGCGTTCCATTCCGGCTCGGCTATGCGCTGGGCAATGAGTTCTCCGACCACGTCACCGAGCGGGTGAACTATCTGTGGCTCGCGCACAGCAAGCTGCGCTGG
>DATMTK010000230.1:0-1987 GCA_035564755.1 Devosia sp. | reverse complement strand
TGCGGATGCGGCCGTGGCAATGTTTGAGGACGGCGACGGGTTGGTCGAAATCGGGAGCGGGGTCGGCTAGAAGGTTGTTCATGATCGCTGTTGTGGAGACGCAGAATGGGGGCGGAAATTTGATTAACTGAAAGTTATTTTAGAGCATTGCACGCCCTTCCGTCCGGTAAAATGGACGGATCATGACTACGATTTCCACCCCTCTCTTCGACGATGTCGACTTCGGCCGCCGCTTCGGCGGCATCGCGCGTCTCTACGGCGAGCGTGCACTGGAACGCTTCCGTGCGGCGCACGTTTGCGTGGTCGGCGTCGGCGGCGTCGGCTCCTGGATCGTCGAAGCGCTGGCGCGCAGCGCGGTCGGCCGCCTCACGCTCATCGACCTCGACAACGTGGCCGAATCCAACATCAACCGGCAGATCCAGGCCTTGTCGACCACGATCGGCATGCCCAAGATCGAGGCATTGAAACAGCGCATCGCGCTCATCAATCCGTACTGCCAGGTCGAGCTCGTCGAGGACTTCATCGATCCCGACAACATCCCCGCCATGATCGGGACGCAGCGTTTCGACTACGTCGTCGACGCCATCGACAGCGTCAAGGCCAAGGCCGCGCTGATCGCCTACTGCAGCCAGCATGCGATCCCCCTCGTCGTCATCGGCGGCGCCGGCGGCCAGCTCGACCCGACCAGGATCGAGGTGCGCGACCTTGCCCGCACCGAGCAGGAACCGCTGCTGAAGAAGGTGCGCAAGATCTTGCGTGCCCGCTACGGCTTCGCGCGCGGCGAAAAGAACAAATACCACATCGACGCCGTGTTCTCGATGGAACCGCTGCGCTATCCGGAATCCGGCGACGCCTGCGCGGTCGACCCGAACAGCATCACGGGCCTGAACTGCGCCGGCTTCGGCTCGAGCATGGTCGTCACCGCGACGTTCGGCATGGTCGCGGCCGGCCATCTGCTGCGCAAGCTGGCGGACGCGGCCAACGCGGCCGTCCCGGCACCGCAGCCCGCCGCCGAGCCCGTACTTGTAACCGAATCCATCGACGCTGGGCAACTGGAGGACGCCTTGCTATCATAGAATCGATTTTTTACCGATTCGTGAAAGAGGCTCCATGATCCGTCGTATCGCCTTAGCAGGCTTGCTGGTGGCGGCCGCCGCCGCCAACGCGCAGGATGCATCCCAGGCCACCGCCAACGCGGCCAATCCCGTCAATCCGACCAATCCCGTCAATCCCGCCGATGTCCAGGCGCAGCAGGCCCAGCAGGGGCCGCAGGTGCAGATCATCGACCACGTGATCGGCAAGGGCGCCGAAGCCACCTTCGGCAGCCACGTCGTGGTCAATTACACGGGCTGGTTCTACAAGCCGCTGGCCGCCAGGCAGCACGGCCACAAGTTCGACTCGTCGCTCGATCCGGGCCGCGAACCGCTCGAGTTCCAGCTCGGCGCGCACCAGGTCATCAAGGGCTGGGAGCAGGGCGTGCAGGGCATGAAGGTGGGCGGCAAGCGCACCCTGATCATCCCGAGCGAACTCGCCTACGGCAAGCGCGGCGCCGGCGGCGGCTCGATCCCGCCGGATTCCGACCTGATCTTCGACGTGGAACTGTTGAAAGTAAAGTAAGTCCAATCAACCGGGAGGGGCCATGCGTATCGCGAACGACGTGACGGAATTGATCGGCAATACCCCCTTGGTGCGGGTCCGCCGCCTGGCGCAAGGCGCCGGCGCGGACATCGCCGCCAAGCTCGAGTTCTATAATCCGGGTCACAGCGTGAAGGACCGGATCGGCTGGGCCATGATCGAGGCGGCCGAGCAGGCCGGCAAGATCGGCCCGAATACCATCATCGTCGAGCCCACCAGCGGCAACACGGGCATCGCGCTGGCGATGGTGTGCGCGGCGCGCGGCTACCGCTGCCGCCTCGTCATGCCCGAAACGATGAGCCAGGAGCGGCGCATCCTGCTGCGCGCCTACGGCGCCGAGCTGGTGCTCACG
>DATMTK010000229.1:0-1854 GCA_035564755.1 Devosia sp. | reverse complement strand
CGCGGCAGCAGCCGCTGCTCGAAATCGAAGCCGATGTCGCGGATGGCGGTAACCGGCAGCGGATCGGCGAGCCTGAGCAGCGCCAGGAGCGCCACCAGCACCAGACCCGCGAGAACCGCCCATAGCCTGCGACCGAGCATGGGCCAGACTAGCCGATCGTCGGGATCAAGGCGAGCGCCGTTCTAACACACTCGCGCAGCAAGGAAACCCACTTTGCAGGGTCGGGCGGGTGCGCTCGGCGTCGTCGGCGTGCCCGAAGTCATATGCGTGTCGTACGGCGTCACCGTCACGTTCGGCGGATTGTGCAGGCAATCATACGACGGCAGGAACCAGAACGGCCTGAGCAGCGGCGCTTCATTGTTGGCGTAGCGGAACTCGACCTTGAGCCGGTCGCGCGCAGCGCCCGTGACGGTCTTGGAATTGCCCAGGATCGCCGAGCGGTCATCGATCTGCCCGAGCGAGCAGAGCTGGCTCATCGCCGTCCAGGTCTTTTCCGACTTTGCCTTGAAGATTACCGTGCCCATGTAGTGCAGGATGCGCGTCACCCCGTCACGGTCGACGAACACGTCGAACTCGGTACCGCGCACGCCGATGGTGCCGGTGGGGGTGTCGAGCTCATAGCGGTTCTTGGCGCTGTTGCCGGTGGCGAAGCGGAACGTGCCGCTGAGCATGTCGACCACGAACTTGCCGGCGCTGCCGTCGTTGCGCAGCAGGTAGTCCTGCATCTTGAGCGCCGAGTTCGGCCCCACCACGAGCTTGGTGTTGTCGGCGAACAGGATCTGCACCTGCCCCTTCGGCCCGGTGATCACGTCGTCGCCGATGAAGATGTCGGAGCCGACCGTGAGCGTCCGCGTCGTGCCGTCGAGATCGGCGCTGGCCGCCGGGTTCACGCCCTTTGCCGCGCCCGCCGGATTGTCCGCGAAGGCCAGCATCGGGTTGCAGAGCGCGATCATCGCCGCCAGGGCGAACCGCATTAAAACACTCAGGACGGTCTTGCTCATCGTCGCGACCCCAATGCTCACTGCTGGCGCCGATCCTAGCACAAATGGCGCCGAACGTCGCGGTCATCATATGACGTGCACGCGGCGCGCCTGCCATGGACCGGCCGACCTGAACGCTCGCTGAACGATGCCGTTCTAGAAGCGATCCGGCGCAATCTTCGGCGCTTGCGTGGTCCGGGCGTTGCTGCAATCCTGCCCGGTGACAGCGGCAGGGCGCGTCGGCGCCATGTGGTCGAACCTTCGGGGCCGGAGACGAGGATGGTCGCGGTTTTCTTCGCCCTGCTGATCGGGCTCGAAATCAAGCACTATATCGGCGACTATTTCCTGCAGCCCGGCTGGATGCTTGGGGGCAAGGGCGACGTGCGCCGGCCCGGCGGCTACGCCCATGCCGCCATCCACGCCGCATTGAGCTTTGTCGTGCTGGTGCTTTGCGGCACCCCGCTCTGGCTGGCGGCGGCGCTGTTCGTTGCCGAGTTCGTCGTGCACTACGGCCTCGACTACGCCAAGATCCACTACTCGATGGGCGTGCATGTCGACAAGGAGCCGCGCCGCTTCTGGGCGCTGCACGGCATCGACCAGTTGACCCATCAACTGACCTACGCCGCCATGATCTGGATCGTGCTGAGGGTCAGGGGGTTGGCTTAGCTCCGCGCAGCGGCCTCTGGCACTGCGGGATTTTTGCGGCGCGCTCGACGCCGCGGAGCCCTACTTCTTCTTTTTCGCCTTCACGTCGTCGGGGGACTGCACGAGCTGCGCCAGGATCTTGTCGACGATGTCGAGGTCCTCGCGCCGGCCGGCCGCCTGCTGCTGCAGATCGACGAGGTATGACGTCGTGTAGTAGAGCCGCCGCGCC
>DATMTK010000228.1:0-8249 GCA_035564755.1 Devosia sp. | reverse complement strand
GATAACGCCAATGCCGATCTTCACTTGTTGCGCCGCTGCTTGGCGGCATCCTTGTTCTGGGGCGCGGCGGCAAGCATCTTGGCGCGCGGCTTGATGAGCCCGGCGCGCTCCAGTTCCTTCGCGCGGCTCTCGCTGGAAGGCACAAACGGCTCGCCCGGGTTGACGATGCGGCGACGCTCTTGGGCCTCGAAAGGCTTGACGACTTCATGGGTCATGCGACTTGCTCTCCGGCGGGAAGGGAGGCGAGGCGCCCTAAGACGCCCCGCCCTCCAACATCTTCACTCCTGCCAGCGAAGATCAGGTGGCCTGGGTGAACGGGCCGTAGACGAACGACTCGGGGCGATACACGACCAGCGCCAGGCGTTCCTCGGCGCGGATCGTGACCATGTTCTTGACGAAGTTATCGCCGTCTTCGGTCGAAACCTGGACGTTGGCATCTTCGCGGTCGAACACCTGAGCCGCCATGTTGAACGCACCGACCATGAAATGCCCCGACGGGATCGCGTTGGTGTCCACGACGGGCAGGCGCCACAGCTGCGGGCTGGCGCCCGTGCCGACGTTGACCCAGACGTACTCGTCCGTGGTGCTCTTGGTCAGCTCGATATCCGCCCAGTCGATCGGGTTCAGCACGATGCCGCTGGCCCGGTACTCGGCGATACGCACCTGCAGGATCGCCTTGCGCAACGTGTCGATCTTGTTATCGCCAGCCGTGCGCAGCGCATCGTCGAACGCGGTCGCCTGCGGGATGAGGCCCAGCAGGTTCTCGCCGGTGCCGTCGCCCGCGAGCAGCTGCATTTCCTCGACGTACTTCAGGCCATAGGTCAGACGCGTGTCGATGTAGCTCGACAGCATCGGCACGTCGGCGAGGATCTGCTTGGACGCCTTCAGCCAATGCGCCAGGGTCTTCACCGCGGTATCGACCTGCGCGAACGCCAAGTCGGACTGCGGCTTCAGCGCACCTTCCGCCACCGTCGCCGCCATGTTCTGGAAGCCGGTCTCGCGCACGTAGCGCACGACGTTCGAGCCGGTACGGCCCGGCATCAGCAGGTCGCGGATGGTAAACGGCCGCAAGGCCGGCGTGACGATGCCCGGCAGCCAATCCGGCTGGATGTTCGCGCCGGCGGCGCCCGTGCCGGTCGTGGCGCTGGTCACGCTGGTGACCGCCTTCAGTTGCAGGATCGCGGTGCCCTTGCCCTTGGCCGCGAAGTCCTTGAAGTCCTCGGACTCGACCAGCTGGGTGCCGGCGGACTTGTGCGCCTCCGGCTCGCCGCGACCCGGCATCGACTTCAGCGCCGCGATTTCCTGCTCGACGCCATTCAGGCGCTCCTGCAGCGCGACGCCATCGGTGGCCGCCTTCTGCAGCGCCTCGATGGTTTCCTTGCTGGCCTTGCCGATCTTTTCGATCTCCTCGTTCGACTTGGCGACGAGGCCCTTGATCTCGGCGTCGCGCTTTTCAAGAGCGGTGGCGAGCGCGGTCTTGAGCTGCTCGGGGTCCACGCCGTCCTTGCGGCCGACGCGGTAGCCGGCGTGCTTGACGACGCCGGGGTGCAACAGGGCGGTGATCGCGCCGCTCAGTCGGTTCTTGATGTTCATGGGTATCTCCCTCAGCTTGGGTTGATGACGGCCAAAACGTCGGCCAGTTTCAGATCGCGGTCCTGGCTATCAGCCTCACGCTGACGAAGAAGGTGGCTCAGTCCCTTGCCCGCGATGGCTGCGGCCTGAGTCTTCGAGAAGCCTGCCTCATCTCGCAGGAACGCCTCGAAGTCCTTCAACGTGGGTAGCTTGCCATGTTCCAACGCATTTTTCACCCCGTCCACCCGGGCGCTCGGCCCGGCGGGGAAGGTGACCAGCGACACTTCCCAGAGATTGATCTCGGTCAGCGTCACGATATTGGTCTTGGTATCCTCTTCCCACTTGGTAGCCACGTAGCCAATCGAGAGGCCGTCGATGGCGCCCAGCTTGAGCAGCGCGTATGCCTCGGCGCCCTGCTCGGTGTCGAGCGCCAGCTGGCCCTTGACGAGCAGGCCCCTGGAGTCCTCGACCATCGACAGCCAGATGCCGATTGGCTTGTCCGAGCGGTGCTGCCAGAGCAGGTTCGGCATCTTGCCGCGCTTGGCGTAGTCCTTCAGCGACGCGGTGAAGGCGCCTTTTTTGACGACTTCGTTGTAGCTGTCGACCTCGCCCCAGATCGAGGCGTAGCCGGTGAACGTGCCGTCGGCGCCGATCTCGGCGTCCTTGACGCTGAGCACCTGGTTGAGGAATTTCATTTTCATTTCTTCGGCTCCGGTGGCGCGGGAAGGGTCGGCTGGCCGCCCAGCTCGCCGAGTTTGTCGAGAGGAACGAGGTTCGACTGGACGGTCAGGCCGTCCGAGCCCTCAATGAACGGGTCGCCCTCCAGCTCACGGATCTCGGCGCGCGTTTTGTACCCGTTCTGGCTGGCGGACGCGTACAACGCCGCCCGCGCCGCACTGTCGCCGCGCTCCAACTCATCCAGGTCGAACTTCAGCACGCTCGTCGCCGGCAGCGCCAGCGACCGCGAGACGGCCTGCTCGATGCGGGTCAGGTAGGCGCGTAGGCCGGTCTTGATCCACAGCAGGATCAGGGTTTCGAGGCTAGACGCCCACGAGGACGCCTTGTCCATATACCCGGCCAGCGGCGGTGGCACGCCGAACCAGTGGCAGATTTCCTCGGCGTTGAACAGCCGAGATTCAAGCATCTGGGCATCGGCCGGGTTGATCGTGATGGGCGTATAGCCCATGCCGTTCTCCAGCACCATCGTCTTGCCGGCATTCGAGCTGCCGGTGAACTGCTCGATCGACTTGCGGATGTCCTCGCGCAGCTCCGGCGTGGCAAACGACTTCTCGTAAGTGATGAAACCGCCGGCCGACAGGCCCGATCCGAAGACCTTGCCGCTGGCCTGGTCGGTAGCTACCGCGCGGCCAACCGTCTGCCGGGCCAGGGCCACGGGGGAGAGGCCCACCATGCCGTCCACGCCGAAACCCTTGACGTGCAGAATGTCCTCGGCTGGGAACTCCTGCCGCTGGGTGCCGCGCAGGTAGGCGTAGCGGACCGCTCCGGTAGCCATGTCGCGGTACACGGTCACGAACTCGGGGCGGAGAGGGTCGAAGGCGACGACCCTGCCGGCGACCCGCACCTTGACGGCGTAGGCGTTGCCCCAGAGGCAGAGGGAGGCGACCATCATTTCCCAGAACTCGACGGCCGTCATGTACGCGTTCGGCGAGTAGCGCAGCATGCGGTATGTCGAGCTGCCGGTCGCTTTGACCATCTTGCCCGAGGCGTCCGGCTGCTTCAGCTCCAGCGGCAATGTGCCGACCGTCTCGGAGATAAGCCGCACGCAGGCGAATAGCGGCGCCAGCTGGAGCGCGGCCCCGGGGCTGACCTGCACGCCGGCATCAGAGCCGACGGAGCGAAAGGGCGCCATGCCATCCCGAGCGCCGCCAGGGTACCAGCCGGAGCCGAGGTAGCCGAGCACGCCCACGATGCCGGCGAAAAAGTGGATGTAGGGGTCTTTAAGCGCCATGCGGGCGGCCTCCGCGAAGGAAAATTGCGAGGCCGAGCAGTTGCGCCCCGGCGGTGATGAGCGCGTACGCGGTGCCGAGCAGGAGGCCCACGCCGGCGACGATGAGCGCGGCGCCGAGCACCAAGATCAATCCGAGGAAGACGGCCGGGTTCATCCGATCACCGGGGCGGCGAGGAAACCGGACCAGTCATCCGGCTTTTCGCCGCCGGCCATGCACCGCCCCATCGCCATGCACAGCGCGACAAAGGGATCAATTTTCTTCTCATTGGTCTCTTTGTTCGGGTACACGTTGTCCTTCCTGTCCGCCTTGGCGACGACATTCGACATGGCCCATTCCATCACCTTGTCCCCGTTGTGGTGGAACTGCAGATTCAGAATCAGCGCTTCGATCTGTTTCATTGGCTCGGAGAAATTCAGCACCGTCGGCCCGAACTCCACTACCGGCAACCCCTCGTCGGTCAGCGCCGTGACCAGCATGGTCGCATTGTGCGGATCATACGCAATTTCCGCAAGCTCGAACGCCTTGGCCAGGTCGCAAATGTCCTCGAAGATCAGGGAGTAGTCGGTGATGTTGCCTTCGGTGACCGTCAGCAGCCCCAGCGCCTCGTACTCGCGATAGTGCTCGTTCTGCGGCAAATCGACCGTCGCGCGCGGCAGGTAATACTTGCCGAACCGGGTGAACGTGCCGTCGGTCTCGGGGAACAGCAGCTCCAGCGCGCACAAGTCGATCTTGGAGGCCAGGTCCAACCCGAGGTAGCAGCGCCGGCCGCAGTATTGGTCGAGGCTGAGCGACTCGTCGGCGCACGCGCGCCACTTCAGCATATCAATGAACGCGTCGCGGGCTTGGACCCAGACGTTCAAATGCTTGGTCTTGAAGTGGCCCTGCTTGCGCGGGTTATTGATCGCATCCTGCTGCTGCGCGAGGAGAAACTCGGCCGAAACGCTGACGCCGTAATTGGGGTTGGCCATGCGCAGCGCGGCTTCGCTCGTCCAGTCCATGTCCTTGTCGATCGTGAAGATCAGGCAGAACAAGGTCTCGTCGGTCGTCGTGCCTTGCAGCACTTTCTGGCACTCCAGCCAGTCGGCACGGCAGGGACCGGCGATGTTGTCGCCCGCGGTGCTGACCACGATGCTGAGCGGCTGCTCGCGCGCGCCCATGCCCGTCTCCATCGTGGCGAGCTGCTCGTCGGTGACGTGCTCGTGGTATTCGTCGGTGATCGAGCAGTGCGGACTGGAGCCGTCGCCGGGCTTGCCGATGACCGGCTCGAACTTCGCCATGCTGCCCGGCACGGTCAGGCTCTTGGCATTGACCTGGACGCCGAAGCGGTCGCGGAAGTCGGGCCGCAGCGTTGCCATCTGCTTCGCCGGGCCGAAGACTTCCCACGCCTGCTTCTCGTTGGTGGCGCCGCTGAAGACCTCGGCGCCTGGCTCGTTGTCAGCGGTGAGCATGTAGAGCCCGATCGGCGCGACCATGAGCGACTTGCCGTTCTTGCGCGGGATGTAGCCGCGCGCCTTGCGGAAACGACGTTTGCCGGTGAGCTTGTTGACCCAGCCGAAGATCGAGCAGTACCAAAAGCACTGCCAGGGCTCCGGCTTGAACAGCTCGTGCTTGGCGGCCCACTTGCCCTTGACGTGCGGGAAACGCGTGGCGAACCGGGCGGCGCGCTCGGCCAGGTCGAAATTGTAGGTGTAGAGCCAGTCAGCATCCTCGACCCGGCTCAAGTCGCGCTGGTGGCGCTCGCACGCGAGGCGTATCCACTCGCACGCGAGGATCGACCCGTCGAGCACGCCGGCAACGTAGCTTTGGGCTGCGGCGCAGTGTGGGTACTTCGATGGGTCAATCAAAATCACTGGTGGGCTCCCGCAACGCCGCTATGTTCATCTGGTCGATCAAAGAGATGAGCGCCCAGACCTCATCGTTGCCTTGCTTCCAGCATGCTTTGGCCCGCTCCGGGCTCCTGGCGAGCGAGACGCGCCAGCGGGCTTTGCGGGCAATCGCTCGCGCGCCTCGCTCAAATACCTCGGGGAGCTGCAAGTGCCTCCGAGCCTCACGAACTCGACGAAAGAGCAGCTTTTCCGATGCGCAATATCCGTAAGCCATCTCACCCTCCAAAGGCATTCGTGTCGTCAATCAAAATCGCTGGTCGGCGCCTTGGGCTTCGGGGCGGTCACCTTGCCGCGGTCGGCCGGGCTGGCGCCCAAGCGGGCCATCAGGCTCTCGAACTGCTTGATGTACTTGACCTCCATGCGCGGGATCGAGCGGTACTCCAGCGCGTCCATCGCGGCCACATTGCGCAGGAACATGTGCAACCGGGCGGCCTGCTCGACGAACAGCCGGTCGCTGTGCCGCAGCACGCCCTCGGGGCACATGTCGATGATCTCGGCCCACGCTTCGTCGAACGTGATGAGGTTCTGCGGGGGCGGCCCGCCGATCGGCCGCTCGTCGGTCACTGCGCCATCCACTCGGTCGGCGTAGCGGCCGCGGTTGTGCGCGGCGCTGCCGTTGAGCTGGAGGATATCAGCGGTTTTCTTGATCGCGGGCATCAGTGCTGCTTCCCTTCTTTCCTGGCGTTACCGAAACCGCCATCATATTTCGCGGTAGCCGTATTGTGACATGTGGCGCAAAGGGCTTGCCAATTGGTCTCCGAGGACCAGAACAATACCGGATCTCCGCGGTGCGGCACGATATGGTCGACAACCGTCGCCGCAGTAACGTGCCCGCGAGCCAGACAATGCACGCAGAGCGGATGTTTCTGCAAGTAGCCGAGTCGAGCCGCCTGCCATTTCCGGCCGTAACCGCGGGAGTGCGCGGAGCCGCGGGCCTCGTGAACTCGGGGCTTGGGCGCCTCAGCGGCTCTTGGCGGGCGCGGGTTGTGCTTCGGGGGCTGTATCGGCATCGCACTGTGTCGATGGGGTGAACCACTGCACGATCCGACAGACGCGCGCCGCGCACTTGTCGTAACTGGTGTGCCATGCTTCACGATTGGTCTGGATGTCCTTCACTCGGCGCGTAACGATCTGCGGCTCGGCGACGCAAAGCTGCAACAGCGCATCACCGGGTCTTTCCACTTGAACTTGCGTGCGGTGGCTCACCACGGGGGCAGGCTCGACCGTCGAGCACGCAGCCAACGTCAGGAGCAACAACGATATCCAGCAGAGTCTTGGCGCGCGCATTGTTTTTCTCCAGCTGGTCGAGCGTGGTCTTGACTGACAGCGATCGGCGGTCAGCGTGGGCCACGTCTTTCTGCAACCCGGTTATCGCCTTGGCGTCCTTGGCGCGAAGTTCCTTCAAGGCGGAGATGGCCGCGTCTTGGGCCTGATTGTCCGACACGAGGCCCTGGATCGCCACGTTGGCGGCCTGGTACTTGCCGTAAAGCTCAGCCCGCTCAGCGTCCTGCTGCTGCGAATGGCCCCATTGCCAGAGCGCGAAGCCACTCACGCTGACGAGCAAGGCAATCAGTGCATACTCGATGGCGAGACGGACGTGGCCCCCCAGCCACCCCATCGCGTTACGTAGGAGAGTCATGGTCGACGTCCTTCGGGTTCAGCCCGAGTTTGTTCCACACCAGCCTTTGAACCACTTGGATAGTCGCGTTAGCGCCCAGCCAGCCGCTCACCGCGACGATGATGCCGGTCCACTGCGGCGACAGCCCCGCCACCTGGCAAATCCACATCATCACCACGCCGACGAAGCCCGCGGACAGAGCCTCGACGAAGGTCCGCGTGAAGGTGACCGGCATGCCGGAGTCCATCGAGCGCAGGACGTAGCCGAGCGCCCCCGCGACGGCAGCGAACAGCGCGTAGCCGGCAGCGCGCAGGTACACCCACCAGTGCTCGGGCGGTTGTTCGATCATCAGAGAGCCGCCAGCGCGCGGTGGTAGAGCGCCGCACGATCGTCGAGGCCGTTCAGGCCACCGTTGATCCGCCGCGTAATCGCCGAGAAAAGTTGCTGGTCCGCCAGCTCGTTGAGCCCGTGGCCTTTCCAGAACCAGCCGGCTGAGCGCGCGGCGTTGTCTGGGTCTTCCAGCAGCTCCGGGTGCGTGAGCAGGTCCAAACCGAGCGCCTCGCTGGCCAACGCGTAGTTGTGTCGGCCGGTGACTTGGATCAGCCCGCGGCCGCGGTATTTGAAGCCGTCGCCGGCAATCGTGTTTCCGAGGTCGGCGCGGCCTTCGTAGCGCAGCTGGGCGGGCGTCGGCCCCCATAGCTCGCGGACGTACATGAACCGGCCGCTCTCGTGCGCCACCTGGGCGAGAAAGGCGCACTGGCGGAACTTGGTGTTGACGTCGTAGGCCGCCATCGCCCCCGTGATCGGCGCGGCCCATAGCTCGGCGCGCATCAGCCCGCAGCCGGTGGCGGCGTTCAGCAGCTCGGGCGTCACAGGAGCTTTCGCAGGTCAGCAACGTGGCGCAACACGAGCGACGCGCGACCACCGAGCCACTTTTCGACCTCTTGCTCGATCTTGACGAGCTTGGATTCGATCGCGGCCAAGTCGCGGGCCGGCTCGGCGCGGTTAGAACGGCGCTCAATCGGCGGCGGAGCAGCCTCGAAGGTAGCTGGATCGTTCACGGGACGCCCCTGAAATGGCCACATGGTGCGGCGACGGTAGCGGATGGGCTGCGGCATGTCAACCCCACAATTGTTGAACTGGCGAGTTTAGTTAGCTGCTGGAATCTGGGTGGCTCTGGGCAATTTTTGGGTAGACTTTTGG
>DATMTK010000227.1:0-11751 GCA_035564755.1 Devosia sp. | reverse complement strand
GCGAACGGCCGTGCCAAGGCGATGCTCGCGACCCAGGGGTTCGTGAAAATCCTCGCCGACGTCGAGACCGACCGCGTGCTCGGTGCCCATATCATCGGCAAGAATGCGTCGGAGATGATCGAAGCGCTGACGGTGCTGCTCGAGTTCGGCGGGTCGGCCGAGGACCTCGCCCGCACCACGGCGCCGCACCCGACGCTCAGCGAAGCGATCCGCGAAGCCGCGCTGATGTGCGGCGACGGGGCGATTCATATATAGTGGCGCCCATGCGGGACCTGACGCGCGAACAGTTGCTGGCAGAGTTGAGGAAGCTTCGGCTCGAGCTCGAAAGCGAAGGTGTGACGCATCTGGCCCTTTTCGGGTCACGGGCCCGCGCGGACAACAAGCCGGACAGCGACATCGATCTCATTATCGATATCGACGAGACCCGGAAGTTTTCGCTCCTCGATCTGGTCGGGGTCAGCCACACCATCGGCGATCGACTGGAGCTCGAGACCAATATCGTGACGCGGCGAAGCATCGAGCCCGAATTTGCCTCGGAAATCCAGCGCGATCTGGTCGAAGTGTTCTGATGACGTCTCGGCTTGGCGCTCTGCGAGTCCGTCACGTCAAGCAAAGCATCGTCTCGATCCGCAATCTGTTGCGGGGCCGTAGCTTCGAAGACGCCCGGAGCGACGAGGTCGCGTGGGCGGCGTTCGAACGGTTCCTCGAAATCCTCAGCGAAGCATCGCGGCACATCCCGGACGATTGGAAGACGATCTACGGCTCAGACATCCCATGGCGAAAGGTCGGCGATCTGGGGAACGCCCTCCGTCACACCTACCATCGCGCCGATCGGGCCATCCTCTGGTCGACGTACACGGACGACCTCACTCCACTCGAAGCGGTGATCGATGCGATGCTCGCCGCCTACGACGCGCCCGAAGCCTAAGCCCGCTTCGGCCTTGCCTTGCGGCCGAAGAGCCAGACGCCGAGCAGCACCAGCGCGGTGCCGAGGGCATGCCACACCGTGAAGGCTTCGCCGAGGATGCCGATCGACAGAGCGACGGTCACCAGCGGCGAGACGTTGCCGATAATGGCGGTTCGCTCGGGGCCGATGAGCCCGATGCCGGCCGAGATGCAGTAGGCGGGCGCGACCGTCGCCACGAGCCCGATGGCGAGCATCAGCCAAATCCCGTGGCCGTTGATGGCAAGGGCGCCGACGGGATGGGTGGCGAGGAAGTGGACGAGCACCGCCGGGCCGGCGCCGCTCATGGCGATCGAGGTGAAGAGTTGCGCACCGAGCCTGTCGATCAGGGGCTTGGCCAGCACCTGGTAGCCGGCATAGGCAAACGCCGAGCCGAAAACGAGCAATGAGCCGAGGACGACGTTGTCGCCCTCGACCGAGAAATCGCGGGCGAAGATGATGACGATACCGGCATAGCTGACGATCAGCGACACGCCCATCAGCCAGGTAACCTTGCGCCGGAAGAACAGCAGCCCGAAAGCGACGACGAAGAACGGATAGGTCAGAAGGATCAGGCGGTCGAGCTGGGCGGTGATGTAGGTGAGAGCCGAAAAGTCGAGCAGGCTCGCGACATAGTAGCCGAGCATGCCGACGCCGAGCGCCTGGAACAACGTTTTGGCATCGAGGATCGGCGCGGCGCCGGCGGGCGCGTCGCGGCGCTTGCGCATGTAGCCTAGGATACCCACGGTGACGAACACCGGCACCGCCATGATCTGCCGCCAGGCGAGGGTGGTGAGCGTGTCGATATTGTCGGCCAGCGCCAGCTTGATGATGATGCCCTTGGTCGCAAACAGCGCGGCGCCGAGCAGCGCGAGGAAAATCCCCAGCGCCTGCAGGCTGACGGCGGGGGCGGGCTTGGCGATGGTGCTGTCGGTGGTCATCGGGGTCTCTTTGTGCCCCGCCTCTGATCACCGGTCGCCCGCGCCTGATGGCGGGGCCGGTTGCTGGATCAAATGCCGCGCGAACCGGTCCCGGAGGAACCGATAATAAGTTTACCAATAATGAGGATGCGCGCGGCCACGGGCGCTGGATACGCCTGGGGGCGGATGGCGTCAACCGCGCGGATGCGCGGCGCGGTAGGCATCGAGCAGGCGGTCGGTGTCGACGGCGGTGTAGATTTGCGTGGTCGACAGCGAGGCGTGGCCGAGCAGCTCCTGGATGGCGCGCAGATCGCCGCCGCGGCCGAGCAGGTGGGTGGCGAAGGAATGGCGCAGCGCGTGCGGCGTCGCCGAGGGCGGCAGGCCGAGCGCGCCGCGCAGGTGCGCCATCCGCATCTGGATCAGCCGCGGCGACAGCACGCCGCCTTTGACGCCGCGGAACACGGGCTGGCTCGGCCCGAGCTTGAATGGACACAGCCCAATATAGGCCTCGACCGCCTGCCGCACCGGCTCGATGAGCGGTACCATGCGGGTCTTGCCGCCCTTGCCGGTGACCCGCAGGGTTTGCGACTCGAGATCGGCGCGGCTGAGCGACAGGGCTTCGGAGATGCGGAGGCCAGCGCCGTAGCAGAGCGAGAGCACGGCGATGTCGCGGGCGGCGACCCAGGGGCGATCTTCGAGCTCGCCGGTGGTGGCGATGGTCGCCTTGGCCTCGAGCACGGTCAGGGCCTTGGGCAGCGATTTCCTGGCGCGCGGCGTGCGGATGGTGTTGAGCGCCTCGGTCGAGAAGAGTCCTTCCCGTTCGAGGAAGCGGAAGAAACTCTTGATCGCCGAGAGCGAGCGGGCAAGCGAGCGCGGCTCGATGCCGTCCTCGCGGCGCCGCGCCATGAAGGCGCGCAGGTCGGCTGGGCGCATCTCGCCCAGGGTTGCGAACGAGACCGCGCCGCCGGTGTGGCCGGCAAGGAATTCGACGAACTGGCCGAGGTCGCGCCCATAGGCCTCGAGGGTTCTTGGCGCGAGCCGGCGGACGCTGCCGAGGTCGCGCTGCCACAGGGCGATCTGGGCACGGACGTTGTCGTCGGCGAGGAAGGCGGTTGAGGTCATTGTGACAGCCTAGTCCCCGGCCCCTAGCCAATTGTTAACCATAAACTGGCCTACTTACGCATATTTCCAGTGGATGTTGCGTAGCCATGTTCAATCGCCAAAGCCTGTTGATCGTCGCATTATTGGCTGGAACGGCAACCCCCGCGGTGGCCCGCGAGCGGCTGATCTTCGATCCGGACAATTTGCAGTTCCTGTCGGACGACGACCAGAGCGCCGCGGATCCGAATGCGAACTTCGTTCTACGCGGCAGCATTGGCGTGGCCAGCATTACCGCGAACGAGCACGTCTACAACGATCCGAGCAGTACAGACAATCTCAGTCTGCTGGTGTGGCAGAGCACAGCGCCGATCGCCAATGTCGACGTCAAGCTGCGCTTCCAAGATGCCTGGACGCTGCGCGGCCACGTTGACGCCGCGCTGATGGGCGACAGCATGATGACCGATTACGACTGGATTCCGCCCTACAATACCGGCTACGGCATGAACGACTGGAGCCACCGATCGATCAGCCCCAATACCAGCCTCGATTGGTATCTCAACGGTTCGCTGGCGTTGGGCCGCGACCTACCGATCAATGGCGCGCTGACGGTGAACGTCAACGGCGGCTTCCAATATACCGACGTCGAGTGGACGGCCACTGGCGGCACCTTCATCTACAGTGATGGCGGCTACCGCAACGACGTCGGCACGATCCCCGATGTTGCGGCAGTACGATATCGCCAGCAACTACCGACAGTGTTCGCCGGCATCGATGCCACGGTCAATGATGGCCCGTGGAACCTCGAAGTTGACAGCAAGGCTGGCCTCCTCGTGGGCGCAAGCAGCACCGATCATCACTATCTGCGCATACCGCCGTTCTATATCGTCGACGACCTGACGTATGGGCAACTGCTCTCTGTAGACGCAAAGCTCGGCTACGACATTTCCGACCATCTCGGGGCGTATTTCGATGCGTCGTATGAGAAGGTCTTTTCGGCACACACGCCCACCACCTACTCCTACATTTCCAACAACCAGTCGTACCTCCAAAGTGACTGGCGTGGCGGCGCCGAGCTCGATGTGGCGAGCATCACGGCCGGTCTCAAGGGCAATTTCTGATGCCGATCGGGCGGGTGCGGCTGCCCTCGGGCGAGACTGTGCCGGCGCTCGGGCAGGGCACCTGGAAGATGGGCGAGAGCGCCCGACGCCGAGGCGACGAGATCAGGGCGCTGCAGCTCGGGCTCGATTTGGGCATGACGCTGATCGACACCGCCGAGATGTACGGCGATGGCGGCGCCGAGGACATGGTGGGCGAGGCGATCGCCGGGCGGCGCGACGAGGTGGTCCTCGTCAGCAAGGTGTGGCCGCACAATGCCAGCCGGTCGGGTGCCATCGCGGCCTGCGAGCGCAGTCTCAAGCGGCTGGGGACGGACCGCATCGACCTTTACCTGCTGCACTGGCCGAGCAACCATCCGCTGAGCGAGACTGTAGCGGCGTTCGAAACGCTTCGTCGCGACGGCAAGGTGCGGCACTGGGGCGTGTCGAACTTCGATGTCGCCGACATGGAGGGCGTGCTCGCCGCCGGCGGCAGCAATGTCGCGGCGAACCAGGTGCTCTACAATCTCACGCGCCGCGGCGTTGAGTTCGATCTCTTCCCTTGGCTGGCTGAGCGGCATGTGCCGATCATGGCCTACTCGCCGGTGGAGCAGGGCCGGCTCGCCCGCAATGCGGCGCTCGAGCGGATCGCCAAAGCGCACGGGGCGACCGCGGTGCAGATCGCGCTTGCCTTCACGCTGCTCAGGTCCGACGTGATCTCGATCCCGAAGGCCACATCGCTCGAACATGTGCGGGAGAACGCGGCGGCGGCCGACATCGTGCTCAGCGACACCGACCGGCAGGCGCTCGATGCGGCGTTTCCGCCGCCCAGGCGCAAGCACGGCCTGGAGATGATCTAGCTAGATGAAGGGGTCGTAGGCCCATTGCAGCAGCGCCTGGCGCTGGCGCGGACGACAGCTCAGATCGTGCGGCTCGCAATTGGCGCGGATCTGGCCGGCGTGGCGGGCAAAGCTCTTCCAGCGCCTGATCTGCCTGTCGTCGACGCCGGAAAGGCGCCGCCCGAGATAGTAGCGGCAATACCATTGGAACCAGCCCCGCGGATCGGGCCCGATGATCCAGCCCTTCTGCCGCCACACGGAAAGCGGCTGCCGGCTCTTGATGCCGAAGCAGTTGATAGAAGGATCAGGCTCGTCGCTGAGCCTGGCGTCCTTGAACCACGAGGCCGGGAACTCGGCGCGGCAGTCGTTGCAGTATTTGCCCTCGAACACCCCGAGCTTGAGCATCTCGGCGGGCGTCAGCGCCGGATTGAAGCCGGAGGCGAAACCGCGGCCGGCGACGGCCTCGAGCCTGTAGCTGTAGCCGCGCTGCATCTTGTCGTGGACGTGGATGGTGTCGCCGACCGCCATCTACTGCAGTCGCACATGCTCGGGGCGGACGCCGACGCCCACGATGTAGGCGGGAATGAAGCGCAGCGCGGGGATACCGGCGAGGAAACGCAGGATGCCCGGCGCCCGCAGCGGCCTGGTGCTGCTCAGCACCGGATCGATCAGGCGTTTCTGGATGGCGATCTGGATGCCCTGCGTGACTTTGGTGGGGAAGGTGCGGCGCTGCTCGATGGCGGCGAGGACCGATTCGTCGACCGGACCGCGCTTCAGCGGGCCGCTCAGCGCGTTGGCGGCGGCGACGGCATCCTGGATCGCGAGGTTGATGCCCACGCCGCCGATGGGCGACATCGCGTGCGCCGCATCGCCGATAGCGAGAAAGCCCGGCCGGTGCCAGCGGGTCAGGCGGTCGATGGTCACGGTCAGCAGCTTCACATCGTCCCAGCTCCTGATCTCGCCGATGCGGTCGGCAAGGAACGGGGAGATGCCGACCACGCTCTGGCGGAAGGCTTCGATCGGGTCCTGCTGCAGGGCCGCGGCGCTGCCCTTGCGGATGATCACGGCGCATTGCCAGTAGCTCTGGCGGTTGAGCATGATCATCATGTGCCCAGCTTCGACATGGCCGAAGGTCTCGGGCGAGTCGCCGGCGCGGCGCGAAATGCGGAACCACAGGACATCCATCGGCGCGGCGAAATCCTCCACCGTCAGCCCGGCGGCGGCGCGCAAGATTGAATGGCGTCCGTCGGCGGCGACGGTCAGGGCAGCGCGGATGCTGCCGCCGTCCCTGGTGCGCACGCCGGCAATGCGGCCGCCGTCTTCGATGAGGCCGGTGGCTTCGGTGTGCATCAGCAGGTGGAAGTTGGGCAGCGCTTTGCCGTGCTTGGCGATGAAATCGAGGAAGTCCCATTGCGGCATCAGCGCGATGAACTTGCTGTGCGTGGGCATATGGGTGAAGTCGGCGATCGTCAGGTGATCCGAGCCGATCTGCGCCGACAGGTGCGTCACCTCGTCGTGCGGGACCTTGAGGAACTCATCGAGCAGGCCGAGTTCGTGCATCAGCTCCATGGTCGAGGGATGAATGGTGTCGCCGCGGAAATCGCGGAAGAAGTCGCCGTGCTTTTCGAGCACGGTGACGTCGATGCCGGCGCGGGCCAGCAAATAGCCCAACATGATTCCAGCGGGGCCGCCGCCGGCGATGCAACAGGTCGTGTTCAGCGTTTGATCCATAGGCAGACCTTACGGGTGAACTACTGACTTGCAAGCGGAAGTCCCCGGCGGGTGGTTTGAGGCCTCGCGATCTCAAAAGGTCGAAGAATCAGCTTGCGCCTCCTATGTTGTACGTGAACAAAGCAGGCACAGATGGACGCGCGGCTTTCCGACATCGTGGCGGTAATGGTGAGCGTCTCGGTGGAGGGACCGTACTCCTACCGGGTCCCTCCCGGCATGTCGGTGACGCGCGGCTCGATCGTCGCGGTGCCGCTGGTCGGACGGCTGACGCTGGGCGTGGTCTGGGGGCCGCCCAAGGACAACTATGCCCACAACCGGCTCAAGGACATCGAGCACATCTACGATGTGCCGCCACTCAGCGAAGAGCTGCTGCGGACGGTCGACTGGGTGAGCCGCTACACCCTGGCGCCGCCGGGGCTGGTCCTGCGCTCGGTGCTGCGTTCGTCCGAGGCGCTGGGGCCGGAGCGGCAGGTGATCGCCTATCGCCGCACCGGGACAACGCCCGAGCGGATGACGCCGTCACGCGCCCGCGTGCTCGAGACGGTGGCCGATGGGCTCGCCTGGGCGAAGACGGCGATCGTCGGGACCAGCGGCGTCTCGCCGGCGGTGGTCGAGGGGCTCGAGAGGGCCGGGGCGCTGGAGCGCCTCGAAATTCCGGCGCCGCCGATCGTGCTGCCGCCCGATCCCGCGGCCGCGCCGCCGACGCTGAGCCCGGAGCAGGGCGCGGCGCTCGGGCAGATTCGCGCGCTCGATCCGCAGAAGTTCGGGGTCGCGCTGCTCGACGGCGTCACCGGCGGCGGCAAGACCGAGGTGTTCTTCGAGGCGGTGGCGGATACGCTGCGCGCCGGGCGGCAGGCGCTGGTGCTGCTGCCGGAGATCGCGCTCACCCACACCTTCCTCGACCGCTTCGCGAAGCGTTTCGGCACACGGCCGGCCGAGTGGCATTCGGACATGACGCCGGGCCAGCGCGCCCGCACCTGGCGCGGCATCAATGACGGCACGGTGCGCGCGGTGGTCGGCGCGCGCTCGGCGTTGTTCCTGCCCTTCCACGAACTCGGGCTGATCGTGCTCGACGAGGAGCACGACGGTGCCTTCAAGCAGTCGGACGGGGTCAACTACCACGCGCGCGACATGGCCGTGGTGCGGGCGAAATTTGCCGAGGCACGGGTCATCCTGTCGTCGGCGACGCCCTCGGTCGAGTCGCGCAACAACGCCAATGCCGGCCGCTACAGCCATGTGCTGCTGACCTCGCGCTTCGCCGAGGCGGCGATGCCGGACATCACCGCGATCGACATGCGCGAGGAGCCGCCGGAGAAGGGGCAGTGGATTGCGCCGCGGCTGGCGCGAGAGATCTTTTCGACGCTCGACCGGGGCGAGCAGGTGCTGCTGTTCCTCAACCGCCGGGGTTATGCGCCGCTGACGCTCTGCCGGGCGTGCGGGCACCAGTACCAGTGTCCGGATTGCTCGGCCTGGCTGGTCGAACACCGCTTCCGCGGCGTCCTGATGTGCCATCATTGCGGGCATGAGCAGCGGCGGCCGAAAGTCTGCTCGGAATGCGGCACCGAGGATTCGCTGATCCCGATCGGGCCGGGGATCGAGCGCATTGCGGAAGAAGCGGCGACGCGTTTTCCCGAGGCCCGCACAGTGATCCTCAGCTCCGACATGGGCTCGAACGCGCAGTTGCGCGACCGTTTCGCCGAGATCGAGAAAGGCGAGTACGACCTCGTGATCGGCACACAGCTCGTCGCCAAGGGCCACCATTTCGAAAAACTGACGCTGGTCGGCGTGCTCGACGCCGATCTGGGGCTCGCGCATGGCGACCCGCGGGCCGCTGAAAAGACCTTCCAGATCCTGACGCAGGTGACGGGCCGGGCCGGGCGCGCCAGCAAGTCCGGGCGGGCGTTCCTGCAGACCTACCATCCGGCGCATCCGGTGATGCAGGCGATGGTGCGGCAGGACCGCGAGGCGTTCTACGCGCATGAGCTCGAGGTGCGGGCGGCCGGCGGCCTGCCCCCGTTCGGGCGGCTCGCGGCGCTGATCGTTTCGGCCAACGAGCACGACGACGCCATGGGGTTTGCCCGCAAGCTGCTGAGCGCGGCGCCGCAGGCCGAGGGGCTGCGCCTGTTCGGTCCCGCCGACGCGCCGGTTGCCATGGTGCGCGGCCGCCACCGGGTGCGGCTCCTGGCGCAGAGCAACCGCGATTTCGACCTTTCGGGTTATGTCCGGTTCTGGCTCAATTCGGCCGAACGGGTGAACGGCAACCTGCGGGTGCAAGTCGATATCGACCCGATGAGCTTTTACTAACCCTAGGATTTCAGCGGGATTTAACGAAGCGCGCGCAGGCTTTGGCGCATGCCCGTGTCCCGCGCCCAGCTTTCGCCGCGCAGCCTTGTCGCCATTGCCGTCCTCGGCATGCTGCTCCTGGGCGGCGGCATCTATTTCGGCGTCAATTTCGCGGTCGAGCGCGCGGTCGTCGCCAATGCCGAAGACAAAGCGCACCAGTGGACGGACTATTTCCTTTCGGCGATGCCCGGCCTCGACCAGCTCCTGGCCGGTGCCGAGCTGACGCCGGCGCAGGACGGCATCATCGAGACGGCGCAGAAGGTCGGCGACGTCTATCGCTTCAAGCTCTACAGCCCCGCCGCCAAGCAAGTCCTTGTTTCCGACAATGAAGCGGAAGCCGACGAAGACCATGACGCGGAGTCGCCGGATCGCAACGATACCGCCGCGGCAGTCCTCCTGACGCATGTGCCAAGCATCGAAGTGCACAGCGCCGTGCCGGGTCAACCGCCGCTCTACGTCGAGGCCTACGTGCCGATCGAGGATGCGAGCCATGCGACGCACGGCGTGGTTGAGGTCTATATCGACCAGACCCGCACCGCGAGCCTGCTGCGGACCACGTTCGCCATGCTGGCCATCGGCCTTGCCGTCATTGCGGCGCTGGCCTTCGGCCTGCCGACGCTGGCGTTCCTGTTTCGCAGCCGACAGGCGCGCGAGGCGCGGCAGCGCGTCGATTTCCTCGCGCACCACGACACGGTCACCGGTTTGCTCAACCGCGCCACCTTTACCGAGCGGCTCGACACGAGGCTCGGCCAGCGCGGCGAGCGCCTCGCGGTGGTGTTTTTCGACATCGACGACTTCAAGGCGATCAACGAGACCTACGGACCGGCGGCGGGCGACGAGGTCCTGCGCCATGCGGCGCGTTGCATTGCCGGCCCCACCGGCGCGGCCGACATTGCTGCACGGCCGGGCGGGGACGAGTTCACGGTGGCACTCGCCGGCCGGTCCGGCGAGGAGGTCGTGGCCTATGTCGAGGCGGTGATGGCCGCCATGCTCGAGCCCATCAGCCATACCGGAAGGACCATTTCGGGCACACTCAGTGCCGGCGTCTACGACGTCGAGCCGGGCGACGATCTCAGCGCCGTGATGCACCGGGCCGACGTGGCGCTCTACCAGGCCAAGGTGGACGGCCGGAACACATTCCGGCGCTTTTCGGCTGAGGTGGAGACCAAAATGGCGGCCCGGCGGCTGCTGGAAACACGCCTCAGGGATGCGGTCTTCAACAAGACTTTCGAGCTCCATTTCCAGCCCCTGCTGCATGCCCAGAGTGGCCGATGTGCCGGGTTCGAGGCGCTGCTTCGCCTTCCGGACGGCAAGGGAGGCCTGATTCCGCCGGCCGAATTCATTCCGGTGGCCGAGGCGATGGGGCTGATCAACGAGATCGGCGCGTGGGTCCTCGAGCGCGCGACGCAGGTGGCTGCGGACTGGCCGGCGGAGCTGTTTGTCGCCGTCAACCTCTCGGTCCGGCAGTTCTCCGATGGCCAACTGATCGACCATGTGCAGGCGGCACTCCGCGACAGCGGTCTCAAGCCATCGCAGCTCGAGCTCGAAGTCACCGAGTCGATGCTCATTGACAATGCCGGGCCTGTCGGCGCGCAACTGGCTCAGATCAAGGCGCTGGGCGTTTCCATCGCCATGGACGATTTCGGCACCGGCTATTCGAGCCTGGGCTATCTGTGGCAGTTCCGTTTCGACAAGCTCAAGATCGACCGGTCGTTCGTGACGGCGCTCGAGACGGATGAAAAGCGGGCGCGCGAGATCCTCGATACGATCATCGTGCTCGGCCACAAGCTGGATATGACCATCACAGCCGAGGGCATCGAAACCGAACGGCAGGCCAGGGTGCTGGTCACGCTCGGATGCGACCATGTCCAGGGCTATCTCTACGGGCGCCCGGCCTCCGCATCGGAGCTGGGGGCGTTCCTCTTGCGCAACCGCGAAATCCGGCCGGACGCCGTGCCGGAGCCGGCTCATACCGCCGCGGGCTGACGGCGCTCCTCCAACTGCGACAAAGCAGGCCAAAAAGGCCGTCCTGCGCGCCTTGCGGACTCTTTGGTCCACATGTTAGAGGGGGCGCGGTTTTCGGGGGCATGGGCTTGCCCCAAAGCCTTCCGAGCGTCGGCAAGCGCCCCGTTCCCCGGGGTTTGGACGCCACCAGCAACAGGGGTGGAGCGGCATTGGCAGAGCAGAATTCGGTGCTGACCCAGATCGCGCGGCCATATGCGGCGGCGCTCTATGAGCTGAGCCAATCCGAAGGTTCGGTCGACGCGGTCGAATCGAGCCTTGCCGACGTGTCGAAGCTGGCCGGCGAAAGCGACGATTTCCGCCGCTTCCTGCGCTCGCCGGTGATCAGCGCGGACGAGAAGTCGACGGCGCTCAAGGCAATCCTGAAGCAGGTCAAGCTTAATACCACCGTTGCCAATTTCCTGGGCGTCGTCGCCCGCAACGGCCGGTTGTTCGCGCTGCCGGCGATCATCCGTGCCTACAAGGCGCTGGTTGCGCAGGGCCGCGGCGAGGCCACCGCCGACGTCACCTCGGCCACCGCGCTCAGCGCGGCGCAGCGCGCCTCCCTCGCCGCGGCGCTCAAGCAGAAGCTCGGCAAGACCGTGACGCTCACCGAACATGTCGATCCCTCGCTGATTGGAGGCCTTCAGGTCAAAGTCGGCTCGCAGATGATCGACAGCTCACTCAAAACCAAACTATCGGCGATCAAGGTCGCCATGAAAGAGGTCGGATAATGGACATCAAAGCCGCGGAAATCTCTGCGATCCTCAAGGACCAGA
>DATMTK010000226.1:0-3713 GCA_035564755.1 Devosia sp. | reverse complement strand
GCGGCGTCAGCTCTGCTCCGCCATGCGCTTCAGGGCGGGCAGCACAGTGTTCTGCCACCCGCGGGCAAGCTGATCGTAGAAATCTCCGATCGCCTCACGTTCGAAATCGTCCCAGCCATCGTGCATCAGCCGGACCATTGTGCCCGATGCTGCTTCGGTATCAAGACCGAACTGGACCAAAGTCTCAGGCGTGCCAGGGACATACCAGGTGAAGTTGAATCTATGCGGCGGTTGCATCAGCTTGATGTCGCAATGCGTCGCGCCGCCGGTATCGCCGGCCGCCCTTCTTTCCGGATCCTCTTGTATGAAGAAGGTCGTTCCCACCTTCGGATGATAATCCATCGCGCCGAGCCATTTGGGCAGGGTCGCGGCACCGACCAGGACGTCCCAGACGCGCTCAATCGGGCGGTCGACGGTAATTTCGGCGACGATCGGCAAGAGCGGTTCGCCCATTGGCATCTCCTAACAAATCCTTGGGCTCAACGGCCTGGCTTGCCGGTTCGTTCATAACGCGAAACGATTGTCGCCGACGTTAAGCCACATTCGTCTCGTTGCTGTCAGAGTGAAGGCGAGGAGGATTGCGCGGTGAAGAGCCCGGCCCATTATGCTGAGGTTCGGCCCTGGTGGCACAAAGCCAGGCCGTTTTCGGTGGCCGAACTGGTCGCCGACGGCATCGTGCACGGCATCGGCATCGCCTTCGCCATCAGCCTGGGCACCGTGCTCATCGTTTTTGCCGCGATCGGCACGGCCCGGCCGGAACTTCCCGCCATCATCGTCTACCTGGTGACCCTGCTGCTGGTGCTGGGCGTATCTCTTGCCTTCAACCTGGCGCCGGTGTCCGGCTTCAAGAAGGTCATGGCCCGGCTCGACCAGGCGGCCATCTTCCTGTTCATCGCCGGAACCTACACCCCGTTCCTGGCCATCCTCGGCGGCACCCGCGACGGGCAATTGCTGACGGTGCTGGTCTGGGGCGCAGCGCTGGTCGGGGTCGCCCTCAAGCTTATCGTACCACAGCGTTTCGGGCGCATGGCGCTGGTGCTCTATCTCGCCATCGGCTGGAGCGGCGTTCTCGTCTTCCAGACGCTGGCGACGGTGCTCCCCCCGGTGGCGTTCTGGCTGCTGGTCGCCGGCGGTATCACCTATTCGGCCGGCATCATCTTCCACGTCTGGGAGCGGCTCAAGTTCCAGAATGTGCTGTGGCACATCTTCGTCGTCGCCGGATCGATCTGCCATTTGTGGGCGATCTTCGACTGCATGGTGCTGAGCCGGCTTTAGCCCCGGCGGTGGGTTGAGCAAGCCCGTTTGGGATCGATCGGACAGAGACAAATTTCTAGTTCGATGTGCCCACGCGCGAATTCTCGAACCTGTCACCGACCTTGAGGCCGATCTCGACCGACCGGCCGCCCGCGATCTCCATCACGAAACGGATCGGGCCCCCGGAGGGAATGGGCGTCGTATCCATCGGCCGGGCATTGACGTGGATCGACTTCACGATGCCGTCGGCCGAAATGAAGATCATGTCGAGCGGGATCAGCGTGTTCTGCATCCAGAACGCCGCGTCCTGCTCCTGGTGATAGTCGAACAGCATTCCAGCATCAGGCGCGAGCGAGGTGCGGAACATCAAGCCCTTCTCGCGCTCGGCCTCGGTATCGGCGATCTCGACGGTGAAGCTGAAGTCGCCTTTCGCGGTATGGAACACAGCATGGTTGTCGGCGCTGCAGGCCGCTGCAACCGTCACGAGCAGCAGCGCGGCAGCCAGCCGCGCGGCCCGGAAAGCCGTACGAAGGATCGACAAAATGCTCATGGAATCAGTCGCTTAATGCGATGACGGAGCGTCGCCCCAACCATCGGGCCGGATCTCGGCAACCATCAGGCCCTTGGGGCCGGTGCCGTATCGGACGAGCACGTACTGGCCCGGACGGAGCTCGGTGATGCCGAAGCGGCGTAGCGTCTCCATATGCACGAAGACGTCGGGCGCGCCCTCGCCGGCCGAGAGGAAACCGAAGCCGCGAATGCGGTTGAACCACTTCACCTCGAGCCGCTCGAGCTTGCTCGTCGGCTCGACCGTGACGTGGGTGCGTGGCGCCGGCATCTGTGCCGGATGGCGTGCCGTCGACTCGTCCATCGACAAGATGCGGAAGGCCTGCAGGCCACCCGGGCGGTTCAGCGCCTCGACGACGACGCGAGCCCCCTCGTAAGCAGTCTGATAGCCGTCGCGACGGAGGCAGGTCACGTGCAGCAGCACATCGGGACGGCCATCATCCGGAACGATGAAGCCAAACCCCTTGGCCACATCGAACCACTTGATGGCACCTGAAATTTCGATGACGTCGAGATGGGCAGAGTCTACAACGGGCGTCGCGCTATCGAGCGGACGCAGTCCGGGCTTGTCGCCTCCGGCCGGAAGTTTAGCCGCCATGCCCCCAAACGCCTCTTTGCACTTGCCGGGACGCAACCCCGGTACGCAGTCAATAGACTCACCTTGGCCGATTCAGATTCAAAAGTTAAGGAGTCCTTGCGACTTTCTTGGGCAGCGCCGATGCCAATTCACAACACTGTTGCAATGAAGGCTCAGCGGCGCGGAGGCTATCCTTCCAGCATGGGAGTGGGACAATGAAGTATCTGCATACGATGGTGCGCGTCACCGACATCGACGCGAGCAAGCGCTTCTACTGCGATGGACTCGGACTGCGCGAAGTGCGCCGCAGCGACAACGAGAAGGGCCGCTACACGCTGGTCTTCCTCGCGGCGCCCGGTGACGACGACGCGCAGGTCGAGCTGACCTACAACTGGGACCCCGAGGTCTATGCCGGCGGCCGCAACTTCGGCCACCTCGCCTACCGTACCGACGATATCTACGCCCTGTGCAAGCATCTGATGGATCTTGGGGTGACCATCAACCGGCCGCCACGCGACGGGCACATGGCCTTCGTCCGCTCGCCCGACAACATCTCGGTCGAACTGATCCAGAACGGCACTCTGCCGCCGCAGGAGCCCTGGGCCTCGATGCCCAATACCGGCGTGTGGTGAGGCCACCCGTCATCGCCCTATCGAGCAGGGTTCGTATCCGACCGGCGCGAGCACGAAGGAACTTCGGTCGGCCGAACGAGGCGGGTTCGGATCGATCGGCCGGGGCCTTAAGAAACCGCTAACCAGCCGGCTTAGCCGCCGCTTCACCGAGACTGCCTAAGATTGTTCCGACCGCCGCCCATTCCGGCGGATGTTCGGAGCGCGGCATGCGGCGACTGTTGAGCGGGCTGGTGTGCCTCGTAACCCTGAGTGCATGCGCCATCTCGCCGGCCAATCTCTACGCCGGCTACCGGCTCGACTTCGGCACCTATGTCGCCAACTCCGGCGTCAGCACATTCTGCTTCGCGCCCAATCTGAGGCTCGCCATCTGGAGCATCGAGAGCCATTTCGGCCGCCACGTCGTGGTGACCTCGGGCTATCGAAACCCGTGGCACAACGCCGACGTCGGCGGCAAGGAAGACAGCTACCACATGAAGTGCATGGCAGCCGATATCTTCATCCCCGGCGTCGACAAGGGCCAGCTCATCGCCTTTGCCTACCGCGATCCGCTGGTGGGCGGCATGGGCTGCTATCCGGGCCAGGGTTTCGTCCATATCGACGTGCGCCAGCGCCCGCCCGGCTGGACCCATCCGGTGACCTTCTCGGGGTGCTGAACCGACGGGCAAAGCGCTTGCGCGCCAGGG
>DATMTK010000225.1:0-5338 GCA_035564755.1 Devosia sp. | reverse complement strand
CTCAGGAGTGTTTGCTGCCGGGGCGTGGCTGAGGCTCATCCGAACGGGGGAACCGGAGGACACGCGGTTTACGTCCCGGGTTCGCACCTGTTGACCGAACCGCTCCATGAATTTCGATTTCGTCGACATCAAGCTTCTCCGCTATTGCTCGTCCAAGTTGGCGCAGCATTGTCCAACCCCATTTTTTGGACGGATCGCCGCCCAGATGCGCTCTCCGAATAACGAGATTGCGTTCGCCGATTTCGAACTCGCCCAATAATTCCAGGCTCCCGTTCGGTGTTATGACCTCGACTAGGAAGATAGGGTCTTCCGAATCCTCCCAGTACACGACAATGCCGATCTCATCGGGTGCCACGCGTTTACCTATACGCAAATTGCGGATATATCATGGCGACTGCGCCCGCAGGCGTCAACAGGCCCTAACGGGCGTTCCCACGATCCGCGAATTTGCGTCGCCTTTGGAAGTGAGCCGCTCCAAAGGGTGCAGGATCGATATCACCGATTTGGGCGGACTCTTTTTGCCAGATACCCGCCAAAGACTTCAGATCATAGCGGACACCTACGCGACGGACTGCTTTGCGATCCAGGCCGGGAGGGGCGGTCTGCCGCCGCGGCTGCCTTGCCTCGTCGCCCGCGCATCGTGCACCCTGCGGCCCCAGGAGGCACGCCACATGGACGTCTTCGAGTGGGTCATCGGCCTCATGTTCGGCGCGGCGTTGCTGTCGATGCTCGCCCGCCGTATCGGCCTGCCCTATCCCTCGCTGCTCGCCGTCGGCGGCGCCGCGGTCGCCCTGCTGCCGATGAGCCCGACCTGGACGCTCGATCCGCAACTCGCGCTCACTCTGTTCGTCGCGCCGGTGCTGCTCGATGCCGCGTACGATTTCTCGCTGCGTGACCTGAAGCGCAATTGGGTGCCGGTCGCCGGCCTCGCGGTCGCGGCGGTCGGAGTGACCACCGCGGCGGTCGCGCTCGTGGCCCGCTGGCTCATTCCGGACATGCCGTGGAGCATCGCCGTCGCGCTCGGCGCCATTGTCGCGCCACCCGACGCCGCGGCGGCCACCGCCGTCATGCGCCAGATCAAGCTGCCGCACCGCATCCGCACCATTCTCGAAGGCGAGAGTCTCGTGAACGATGCGTCCGCCCTGCTCGTCTATCGCCTCGCCATCGGCGCCGCCGTCGCCGGCAACCTCACGATCGCCGGCATCGTGCCCACGGCCATCGCCGTCATCGTCGGCAGCATCGCCGTCGGCATCCTGCTCTCGCGCCTTCTGATCCGTCTTATCGCCTCCATTCGCGATGTGCCTATTGCCATCATCGTGCAGTTCGTCGGCACCTTCGGCGTATGGATTCTCGCCGATCGCGTCGGCCTTTCCGGCGTGCTGACCATCGTCGCCTTTGCCATTGCCGGCGCGCGGAGTTCGACACGCCTCTCGACACCGCCGCAAGTCCGCATCCCCACCAACGCGGTGTGGGCCGCCGTCACCTTCGTCCTCAACGCCCTGGCCTTCGTGCTGATCGGCATGCAACTGCGCCCCATCCTCGGCCGTCTCGAAACCAGCAACCTCTCCAACGCCATCTTCATCGCCGTCGTGGTGCTGCTCACCGCGATCGTCGCGCGCATCTGCTGGGTGATGGCCTACAGCACCGTGTTTCGCGTGGCAGGCCCCACCGAGATCGGCGAAGACGGTGGTCCTGCCCGCCCCTCCTACACCGGCGGGCTGGTCATCTCCTGGGCCGGCATGCGTGGCATCGTCACCCTCGCCGCTGCCTTCGCCGTGCCGAACACGCTGCCCGACGGCTCGCCGTTCCCCTATCGCGACCTGATCTTGCTCTGCGCCTTTGCCGTCGTCTTCGGGACCCTCGTCATGCAGGGCCTGACGCTCCGTCCGTTGATCGCCCTGCTGCGCCTCGATGCGCCTGATCCCGTCGCGGTCGAAATCCGCCGCGCGCGCGCTGAGGCGTTGAAGGCCGGCCTGGCCGCCATCGACGGCGATGAGTCGGATGAAGCGAGGCTCCTGCGGGAGGAATTCACCGCGGCAATCGAAACCTCGGCGAACGAACAGGCGGCGGCAGATCTCGACGAGCTTCCCGGCAACGACATCCGTCGCGCCGCCCTTGCGGCCGCCCGCCGGCGTGCCAACGAGCTCTGGCACTCCGGGGAGATCGGCGACGAAGCCTATCGCGCGCTCGAGAGTGAATTCGATTGGGGTGAATTGAGCGCCGGCGCCGATGCCTGATTAACGTTCCCGGCAGATCACGCAATCTTTTCTGGAACCATGGACTGCTCAGGGACTTAAGATGCCCAAGGAGAACTTGGTCATATGCGTCATCGTCCGATTCTTTTCGTTGCTTTTGGAGCCGTCGCCGCGGGCGCCGTTGCTCTGGCAATGATTCCGGGCAGTGGCACGGCAAAGCTTGCCGATGTTCAGGCGCCCAGGCCCGTGGCCAGCGCCGTCACGCCGAACCCCGATCTGCTCCGCCGCCTCGATGCCGAAGTCGCGCCGCCCGCGCAGCCTGCCGCGTCGGTGGAAACCGTCGCCGCCGTCGAGCCGGCCGCGACGCCGCCGACGGCGATTGCAGCCCCCTCATCCATCGAACCGCCTGCGCCGTCCGGCATCGTCGATCATGTCGGCTCCAGCGCGGTCAATTTGCGCTCCGGTCCGTCGTCGTCGAATGGCACGATCGGCGTCCTGCAGCCGGGTGATCAGGTCACGGTTGCGAGCAAGTCGGGTGGCTGGGCTCAGGTGACTCTCAGTGATGGCCGTACCGGTTGGGTGTATTCGACCTACCTCGCCAATGGTGGCGGTAACGCGCCGGCGAATACGGTTTCACCGTCGACCGACACTCCTGCCCCGGCGCCCAAGGTCGCGAGCACGACCCGTGCCGTCGTTCGCGGTGCCGATCCCTCCGACCTCGTCGATCGCACCGCGCATATCGGTTCCGAACTCGAGGCCTATGCGCGTCCGTCCGACTCCTCGCAGTCGATCTTCACCTTCGAGCCGGGTGACGAAGTTCGCATCGCCGAAGTCCGCGGCAACTGGCTGCGCGTCGAAACCGGCGACGGCACATCCGCCTGGATCAGGCGCTGATCTTTGGGGCTATCCCAAGCGTTTCCATAAGCTCGCTCGCTGCCGCCGCCCCGGCGCGGTTGGCGCCCACCGTCGACGCCGATGGCCCGTAGCCGACCAGATGCACCCGCGGCTGCTTGACCACCTGTGTCGCCAGCCGCCCGCCCATCGCGATGCCGCCGCTCGGTTCACGCAGCAGCAGCGGCGCCAGATGATCGAGCGATGACCGGAAGCCCGTGCACCAGAGAATCACATCTACCGCGAGTTCGCGCCCGTCGGGCCAGCGCACGCCGGTCTCGGTGATCTCTCTGAACATCGGCCGCCGCTCCAGCACGCCACGTGCCCGCATCGCTTCGGTCCGCTCGTTCACCGGCAGTCCGGTCACCGACACGACGGCGTTGGGCGGCAGGCCCGCACGCACCCGCTCTTCCACCAGGCGCACCGCGGCCCGCCCCGCCTCCTGGTCGAACGGCCCCTCGCGCCAGCGCGGCGGGGTGCGTGTCGCCCAACTGGTCCTGGCGACCTTGGAGATTTCATCGAGCAACTGGATCGCCGAGATCCCGCCGCCGACGATCAGCACGTGCTGCCCCGCGAATTCCGCCGCCGTCCGGTAGTCGTGCGTGTGAAGCTGTCGCCCCCTGAACAGCTCATGGCCAGGATAGTCCGGAACGTACGGCGTCTCCCATGTCCCCGTTGCATTGATGAGGCCGCGCGCGGAGAACGTCTCGCGGTCGGTCTCGATGCGGAACCGCCCGCCACGTTCGCACACCACTCTCACGGTCACCGGCCGGTAGACTGGCAGCCCGAACCGGCTCTCGTACTCCGCAAAATAGCGCGGCACCGCCACCGCAGCCTCCACATCGTCGCCCGCCGCGGGCACCGCTTCGGCAAAGCTCAGCCCCGGCAGGTCGTGGATACGGTTGACCGTGCTCAGCGTCAGCGACGGCCAGCGATGCTGCCACGCGCCGCCCGGAATCGGGTTCTGGTCGAGGACCACGAAGCCGCGTCCTGCGGTAACGCCGCGTCGCTTGAGATGATACGCCGAGCTCAGTCCCGCCTGCCCCGCGCCGATCACCACGATTTCGGTCTTGACCGCCACGCGCTGCTCCGCCGGCGCGCCGCCGCCCTCGTCCGTCACGCCGCCCGCCCGCTTTCGATCGGCGTCGCCCGGTCGAGCAGGCTGATCATCATTTCGAGCGCCAGCCGCGGATCGGCTTCATCGCGGATGGCCACCGGCGGGCGCGGCTGCAGCGCCGTGACCTCCGCCCCGTCCGCCCGTTCGAAGAACGACGTCTCGAGGCCGCGTGCCGTCACCACATTCCTGCTGAGATGGTCGGCCGCCTCGGCGATCCGCGTCCGCTCCGCCGGATCGAACGACGCGCCGGACGGCAGGCTGCGCGCCAGAACGCGGGCCCAGTGCACGATGGCGCTCAGCAGCAGCAGCCGCTCGCGCACCTCGCCGAACCGCGTCACCGTCGCCCACGGCCCGCCGATCGGCCGTACCGCCGCCGCCAGGTCGGTATAGCTGCGGTCGAGCAGCCGCGACCGGGCCATCAGATGCAGCGGCTCTGCCGCCCCCGTCGCCCGGCCCTTCGCCGCGCTCGCCACGTCGCCCAGCGCATTCAGGAACGTGTCGAGCGCGGCGCCCACCCCGGTCGCGGTGCGCGATGGAAACACCAGGAACGCCATGATCGTCCCCGACACCGCGCCGATCACGGTTTCCTCGAGCCTGAGCAGCAGCACCGCGGGCGCAAAGCTGCCGGTCAGCCCGTAGAGCAGCGCCAGCGCCAGCGTGATGAAGAAGATCATCACGCTGTAGCTCACCTGCAGATAGTAGAACGCCAGAAAGAAGCACACCGGCATCAGCGCCGCCGCGATGAGCGGCTGGCCGCTGAGCAGCGTCGCGAGGATCGTGCCGCCGATCAGCCCGGCGAACGTCCCGAGCGAGCGCTGCAGCGCCCTGAACGCCGTGTCCGCCCGCGACTTGGTGTTGTTGAACACGATGAACGCCGTGATCACCGCCCAGTACCAGCGCGACGGCGAGACCACCAGCCCGGCAGCCATCGCCACCGCGCACGCCAGCGTCACCTGGATCGGTGCCTTGAACCGGGCCAGCAGCGATCCGGCCTTCGCCGCCGCCTTGGCCGCGGCGGGCGCCGGCGCTGCCGCGAACGGCGACGGGGTCGTGGCCAATGCCCTGTCCAACACCGCCCGCGCCCGCCGGAGCCGCAGCAGCATCCGTGTCGCCACGTCCTCCGCCTGCTCCGGCA
>DATMTK010000224.1:0-2293 GCA_035564755.1 Devosia sp. | reverse complement strand
GCGGCTCAAGGTGCAGAACCTTGCGAATTTCGACTTCAAGGGAGTCGATTTCGCGCTGATGAGCGCCGGCTCGGCCGTCGCCAAGGAGTATGGCGAGAAGATCGGGGCGACCGGCTGCATCGTCGTCGATAATTCGTCGTTCTGGCGCTACCACGCCGACGTGCCGCTGGTGGTGCCGGAGGTCAACGCCCATGTGCTCGACGACTACATGGCGCGCAACCAGCGCAAGAACATCATCGCCAATCCGAATTGCTCGACCGCGCAGATGGTGGTGGCGCTGAAGCCGCTGCACGATCTCGCGACGATCAAGCGCGTCGTCGTTTCCACCTACCAGTCGGTGTCGGGCGCCGGCCAGGAAGGCCGCGACGAGCTGTGGACGCAGACCAAGGGCATTTTCGTCAACGACACGCCGTCGCCCAGGAAGTTTTCCAAGCAGATTGCCTTCAACGTCATTCCGCACATCGACGTCTTCATGGAGGACGGGCAGACCAAGGAAGAGTGGAAGATGACGGTCGAGACCAAGAAGATCCTCGATCCCAAGATCAAGGTGACCGCGACCTGCGTGCGGGTGCCGGTGTTCGTCGGCCATTCCGAGGCGGTCAACATCGAGTTCGAAAAGCCGATTACCGCGGACGAAGCGCGCGACGCGCTGCGCGAGGCGGCCGGCGTGTCGGTCATCGACAAGCGCGAGCCCGGCGGCTACGCGACGCCCATCGAAGCGGTCGGCGAGTACGACACCTACGTGTCGCGCATCCGCGAAGATGCGACCATCGAGAACGGGCTCAACATCTGGGTGGTCTCGGACAATCTGCGCAAGGGCGCTGCGCTCAATACCGTGCAAATCCTCGAGACGCTGATCGAGCGCAATCTGGTCGAACGCAAGGCCGCCTGAGGCCGCAATTGCCGGGGTCATCGCGCTGCGTGATGACCCTCATCAGGACCTGTCATTTGCCTTGCGGCGGTTTCGGATGTCCTGTCCGTGCCGGGAGCGATGGAAGGTCGTGAACCGATGATGCCGATCCGTGATGTGTTGCTGGCCCTCGCCGTGGCGGTGGTCTGGGGCATCAATTTCGTTTTCATCCGCTGGGGCGTGAACGAGGTGCCGCCGCTGCTGCTGACGGCGCTGCGCTATGTGGTGGCTGCGGTGCCGGCGGTGTTCTTCATCAAGCGTCCCAACGTCGCGCTCGGCATCCTTGTCGGTTACGGCCTCGCGGTTGGCGTCGGACAGTTCGGCCTGCTGTTCACGGCCATCAAGTTCGGCATGCCGGCAGGACTGGCTTCCGTGGTCATCCAGCTGCAGGTGTTTTTCACCATCGGCTTTGCGGTGCTGTTCCTTGGCGAACGGCCGAGCGGCGCACAACTGGCAGGGGCCCTCATCGCCTTTGCGGGCATCGCGGTGATCGCCGCCGAACGCCTTGGCGGCGCGGCGCTCTGGCCGTTCCTCATGACGATTGCCGCCGCGATCTGCTGGGGCGTCGCCAATCTTCTGACCAAGAAGGCCGGCCGCATCGATATGCTCGGCTTTGTCGTGTGGTCGAGCCTGGCGCCGCCGATCCCGCTCTACCTCCTGTCGCTGCTCTTTGAGGGACCGGGTGCGGTGCCGCTGGCGCTGAGCCAAATCACTTATGTCGGTATCGGCTCGCTGCTGTTCATCGGCTGGATCTCGACGGTGTTCGGCTATGGCGGCTGGAGTGTGCTGCTCGGCCGCTACCCGGCCTCGACCGTCGCTCCCTTCGCGCTTCTGGTGCCGGTCAGCGGCATCGCAGGCGCAACGCTCATCCTGGGCGAGCGCATCACGCCATTCGAGCTCATCGGCAGCCTGCTGGTTTTCGTCGGGCTGATGACCAATGTTTTCGGTCCGCGGCTTCTGGCGCGACAGGTGGAGGCCTGACATGCGCTGGATCGTGATTTTCGAGGACAGGCCCGGCGCGCTCGCCATCCGCGAAGCGAATGCCGAAGCGCATTTCGACTATCTCGAGCGGCATCGCGACCAGATCCGGCTGGCTGGTGGGGTGCGCGACGAACCGGGTGGGCCGCCGGATGGCGGGCTGTGGATTTTGGACAACATTGCGAACCGCGCGGATGCCGTGCGCCTGTGCGAAGCCGATCCGTTCTTCACCGCCGGCCTCCGGCAGAGCTACGTGCTCAAGGCGTGGGGCTTTGCCCCCTGCTATGCCGACGTGACGCTCTAGGAGCCGCCGAAGGCGGCCGCTTGCACCGACCCTCCGTTCCATCATCCGCGTCCCCGGACTTGATCCGGGGATTGACCCGCGGACCCAGCCGAACTGTCCGC
>DATMTK010000223.1:0-5067 GCA_035564755.1 Devosia sp. | reverse complement strand
CTGGGCGACAAGAAGGGCATCCGCCGCTATGCCTCCGCCGACCTGGTGATGGACGAGGCGATGACCCGCGTGGCGCTGGATGTCAGCGGCCGGCCGTTCCTGGTCTGGAAGGTCGAGTTCAACCGCGACAAGGTCGGCGAGATGGACACCGAGCTGTTCCGCGAGTGGTTCCAGGCCTTTGCGATGAACGCCGGGATTACGCTCCACGTCGAAACGCTCTACGGCGACAACAACCACCACATCGCCGAATCGGCGTTCAAGGCGCTGGCCCGGGCGCTGCGGAGCGCGGTCGAGATCGACCCGCGCGCCAAGGACGCGATCCCGAGCACCAAGGGGACGCTGTAGGCGCGAGCCGGCGGCCCGCGTCAGGTCTTAGTGGAAGCCGTGCACGGCGCCGGCGAGGATGCCGGTGGCGGCCCACAGCACGGCGAAGATGAACAGGCCGAGTGCCAGCCAGCCGATGAAGATTCCCTGGCTTGGTCGGCGGGCGACCTCGGTGGTGCCGTGGTTATCGGTCGAGGTGGCCATTGTATCCTGTCTCCATGCCCTGGCCGCCGAGCGCCTCGCTTCCATGCGCGGCTGATTTGCTCTAAGGCGGTGCCATGACCGTCTACTCTATCTTTGAAAAACCGCAAGGGAAGGCGGCAAAGAACCGCGTGCCGCAGTTCGTCCCGCCGGTCGCCGTGGCCGACCGCTTCTCCTGGCTGGCAGCCCTGCTGCCGCCGGTGTTTGCGGTGTTCAACGGGCTGATCCTCCTGCTGGTGTTCTGGATCGCGCTGGCGGCGGGGCTGGTCTATGCCAGCCGGGTGATCGGTCCCGACGCCGCCTGCTGGCTGTATGTGGTCGTGGCCGTGTTCCTGGGCTTCGAGGCGCCGGCGTTTCGCCGCGACGGCCTGCTGGCGCGCGGTTTCATCTGGCGCGGCGACGTGGTGGCGCATGGCGAGGATGTCGCCGCCCGCGATTATCTGCTGAAGACGGCCGGACAGCCGAAATGACCAGTACCGTTGCGATCATCGACTACGGTTCGGGCAATCTGCGCTCGGCCGCAAAGGCCTTCGAGCGCTCGGTGCGGGCGCTACGCAGCGAGATCGAGGTCAACGTCACCTCCGATCCGGACGCGGTACGCAAGGCCGATCGCATCGTGCTGCCCGGCGTCGGCGCCTTCGAGGACTGCATGAACGGGCTGCTGGCCGTGCGCGGCATGCGCGCCGCGATGGAAGAGCGGGTGCTCAAGGGCGGCGTGCCGTTCCTGGGCATCTGTGTCGGCATGCAGTTGATGGCGACCGAGGGCCACGAGAAGGGCGTCTTCGCCGGCCTCAACTGGATCATGGGTCCGGTGGTGCGGCTCGAGCCGCGCGGCGGACTCAAGGTCCCGCACATGGGCTGGAACACCTTGCGTTTCACGCAGCCGCATCCGCTGCTCGCCAACATCCCCGATGGTGAGGCAGGACTGCACGCCTATTTCGTCCACTCCTATCACCTCGCGCCGACCGACGACCGCCAGCTTTTCGCCGTGGCCGATTACGGCCAGGAGGTGACCGCCTGCGTCGGCCGCGACAACCTCTTCGGAACGCAGTTCCACCCGGAAAAGAGCCAGACCCTCGGGTTGACGCTGATCGAGAACTTCCTGGAGTGGACGCCGTGATCCTGTTTCCGGCCATCGATCTGAAACAGGGACAAGCGGTGCGCCTCAAGCTCGGCGACATGGCACAGGCGACGGTGTTCAACGACGACCCGGCGGCGCAGGCCACGACCTTCGAGGAGCAGGGCTTCGAGTATCTGCACGTCGTCGATCTCGACGGCGCCTTTGCCGGCGAGAGCCGCAATGCGACGGCGGTCGAGGCGATCCTCCAGGCCGTCAGGATGCCGGTGCAGCTCGGCGGCGGCATCCGGACGCTCAGGCACGTCGAGGGCTGGCTCGGCAAAGGCCTGAGCCGCGTCATCCTGGGCACCGTGGCGCTGCGCGACCCCGAGCTGGTGAGGGCAGCGGCGCGGGCCTTTCCCGGCCGCATCGCGGTCGGGATCGACGCGCGCGGCGGCAAGGTCGCCGTCGAGGGCTGGGCCGAAACCTCGAGCATGGACGTGATCGAGCTCGCCAGGCGCTTCGAGGGCGCGGGCGTGTCCGCCATTATCTATACCGACATCGACCGCGACGGCGTCCTTGCCGGCATCAACTGGGACGGCACGCTGAAGCTGGCGCGCGCCATCACGATCCCGGTGGTTGCCTCGGGCGGCCTTGCCTCGATGGCCGATATCGAGCGGCTGAGCCGGCCCGAATGCCAGATCCTCGAGGGCGCCATTTCCGGCCGCGCCCTTTACGATGGCCGCATCGACCCCAGGGCGGCGCTGGCGCTGCTCAAGGGGGTGGCGGCGTGACCCTCAAGACCCGCATCATTCCCTGCCTCGATGTCAAAGACGGCCGCGTCGTCAAGGGCGTGCAGTTCGTCGACCTCATCGATGCCGGCGACCCTGTCGAAGCGGCGATGGCGTACGACGCGGCCGGCGCCGACGAACTCTGCTTCCTCGATATCACCGCGAGCTCGGAGAACCGCGACACCATCTTCGATGTCGTGTCGCGGACGGCCGAGCAATGCTTCATGCCGGTGACGGTGGGCGGCGGTGTCCGGACCATCGAGGATATCCGCAAGTTGCTGCTGAGCGGCGCCGACAAGGTGTCGATCAACACCGCGGCGGTGAACGATCCGGACTTCGTCGCCCGCGCCGCCGATAAATATGGCGACCAGTGCATCGTGGTGTCGGTCGACGCCCGGCGCCGGCAGACCGCCGCGCCGGGCGGCGCCAACCGCTCGGAGTGGGAAATCTTCACCCATGGCGGCCGCAACCCGACCGGGCTCGATGCGGTAGAGTTCGCAGTGCGCATGGTGGCCCGCGGGGCCGGCGAGCTGCTGGTCACCTCGATGGATCGCGACGGCACCAAGAAGGGCTTCGACCTCGAGCTGACCAAGGCCATCTCCGATGCCGTGCACGTGCCGGTGATCGCTTCGGGCGGCGTCGGTTCGCTCGACGACCTCGTCGACGGCGTGCGCATCGGCCGTGCTAACGCCGTGCTGGCAGCTTCGATCTTCCATTTCGGCACCTACACCATCGCCGAAGCCAAGGCCCACCTCGCCGAGCACGGCATTCCCATACGGATGGATTGAAATGGCATTCTCACTGGAGCAGTTGAATGTCCGGGTCGGCGAACGCGCCGGCGTTTCGCCCGACGAGAGCTACACCGCCAAGCTGCTGCGCGACGGCGTCGACCGCTGCGCCCGCAAGTTCGGCGAGGAAGCGGTGGAGGCGATCGTCTCGGCGGTGGCCGGCGACAAGGCCGGCCTGACGGCGGAGGCGGCCGATGTCCTCTATCACCTGCTGGTCCTCCTGCGGGCCGCCGACGTCTCGCTGGCCGAGGTGATGGCCGAGCTCGATGGCCGCACCGGCCAGTCGGGCCTCGCCGAGAAGGCCTCGCGGAACGCATGACCGGCCGGCGCAAACTCGAGCTCGACCCCTATCACCGCTTCAGCAGGGCGGAGTGGGCGAAGTACCGCGACGGCGAGCCGATGACACTGGGCGCCGCCGATATCGAGCGGCTGCGCGCACTGACCGATCCGATCTCGCTGGCGGAGGCCGAAGAGATTTACCTGCCGCTGACCCGCCTGATCTCGTTCTATGTCGAGGCGGCGCAGGCGGTGCACCGCGTCTCGACCCGCTTCCTGGGCGCCGAGGACACCAGGGTGCCCTTCATCATCGGCGTCGCCGGCTCCGTGGCGTCGGGCAAGTCGACGACGTCGCGTATCTTGCGTGCCTTGCTGCAGCGCTGGCGCACCTCGCCCAAGGTCGACCTCGTCACTACCGACGGCTTCCTCTATTCGAACGCCGTTCTGGAGGAGCGGGGCCTGAGCGAGCGCAAGGGTTTTCCCGAGAGCTACGACCGGGCGAGGCTGCTGAAATTCCTTTCCGATATGAAGTCGGGTAAGGGCGAGGTGAAGGTGCCGGTCTATTCGCACCTGATCTACGACGTGCTGCCGGACCAGTTCACGACCATCGACCGGCCCGATATCCTGATCGTCGAAGGCCTCAACATCCTGCAGCCGGGTGAATTGCCCAGGACCGGCAAGCCGATTCTGTTTGCCTCGGACTTCATCGATTTTTCGATCTATATCGACGCCGACGAAGCCGATCTGCGCAGCTGGTTCATGGTACGCTTCCGGGCGCTGCGCGAGAGCGCCTTCACCGACCCCAAGAGCTTCTTCCGGCGCCTCGCCGAAATGCCGGCCGAACAGGCCGAAGCCTTCGGGCTCGGCGCCTGGGACCAGATCAACCTGCCCAATCTGCGCGACAATATCCTGCCGACGCGCGGCCGCGCCGACCTGATCCTGCACAAGGCGGCCGATCACGCTGTCGACGAGGTGCAGCTGCGCCGCGTCTAACGCCGCGTTCAAACCTTCGCGACCGTCAAAGTGAGTTGCGCGGCCCGGCCGGGGCGGGTAGCGGCTGGGCCGGGAGGATTGCTTCATGTCTGTTGCTAGCTCGATCCGACGGCCGCTGCTGACGGCCGCCACACTATTGGTTGCCGCCGGCCTCGCCGTGCCGGCCCCCGCCGCAACGCTCGGCGACCAACTCAAGCACTTCAGCGCCTGCCTCGGCTGGATGCTGGGCAGTCCGGCGCTGCATCAGGCCAACTGCACCACCGCCGGCATTGCCGCGGGCGGCTCGGGCGGGAATGGCGCGTCCGGCACCACACACGGATCGGTCCCAGGCACCGCCGGCGAGGGCGCCGCCGGTGGCGAAGCCGGTCTCATGTTCGGCAGCGGCGGCCAGGGTGGCACGGGCGGTACCGCCGGCGCTGGCGGGACCGGCGGCAATGGCGGGATGCTGTTTGGCAATGGTGGGACCGGTGGCAACGGCGGAACGGGCGGTCTCGGAGGCCAGGGCGGCAATGGTGGCGACGCCGGCGGTCTGGGCGGACAGGGTGGACAGGGCGGTAACGCCGGAGCCGGCGGAGCAGGAGGCACTGGCGGAGCCGGCGGCGATGCCTCGGGCCTCTTCGGCAATGGTGGCGCCGGT
>DATMTK010000222.1:0-3352 GCA_035564755.1 Devosia sp. | reverse complement strand
CGCGAATTCGAAGCTTCGGTCGAAGCGCTGGAATGGACCATCAATGCCTACACGCTCAGCTTTGCTGCCTTCTTTCTCATGGCCGCCGCAGTGGGCGACCGCTTCGGCCGTCGGCGCATGTTCGTCGCCGGCCTCCTGTTGTTCATCGCGGCCTCGGCAGCGTGCGCGCTGGCGCCCGATATTGGCTGGTTGATCACCGCCCGAGCCATCCAGGGTATCGGGGCCGCAATCGTCATGCCTCTGGCGCTGTCGCAGATCGGGGTCGCCTTTCCGCCGGAGCGGCGGGGCTGGGCGCTAGGCATTTACAGTAGTGTCGCTGGCCTCTCGACGGTCCTCGGCCCGACCATCGGCGGCGTGATCACCCAAAGCCTCAGCTGGCGCTGGATCTTCTGGATGAACCTGCCACTCGGCCTGGCCGTCGCCATCTTCGCTCTCATCCGGCTGCGTGAGACGTTCGGGCCCAAGGCGCCGATCGACCTGCTCGGCGCGGTGCTCTCGACCGCCGGCGCCTTCAGCCTCGTATGGGGCCTCGTACGTGGCAACGCAGCGGGCTGGAGCAGCACCGAGGTCACTGGGTCTCTTGGGGCGGGCGCGCTGCTGGCCCTGATGTTCGTCCTGTGGGAGCTGCGCGCGGCTCACCCGATGATTCCAATGCGCCTGTTCCGCCTGCGTGATTTCTCGGCCGGCAATGCCGCGATGTTCTTTCTCACCGGCACGCTGATGAGCGCCATCTTCTTCATGGCGCAGTTCCTTCAGAGCGGGTTGGGGTTCGGCCCGCTCGTCACTGGCCTCGGGCTTCTGCCTTGGGGCGGCGCAGCAGTCCTCGGCGCACGCAGCGCCAGCCGTGTCGGGCGCCGGCTCGGCGATCGCGCGACGATCGTGGTCGGCCTGCTGGCACAGGCCGCGGGCCTTGCCTGGCTCGCGCTGCTTGCACAGCCGGCAGCGGCATACGCCACCCTGATGGCGCCCATGCTCCTTGCCGGCCTCGGCTTCGCCTTCGCCGTCACCATGGCACAGAAAGTCGTGGTCGGCGCCGTGCAGGTTGCCGACATCGGCAAGGCCTCGGGAACACTGGGCACCCTGCGGCAGCTGGGCGGAGCGTTTGGTGTCGCGCTGGCCGTCGCCGTTTTCGCGGATGCCGGGGGCTACGGGTCCCCCGCGAGCTTCAGCCGGGGGTTTGCCGCCGCTATGGGCATCTCCGCCGGCCTCTCGCTGCTCGGGGCAATCGCCGGAATGGCCCTGAGCGGAACGAAAGAGCCACTGGCGGCCGGTGCCGTCGCGTTGACCGGGTCGGGCGACAAGGCATAGTCGCGTCTGAAGAGGAGATCTCGATGTCCGATGGAACGACAGGCAACGCGCCTCCGGCCACCGCGCCCGCCAAGCCGCTGGAGCAGCTCTTCGGCGAGTTGCGGCCGAAGCTCCACCGTTACTGTGCACGGATGACCGGGTCCGTCATCGATGGCGAAGACGTAGTGCAGGAAACACTGCTCAAGGCCCTTCAGGCGCAGGCACCTTCCGAGCCACTCAGCAATCCCGAGGGCTGGTTGTTCCGCATCGCCCACAACGCCGCCTTGGACTTCCTGCGCCGCCGCGCCCGTGATCAGGAGCGCCAGTCAGAGGAGGACCCCGACATGCTTGCGACCGCGACCAGCGTCATCGACAGCCGGCAGGCTGTCGCCGCAAGTCTTCGGACCTTCATGCAATTGCCTGTAGCGCAGCGCAGCAGCGTGATCCTCAGCGACGTGCTCGGTCACTCGCTGCAAGAAACCTCCGAGATCGTCGACGGCAACCTCGCCGCGGTCAAATCGGCGCTGCAACGAGGGCGGCAGCGCCTGCGCACGCTCGCAGCCGACGCCGGCGAGGCGCCACAGCCGGCGCTCGACGCCGCTCAGCGAGAACGGCTCACCGCCTATGTGGAGCGCTTCAACGCGCACGACTTCGACGCGGTCCGCGCCATGCTGGCCGAGGACGTTCAACTCGAGGTCGTGAACAGAGTACGCCGCGACAGCAAGGGCGCCATCCCGTATTTTACCAACTACGCGGCGCGCCCCCATTGGCAGCTCCATCCCGGCTTCGTCGACGGCCGGCCGGCCGCACTGGTGTTCGATGGCGACGATCCCGACCGGCAGATCAAATACTTCGTTCTACTTGACTGGTCTGGCGACAAGGTCATCGGCATCCGCGACTTCGTCTCTGCCCGCTACGTCATGGAAGGAGCGACGATCAGCCTGTTGGCCGCTGGATAACCTGCTGGGCGCGTACGTCCGCATGGCGCAAGTCCGTTGGCTGCGCGGGCACTGGCGCGAAGCGGACATGGACAGCGACCGCCGAGCCCGGCAACGCTGCCGCCGAGCAGCTTGCTGCCACAGCCTTCGCTCGCAGCACAGACCTCGACGTTGAGTTCGCCACGCCCTGCCCAGATTAGAGACCCTCGGTCCCTTTCCGACGGCCCACGGCGCGAACCCCTGTCTGTCCATTCCGGGCGGCGTTCTCATAGTGTTCGATGAGCTCGACGGCGGCCCAGCAAAGCGTCGCCCACGAGATGCCGAGGCACCATCCCGCGATCACGTCAGTGGGGTAGTGCATTCCGAGGTAAATCCGCGAGACGCCGACAAGAAAGGCCAGCAGGATCGCCAGGCCGATGAAATATGATCGAAGGCCTCGACTTGGGATGGATTTGGCGAGAAGCACACCCAGCGTGAGATAGACCACGGCCGACATCGTTGCGTGTCCACTTGGGAAGCTGGCGGTAAAGACGTGTGTGGAAGCCTCGACGTCCGGCCTGTGACGGTTGAACACCATCTTCAACACGTTCGACAGCATGGTCCCCAGCACTACTGACGTGACCAGAAACACGGCCTCATGCAGGCGCCGGCTGAACAGCAGGTAGCCGGCGCTGGCGATGACGATAAAACCAAGGACGGCGAAGCTGCCCAGGGAGGTGAAATCGCGCACGGCATCCTGCAGCCAGATCGGCCCGGCAATCTGCCTCACATCACCGTTCAAACGGAACAGCAGGGTAACGGCGGTGTCGAACCGCGTGGTCTCGCCCTCAATGACCTGATCGGCCACAAAGCCAAAGGCGCCGACAAGGATTGCCACCAGGGCCAGAGAGGAGGCCAATGCAACGCGAGAGTTTGTTCCTTTGCCAAGTTGCATGGCGACGCTACCCTTCCACTGGCTGACGATGAAGCGGCTCGACGAGGAGGTCTTCCCGTGTAGACCACCGGCGGTCGCGAGACTCGCGCACCCTTACTTCGATGGTCTCGCCGCCGATATCGATGACGTTGTATGCGTTGGGCTCACCGCGCAAGCGGGTCGAAATCGTCGAGGAGGCCTGCGCCACAAGGAT
>DATMTK010000221.1:0-4028 GCA_035564755.1 Devosia sp. | reverse complement strand
GTCACCGGAGAGTATGGTCGCCCCGCCGCCACCGGCGGCATTTTCATTGTCAGCACGCCAAGCCAGCTTTCGTCACTGAGGGGTTCACCATGCCAGCCTACCGCTCCCGCACCACCACCCACGGCCGCAACATGGCCGGCGCGCGCGGCATGTGGCGCGCCACCGGCATGAAGACCGAGGATTTCGGCAAGCCGATCATTGCGGTGGTGAATTCGTTCACGCAGTTCGTGCCGGGCCACGTCCATCTGAAAGATTTGGGCCAGCTTGTCGCGCGCGAAATCGAGAAGGCGGGCGGCGTCGCCAAGGAATTCAACACCATCGCCGTCGATGACGGCATCGCCATGGGCCATGACGGCATGCTCTATTCGCTGCCCAGCCGCGAAATCATTGCCGACAGCGTCGAATACATGGTCAACGCCCATTGCGCCGACGCCATGGTCTGCATCTCGAACTGCGACAAGATCACCCCCGGCATGCTCAATGCCGCCATGCGCCTCAATATCCCGGCGGTCTTCGTCTCCGGCGGTCCGATGGAGGCCGGCAAGGTGGTGCTCGGCGACGGCAAGGAGCACGCCATCGACCTCATCGACGCCATGGTCGCGGCCGGCGACGAGAAGGTCTCGGAAGCCGACCTGATGGTCATGGAGCGCAATGCCTGTCCCACCTGCGGCTCGTGCTCGGGCATGTTCACTGCCAACTCGATGAACTGCCTCACCGAGGCGCTGGGCTTGAGCCTTCCCGGCAATGGCTCGACCCTCGCCAGCCACTCCGACCGCCAGCGGCTGTTCCAGGAAGCCGGGCATTTGATCGTCGATCTCGCCCGCCGCCACTACGAGCAGGACGACGAGACCGTCCTGCCGCGCACCATCGCCAGCAAGGCGGCCTTCGAGAACGCCATGAGCCTCGACATCGCCATGGGCGGTTCGACCAACACGGTGCTCCACATCCTCGCCGCCGCGCATGAGGGCGGCATCGATTTCACCATGGACGATATTGACCGCCTGTCGCGGCAAGTGCCGTGTCTCTGCAAGGTCGCGCCGTCCAAAGCCGACGTTCACGTGGAAGACGTGCACCGCGCTGGCGGCATCATGGCGATCCTCGGTCAGCTCGACCGCGCCGACCTGATCAATCGCGAATGCCCGACCGTCCATACCGCGACCATCGGCGACGCGCTCGATCGCTGGGACATCTCCCGCACCAATTCCGAAAGCGTCAGGACCTTCTTCAAGGCGGCCCCCGGGGGCGTGCGCACCACTCAGGCGTTCAGCCAGTCGGCGCGCTGGAAGGAGCTCGACCTGGATCGCCAGAACGGCGTCATCCGCGACATGGCGCATGCCTTCTCCAAGGATGGCGGCCTCGCCGTGCTCAAGGGCAATCTCGCGGTCGACGGCTGCATCGTGAAGACCGCCGGCGTGGATGAATCGATCCTCGTCTTCTCCGGTCCCGCCCGCGTCTTCGAGAGCCAGGACGATGCCTCCAGGGCCATCCTCTCCAACGAGATCAAGGCCGGCGACGTGGTGGTGATCCGCTACGAGGGCCCGCGCGGCGGCCCCGGCATGCAGGAAATGCTCTACCCGACGAGCTATCTGAAGTCGAAGGGCCTCGGCAAATCCTGCGCGCTGCTGACCGATGGCCGCTTCTCGGGCGGCACCTCCGGCCTGTCGATCGGCCACGTCTCGCCGGAAGCCGAGGAAGGCGGGCTGATCGCGCTGGTCGAGGAAGGCGACACCATCGAGATCGATATCCCGCGCCGCACCATCAACCTCGCCGTGCCGGAGGCGGAGCTCGACCGCCGCCGCGCCGCCATGCTCGATCGCGGTGCCAATGCCTGGCGCCCCAGCGCGCCGCGCAAGCGCAAGGTCTCGACGGCGCTGCGCGCCTACGCCGCCTTCGCCACCAGCGCCGCCAAGGGCGCTGTGCGCATCGTGCCGTAACGCACGAGTCCCGGTAGGAAAGCGATCGCAAGGCCCCCTCACCCCGTCCTTCGGACGGACCTCACCCCCCAAAGGGAGAGGTGGAGCAGAGGCACGGCCTCGCCACAACGTCACCTCTCCCTTTGGGGGAGAGGTCGGCGCGCAGCGCCGGGTGAGGGGGCCTTCCTCTACAGCCGCTGCCCCTTCACTGCGTCCTCATAGTCCTTGCGCGCCGCATTCACCTGCGCCCGCGGGCTCACTTCCGGCACCGCCACGTCCCACCAGGCGCCGCCCGCTTCAGTGCTGATCAGCGGGTCGGTATCGATCACGATCACCGACGTGCGGTCGTCCGCCTCGGCGGCCTTCAAGTGCGCTTCGAGCTCGGCGATCGAGGCGGCCTTGCGGGCCACGGCGCCCATCGATTCCGCATGTTTGACGAAATCGATCTCGGGCATCACCTCGTGATAGGCGTCCTTCAGCAGGTTGTTGAAGTTGGCGCCGCCGGTCGCCATCTGCAGCCGGTTGATGCAGCCATAGCCGCGGTTGTCGAGCAGCACCACGGTCAGCTTCTTGCCCAGCATCACCGAGGTCGCGAGCTCGGAATTCATCATCATGTAGCTGCCGTCGCCCACCATCACGATGACGTCGCTTTCGGGCTTGGCGATCTTGACGCCCAGCCCGCCGGCGATCTCGTAGCCCATGGTCGAGTAGCCATATTCGAGATGGTAGCTGCCCGGCGCTCCGGCCGGCCAGAGCTTGTGGAGCTCGCCCGGCAGGCCGCCCGCGGCGCACACCAGCGTCACGTCGGAGCCGCGGGCGCGATGCACCGCGCCGATCACCTGCGCGTCCGAGGGCAGGGCGTTGGTCGGCGCCAGCACCGCCGCCGCCGCGCGCTTCCAGTCGCCGATGCGGCCCTTGATCATGGTCGCCCAGGCGCTCGGCGCCTGCCAGCCGCTCAGATCGTAAGAGAGCTCGCGCAAGGCTTCGCGGGCGTCGGCCACCACGGGCGTCGCGCGGTGCTTGGTCGCGTCGAACGCCCGAACGTTGAGGCCGAAGAGCTGCATGTCGGGGTTGCGGAACAGCGCCCACGAGCCGGTGGTGAAGTCCTGGAGCCGCGTGCCTACGGCAAGCACGAGATCCGCCTCCTCGGCGCAGAGATTGGCGGCCGACGACCCGGTGACGCCGATTGAACCGAGATTCCACTCATGCTCGTGCGGCAGCGACGATTTTCCCGCCTGCGTCTCGGCCACGGGGATGCGGTGCCGCGCCGCGAAATCCTTGAGCACATCGGCGGCGCCGGAATAGAGCACGCCGCCGCCGGCGATGATCATTGGCTTCTTGGCGGCCTTCAGCGCGCGGGTCAGCGCCCCGAGCTCGTCGATATCGGCGCGCGGCCGGCGCTGCACCCAGACGCGCTCCTCGAACATCGTCGCCGGATAGTCGAATGCCTCGGCCTGCACATCCTGGCAGAGTGCCAGGGTCACCGGGCCGCAATCGGCGGGATCGGTCAGCACCTCCATGGAGCGTTCGAGCGCGCTGATCAGCTGTTCGGGCCGTGCGATGCGGTCGAAATAGCGGCTCACCGGACGGAACACGTCGTTGGCGCTCACCGTGCCGTCGGCAAAGCTCTCGACCTGCTGCAGCACCGGATCGGGCGCGCGGTTCGCGAACACGTCGCCCGGCAGCAGCAGCAGCGGCAACCGGTTGACATGGGCGAGCGCGCAGGCGGTCACCATATTGGTCGCGCCGGGTCCGATCGACGATGTCACCGCCATCATGCGGCGGCGGAAGTTGGCCTTGGCATAGGCGATGGCCGCGTGCGCCATGCCCTGTTCATTGTGCGCGCGATAGGTCGGCAGCTCGCTCTGCACCTGGTACAGCGCCTCGCCGAACCCCGCGACATTGCCATGGCCGAAGATCGCAAACACACCGCCGAAGATCGGCACGGTCTTGTCGTCGACCACGGTCATCTGCCTGGTCAGGAATTTCGCCAGCGCCTGCGCCATGGTGAGGCGAATGGTGTTGGTCGTCATCGTATCCTCCTCACTCGCAGTCGGCGCACCTCCCCCCTTGCGGGGGAGGAAGCGAGATAGGACTTAGCCCTTGGCTAAGTCC
>DATMTK010000220.1:0-12035 GCA_035564755.1 Devosia sp. | reverse complement strand
GGTTCTACGTCGCTGGAAGAAACCGAACCCATGTGGTTCGTGAAGTATATAACTCCCCTTGTGGGGAGGGTAGCGCAGCTTCGGCGCGGCAGCGACGTAGCGGAGCTGGGTGGGGTGACGCTTGCGCAAAGCTCTCGGTTCGTCATGGCCGGGCGAGACCCGGCCACCCAGATGACCCTCGGAGTGCGCGGAGAGTTCGGCTGGGTCCGCGGATCAATCCCCGGATCAAGTCCGGGACGCGGATGACGGAGCGGAGGGATTGCGCAAGCGGCCGCCTCCGTCGGATTCGCCGCCATCTCGCCATGCTGCGCACAGGGGAGGACCGGACTGCGGGATTCGCGCCAACCCCTAGCTTCGCGCTGCGGCGGGCCGTCTCAATTGCAGCAGCGTGGCGATCACCACGCCGAGGGCGACGATGCCGATGATGACGCTGGCCAGCGCGTTGATGTCGGGAGAGACGCCGAGCTTCATCTTGGAGAAGATGACCATCGGCAGGGTGTTGGAATCGGGGCCGGCGACGAAGCTCGCGATGACGAGGTCGTCGAGCGACAGCGTGAAGCTCAGCAGCCATCCCGAGATCAGCGCCGGCGCGATGATGGGCAGCGTGATGTCGAAGAACACGCGGGCCGGCGTGGCGCCGAGATCCTGCGCCGCCTCCTCGAGGCTGATGTCGAGATCGGAGAGGCGCGACTGCACCACGACGGTGACATAGGCCATGCAGAACGTTGCATGCGCGATGATGATGGTGAGCGTCCCACGCCCGGCGGGCCAGCCGATGAGCTCCTGCAGGCCGACGAACAGCAGCAGCAGGCTCAACCCGGTGATGACGTCGGGCATGACCAGCGGCGCCGACACCATGGCGCCGAGCAGCGTCTTGCCGCGGAAGCGGCGGAAGCGCGTCAGCGCCACGGCGCAGAGCGTGCCCAGGATCAGCGCCAGCGTGGCGCTCGACGCCGCGATCTGCAGCGACAGCAGGCCCGCACCCAGCACCTGCTCGTTGGCGAAGAGCTCGCCGTACCAGCGGGTGGAAAAGCCGCCCCATACCGTCACCAGCTTGCTCGAATTGAACGAGAAGACGACGAGCGAGATGATCGGCGCATAAAGGAAGATGAAGCCGAGCGTCGCAACGATCGGAATGAAGGGGCCGCGCTTCATCGCCGCTCCACCACGGCGCTCTGCGCGCGCTGCAGGAACATCAGCGGCACCACGACAACGACCAGCATCGCGATGGCGACCGACGCCGCCATCGGCCAGTCGCGATTGGCGAAGAACTCATCCCACAGCACGCGGCCGATCATCAGCGTCGACGGGCCGCCGAGCAGCGTCGGGATCACGTATTCGCCGATCGCCGGGATGAAAACGAGGAGCGAGCCCGCGACCATGCCGGGGATCGACAGCGGCAGCGTGACCGAAAGGAAGGTGCGGAACGGCCGCGCCCCCAGGTCGGCCGACGCCTCGAGCAGCGCCTCGTCGAGCTTCACCAAATTGGTGTAGAGCGGCAGGATCATGAACGGCAGATAGGTATAGACGATACCCAGATACACCGCGAAATCGGTATAGAGCATGGTGATCTGCGGCAGCCCGAGCGCCTGCAGCAGATTGTCGATGACGCCGTTGTTCTTGAGAAAGCCGATCCACGCATAGACGCGCAACAGAAAGCTGCTCCAGAACGGCAGGATGACCAGCATCAGGAGGATATTGCGCCAGCGGTCGGACGCGCGAGCGATGAAATAGGCGATCGGGTAGCCGACGATCAGCGCGACGACGGTCGAGATCAGCGCGATCTTGAGCGAGCTCAGGAACGCCGCGAGGTAGAGGCTGTCCTGCCCCAGATACATGAAGTTGGAGAGGTGCAGCGTGAGCTGCACGTCGCCCTGGTCGCTGAGGGTGAGCAGCGGCAGATAGGGCGGCTGGCTGACCACGCTTTCGCTGAACGAAATCTTGATGATGACGAGCAGCGGGATGAGGAAGAAGACCAGCAGCCACAGCAGCGGCGGCGCGATCACCACCCAGCGGCCGCGCATGCCGGCGGTGCCCATGAGGTCGCGGATGAAGCCCCAGGGCCGCCATGGAATGCGCGGCGCCGAGGCCTGCACCATGTCGGCGGTGGATTCGGTCACGAGACGAGCACCGAGCCGGCGTTGCCGCTCCAGCTCGCCCACACCTGTTCGTCCCAGGAGATGGCGTCCGGATCGCCGCGCAGCGAATTGGCCTTGGTGACGCGCAGCCGCTTGCCGCTTTCGAGCACCACCTGGAACACCGTCATGTCGCCCAGATAGACGACGTCCTCGACCGTGCCGTGCGTGATGTTGGCGCCCTCGAACTCGACCGCGGGTTTGTCGCGGCTGAGCGTGATCTTTTCGGGCCGGATCGCCCACCACAGGATCTGGTCGGGGGCGCAGTCGACGCCGTGGCTCACATAGATGTCGCCGCCGGCCTCGGCCGAGCGGATGCGCACGTGGTCGTCCTCGTCCTCGGTGACCACGCCCTCGAACATGTTGACCGAGCCGATGAAGCCGGCGACGAAGCGGGAATTGGGGAACTCGTAGATGTCGGTCGGCTCGCCGATCATGGCGATCTCGCCCTGGTTCATCACCCCGATGCGGGTGGCAAGACTCATCGCCTCTTCCTGGTCGTGCGTGACGACGATGAAGGTGACGCCGGTCGACTCCTGGATCTTCACCAGCTCGTACTGCGTCTCTTCGCGCAGCTTCTTGTCGAGCGCGCCGAGGGGCTCGTCGAGCAGGAGGAGTTTCGGCTGCTTGGCAAGCGAACGGGCGAGTGCCACACGCTGGCGCTGGCCACCCGACAGCTGGTTGGGCCGGCGCGTTTCGTAACCCTCGAGCTTGACCAGCTTCAGAAGCTCGGCGACGCGCGCCTCCATCTCGGCACGCGGCAGGCGGTCGCGCTTGAGGCCATAGGCGATGTTGTGCCAGACATTCATGTGCGGGAACAGCGCATAGGACTGGAACATCATGTTGACCGGCCGCTGGTAGGGCGGCACGCCGGCCATGTCCTGCCCGTCGATCTCGATTGTCCCCGACGTCAGATCCTCGAAGCCGGCGAGCATACGCAGGAGTGTCGACTTGCCCGAGCCCGAGCCGCCAAGCAGGCAGAACAGCTCGCCCTTGAAGATGTCGAGCGACACATGGTTGACCGCCGCGACGTCGCCGAACTTCTTGGTCACGTCGCGAATGCGCACGAAGGGCTTGGCCTCCGGGTCGCGCCATGGCCGGCTGTCGGCGGCAAGCTGCGGTTTGTCGAGCACGGGCAGTCCTGAGTCACAGGTCGCGATGGAAGGTCCGGGCGCGAGCCGCCCGGACCGGGGGCGTTGCGGCGCCTACGAGCCGGTCTTGATCCGCGTCCAGGTGCGGGTCAAAAGCCGCGTGAAATCCTGCGAGTGGGTCAGGAGCGGATGCATCTTGGCCTGCAGATCGGCCGGCAGGTAGATGTTGGGATCGCCCGAGATGGTCTTGTCCACCAGCGGCGTCGCATCGGGCACCGGATTGGCGTAGAACACCGTATTGGTGATGTCCGCCTCGGTCTTGGGCTCGAGGATGTAATTGATGAACTTGTAGGCCGCATCCGCATGCGGCGCGTCCTTCGGGATCGCGAGCATGTCGTATTCGGCGATGCCGCCTTCCTTCGGGATCTGGTACTGCACGTTGACGCCCTTGCCGGCCTGCGTGGCGCGATCCTTGGCGATGTAGATGTCGCCCGAATAGCCCATCACCAGGCACGCATCGCCATTGGCGAGGTCGTCGATGTAGCCCGAGGAATCGAACTTGCGGATATAGGGCTTGATGCCGTCCATGACCTTTTCAGCCTTGGCGAGATCGTCGGGCTTTTCCGAGTTCGGATCGATCCCCAGCGAGATCATCACCATGCCCAGGATCTCCTGCGGCGAGTCGAGGGTCTCGATGCCGCAATCGGCGAACTTCTTGGCTTCGTCCGGATTGAGGATCAAAGCGAAGCTGTCGGTCGGCGCGTTGGGGTCGCGCTTCTTGATGTCGTCGACGTTGTAGCCGAGCCCGATGGAGAAGCGCATGTAGTTGACGGCGTATTTGTTGCCCGGATCGAAGGCTTCGGTGGCCTTCATGATCACCGGGTCGACGTTCTTCAGATTGGGGATCTTCGACTTGTCGAGCGGCAGGTAGATGCCCAGCGGGATCTGGTGCTGCAGGAAATTGCCCGAGGGGACCACCACGTCGTAGCCGGTGTTGCCGGCGACCAGCTTGGCCTCCAGCATCTCGTTGCTGTCGTAGTTGGCCTCGACGACCTTGATGCCGGTTTCCTTGGTGAAGTTGTCGAGCGTGTCGTCGGCGCGGTAATCCGACCAGTTGTAGAGGTTGAGCACATTGGCGTCCTGCGCGAGGACCGCCGTGCTGCTCATCAGCAGCGCGCCCAGCGCGATGGCGAGCGAAGTCTTCATGGTCGTTTGTCTCCCTGTCGAACCCGCTTCAGCGGGGTTGGCGAAAAGCTGAGCCGCCACAACGATCACGTTGCAGCGGCTGGACTAAGCAATGGATGGGTCGCGGCAAAGGCGCGGCGGTGAATAGGTCCGCGGCGCCGTCGGGTTGCACACAGGGGCGGGTCGAGGTCGGTGAACTGCACCGCAAGGATAACGCTCATGACCTGCGAACTGTCCCCGGCACCCGCATTGGAAATCGAGCGGACCCTAGTGCCAAAACCCCGGCCGGACAAGACTTTGGAAGGGAGGAATTTCCGTTCCCCTTGACGGGTCCGCCGCACCACCCTCTATAGGAGAAAATCGCCCAGGACCGCAGCAGCGTGACCCTTTCGCCCTTCCTCAAGCTCAGCCCCGACGTGACCGGGGCGCTCGCCGCCGGCCGGCCGCTGGTGGCCCTCGAATCGACCATCATCACGCACGGCATGCCCTACCCGCAAAATCTCGAGATGGCGGGCAAGGTCGAGGCCATCATACGCGAGGCGGGAGCCGTACCGGCAACGGTCGCGATCATGGACGGCGCCTTCCGCGTCGGGCTGACCGGCGCCGACCTCGAACGGCTCGCCAAGACCGGCATGGCCGCGGCCAAGGCGTCGCGCCGCGACGTGGCGGCGCTGCTCAGCTCCGGCGGGGTGGCGGGCACCACCGTGGCGACCACAATGCAGGCGGCGAACATGGCCGGCATCCGTGTGTTCGCGACCGGCGGCATCGGCGGCGTGCACCGCGGCGCCGAGTCGACCTTCGATATCTCCGCCGACCTCGAAGAGCTCGGCCGGACGCAGGTGGCGGTGGTCTGCGCGGGCGCCAAGGCAATCCTCGACATCCCCAAGACCCTCGAAGTGCTCGAGACCAAGGGCGTGCCGGTGATCGGCTACGGCACCGACGAGTTTCCGGCGTTCTGGACCCGCTCGTCGGGCTATCCGGTCGACCACCGGCTCGATACGCCCGAGGCCGTCGCGGCGCTGATCGAGATGCAGTTCAGGCTGGGTCTCGGCGGCGTGCTGGTCGGCAATCCGATCAAGGCCGAGGATGCCCTCGATGCCGGCTTCATCGACGAGAACATCGGCAAGGCGATCGCCGACGCCGACCGCCAGGGCATCTCGCGCAAGGCCCTGACCCCGTATTTGCTGCGGCGCATCTTCGAGCTCACCGGCGGCAAGAGCCTTATTTCCAACATCGCGCTGGTCGAAAACAATGCCCGGGTCGCGGCGGCGATTGCCGTCGCGCTCGCGGCACGGGGCAAATAATGAGCGGCGTGCTCGTCGTCGGCGACGTCATCACCGACATCATCGTGATGCCGGATGGCCCGATGGTGCGCGGCTCCGATCGCCGCGCCACGATCCGCTCGCGACCGGGCGGCTCGGGCGCCAACCAGGCGGTGTGGTTCGGCGCGCTCGGGGCGCACGTGAAGTTCGTGTCGCGCGTCGCTGCCGCCGAGCTCGACAGCAACGCGGCCTATTTCCGCGCCCGCAAGGTCGAGCCGGTACTGATCCCCGACGATACGGCGCCCTCCGGTGTCCTCATCGCCATCGTCGACGCCGACGGCGAGCGGAGCTTTCTCACCGACCGCGGCGCCAACCTGAATTTGTGTGCCGAAGACCTGCCGTTGAGCCTGCTCGACGGCATCGACCTGCTGATGGTCTCGGGCTATTCGTTCTTTACGCCCGGCCCGCGTGCTGCGGTGATGGCACTGCTCAAGGCGGCGCGCGACCGCGGCATCGCCACCGCGATCGATCCGGCCTCGGTTGGCTTCCTGCGCGAGGTCGGCGCCGAGGCGTTCCTCAAATGGACGGCCGGCACCGGCACGATCTTCGCCAATCTCGACGAGGCGCTGGAGTTGACCGGCTCGGTCGACCTCAATCTGCAGATGCAGACGCTCGGGCGGTTCTATCCGCGGGTGGTGATCAAGCGCGGCGTGGGCGGCGCCGCCATCGGCGGCCGCAGCGGCGTACAGCACACGATGGCCGCGCCGCCGCGCGACGTGATCGACACCACCGGGGCCGGCGACGCCTTCGCCGCGGCGTTCCTCACCGCCGAGCTCAAGGGCAACCCGGTCGAAGCCTGCCTCAAGGCCGGCATAGATGCGGGTGCAGAGGCAGTGACCAGTGTGGGCGGCCAGCCCGTGGTCCGCTAGCGGTGGTTACGGGCTGACCGTGAAGCCTGCCTGCAGCGCCATGCGCACGAGGTTGCTGAAGCCGAGCCTGGCGTAGGTCAGCGGGTGCGCCTTGCCGGGGTCCTGCTCGGCCTCGCAGACCAGCCAGCCGGCATAGCCGGCATCGTGCAGCATGCTGAGGATGCGGGGATAGTCGATGAAGCCGTCGCCGGGCACGGTGAAGACGCCGTCGAGCACCGCCTGCATGAAGCTCTCGTCCTTGGCGCGGGCCTTGTCGAGCAGGTCCTTGCGGGCATCCTTGCAGTGAACGTGCACCACCCGCTTGACGTGGCGCTTGAGCAGCGCCACCGGGTCGCCACCGGAAAACGCCGAGTGCCCGGTGTCGTAGAGCAGGCCCACCGCCGGGCCGGTGACCGCCATCAGCCGGTCGACCTCGGCATCGGTTTCGACGATGGTGCCCATATGGTGGTGGAACGCCATGCCGACGCCGAACCCGGCCATGCGCTCGGCGAGGCCGGTGAGGCGCTTGCCGTAGCCGGTCCACTCGTCGTCGCCGAGCCTGGGCCGGCGCGAAATCGGCGCAAACAAATCGCCCTCGGCCCGGCGCGAGGTATCGGCATAGACCACATGCGCGCAGCCCAAATCCTTGAGCAGTGTCATGTGCGGCAGGATCGCCGCCCATTCGGCGTCGATGTCGCGCTCGAGGATGCGGCCATCGTACCAGCCGGAGGTCAGCACGAGTCCGTACTTCTTGAGCAGCGGCCCGAGCTCAGCCGAAGTCTTGGGAAACTGGAAGCTCATTTCAGTGCCGGAGAAGCCGGCTTGCTTCGTCTCCGACAAAATGGTGTCGAGCGAGGTCCCGGCGCCGAGCGAGGGCAGATCGTCATTGACCCAGGTGATGGGATTGATGGCGAGACGGACAGTCATGGAAACTCCGGACGTTGAAAAGGAACCGGCAGCTCAGGCGTCCGCCGGCATGTCGAATTTCTGCGTATCGATCTGTTGGACGTTGCGGAGGTCCGCTTCGTCGCGGGAGAGACCGCCGAACACCACGCGCGCGGCCATGCCGATATTGTGGATCATGTCCTCGATTTCGCCCTGGGTATGCGCCGGATTGGTGACCACCATCACCGAACGGTTGAGGATATCGAGCGAGCGCTGGCACATGTCTTTGGAATAGGTGCGGCGGCACTCGGCATTGGCCGGCATGTTGTAGGGGTTCATCAGCGGGTGCGCGGCCCCTGCCCCCATCAGCACCTGATCCCACTCGGTATAGTTGTGCCGGCCGGTCTTGCCGGCGATGACGCTGGGGAAAATCTTGACGAAGCGCTCGGCATCGGCGGCGGTGGGCAGTGTGTAGGTGACCTGCGTCGCGCAATCGTAGTCGGGGCTGTGCATCGGCGCGGCCTTGAGGCCGAGATTGCCGAGCGAGGCGGTGCCGCTCAGGATCTGCGCCTTCTCCTTGCGCATGGCGCCGATCAGGCCGTCGATACGGTCGAGTTGGACATTGAGCATGGCGCCCATCAGCTCGGACGGCCGCGCGCCGTTGCCGGCGAAGGGTTTGTCGGCCTCGTTGCGGCCGTGCCAATAGAAGTGGCACGGATCGATGGCGCAGCGGGCGCGCTCGGCCAGGCTGTCGTCGTTGAGGGCGACGCCGCCGCCCTCGCCGCACGTCATGTTCTTGAAATAGTTGAAGCTGAAGCAGCCGGCGTTGCCGATGGTGCCGAACTTGCGGCCCTCATAGCCGCCCCCGACGCCCTGGCAGGCATCCTCGATGACGAGGAGGTTGCGCCGGCGCGCGATCTCCATGATGGCGCCCATGTTGCACGCCGTGCCCCACATATGAACCGGCACCACGGCCCGGGTCCGCGGCCGGATCGCGGCCTCGACGGCCTTGGGATCGATAGTCAGCGACTCGTCGATGTCGACGATCACCGGGATGGCGCCGACGGTGAGCACCGACGTTGCGGTCGCCATGTAGGTGTGCGCCGGGATCAGCACCTCGTCGCCGGGCCCGAGGCCGAGCGCGATCATCGCCGCGACGAGCGCGTTGCTGCCGCTGGCCGCGAGCGCGAAGTGCCTGATGCCGAGATACTTGGCGTAGCGCTCCTCGAAGCGGTCGCATTCGTGGCCGACGCCGTAGCGGAAGAGCGCACGGCTGTTGATGACGCGCGTCAAGGCATCGATCTCTGCTTGGCCGACTTCATACATGTGCGTCCTCCTTTATTTTACCGCGCCCATGGTGAGGCCGCGCACGAGGTGGCGCTGCACCAGAAGCGCGAAGATCACGATGGGCAAGGCGCCGACGACGCCGGCTGCCGACATCGACGCCCAGTCGGTGTCGATGCGGCCGATCAGCGTCGCCGTCCCGCGCGGCATGGTCATCGCCCGCGGCGTCGCCGTGAGCACCAGCGCGAACAGGAATTCGTTGAAGGTGACGATCACCGCAAAGATCGCCGTGGCCGCGAGCCCCGGCGCGGCGAGCGGCAGCACGATGCGGCGGAAGGCGGTGAAGCGCGAGTCGCCGTCGACCATCGCCGCCTCTTCGAGATCGAGCGGAATCTCGCGGAAGAAGCTCTCCATCATCCACACACAGAAGGTGATGTTGATGGCGGTGTAGGTGATGATGAGCCCCAGCCACGTGTCGAGCAGGCTGAGCCGCAGCATCAGCAAATAGATCGGGATCAGGATCACCACCGGCGGCACGATGCGCAGCGTCAACAGCGCGAGCCCGATCCAGCGCTCGAGCCCGAAGCGCAGGCGGAAGCGGGCGATGGCATAGGCGCCGAGCGACCCCGCGGCCAGCGCCAGCGCCACCGAGATGACGGTGACGCCCACCGAGTTGAGGAAGAAATGCCCGAACTGCTTTTCCGAAAACAGATGCGTGTAATTGTCGAAGCTGGGCGCGTGCGGATAGAGCGTGCCGTCCTGCGTGATCTCGCGGTTGGGCTTCAGCGAGCTCGAGACCATCCAGTAGATCGGCAGCATGACGATCACGAGGATCACCACCGTGACGACGGCGCGGGCAATGCGGGCGATCATGTCGCCTCCACCCGGCGCAAGAGGCGCACGGCGGCGAGCGCCAGCGCCAGAACGAGGACGCCCATGGTGACGAACAGCGCCGCGGCGTAGCCGGTCTCCTGGAACTTGAAGGCGGTGTTGTAGCCAAAGATCGAGAGCAGCAGCGTCGACTGGCCCGGCCCGCCGCCGGTCAACACGAAGACCTGGTCGAAGGTGCCGAAGGCATCGATGGTGCGCAGCACAATGGCGACCGCGAGCACCGGCCTGAGCATCGGCAGCGTGTGGTCGATAAAGGTCCGCCAGGCCCCGGCGCCGTCGACGCGCGCCGCCTCGAACGGCTCGACCGGCAGCGACTGCAGGCCCGCAAGGATGATGAGGAAGAGCAGCGGCGTCCATTCCCAGACGTCGAGCGCGACGAGCCCGCTGAACGCCGTGAGCGGGTTGCCGAGGATCTGCACCGGCTGGCCGCCGAGCGCCTCGGAGAAGGCGGTGAGCATGCCGGCGTCGCTGGCATAGATCAGGCGGAAGACGATGGCGACGACCACCGGTGTGATCACCATCGGGATGATCAGCACCGTGCGCAGCAGCCGGATGCCGCGGAACTCGCGGGCGCAGAACAGCGCCAGCAGCAGCCCGAGCACGGTCTCGATGGCGACCGAGAGCGTAACGAAGCTGACCGTGACCCAGAGGGAGTTGAGGAACTCCGGATCGCTCCAGAGCTTGAGGTAGTTGCCGAGGCCGACATCGCGCAGCGGCCTGCCGTAGCGGTAGAATGCCGTACTGGCGCGCAGGCCGTCGTAGAGCGGATAGATCAGCACCGCCAGCACGATCAGCACTGCGGGCGCGAGCAGGAGGTAGGGCAGGGCTGCATCGAGCCCTGCCCCCTGGAGGCGCTCACGACGGATCGGGAGCGCGCTCGCGGTCATGAGTAGTAGCCGGCCTGCGTCAGGTAGGCGGTCACCGACTTGGCGGCGGCATCGAGCGCGGCGCCGCCACCGGAACCCGCCTGCAGCGCCTTGTTGAGCTCATTGCCGAGGAGCTCCTCGACCTTGGCCCAGTCGGGCATGCGCGGCCGCGGCAAAGCGCCGGCGTCGAGCTGCTTGAGCGCGACCGGGATCAGGCGGTTGCCCGGATCCTTGACGGCAAAGCCGCTGCGGGTGACCGGGATGGAGCCGGCCTCGGCGAGCTTCGCCTGCGTGTCGGGGCTGGTGTACCATTTGAGGAAGTCGATCGAGTTCTGCTTGTTGGGCGCCGATTTCGGCACGCCGGCAATGAAGATGCCGAGCTGCGCGATCGCCTTTTCCTGCTTGGGCACGACGCCGAAATCGAGCTTGCCCGGCACCTTGGTCTGGGCCGGATCGTCCGATTTGATGGCGTTGCCCGAGTACTGGATGATCGCCCCGGCGTCGCCGCCGAGGATCGCCGCACCCTCCTGGTCGGAATCGAACTCGACCACGCCCGGAGGGGCGTTCTGCTTCATGGTGCCGACGAAGAACTCGGCCGCGGCCTTGCCCTTGTCGTTGTTGAATGTAACGTTCCATTTGTCGTCGAAGAACTCGCCGCCGAACGACAGGAACACCGGATACCAGCTCGTCACGATCGGGTTGCCGGTGACGCCGCGGAACACCACCGGATACTTGATCTTGCCGGCCGCGACCCCGGCCTTGCCCTTGGCGATGACGTCGTCCCAGGTCGCGGGCGCGCCGTCGGTATAGACGTCGTTGCGGTAGGTCAGGGTCTGCAGATCGCCCACGAACGGCACGGTGACCAGCGTCGGCGTCGCGGTCTCGAAGCCTTTTACCCGCGGGCCCTGCCGGGGAGGCCAGTAACCCATGTCGATCAGCGGCCCGATCCAGTCGCTGTTGCTGCCGTCGATGCCGGCGGCGCCGAGGTCCTCGAGCACGTCGGCGGCGCCGAACTGCGGGACCCACGGGTCATCGAGCAGGTAGAGATCGTATTGCCCCGCCTTGTTCTGCGCGTCGGCGAACCACTTCTCGAGGGTCACCCCGTACTCGTCCTCGAGGAAGGTGATGTCGAAGCCCTGGCTCTTGGCGAGCGGGATGATCTTGTCCTTGAACGGCGTGAGGCCGCCATCGGCGAAGGCGCCGATGATCACCTTCTTGGCGTCGGCGGCCTTCGCCGGCACCGTTCCCCCCAGAGCAGCGGCGACGGCGAGCCCGGCGCTGCCCTGCAGCAGCGTGCGGCGGCTCACCGGCCGTTGGAAGGGATTGTTATCAGTCATGACGTTTCTCCCTTGTTCGGTGCGCGATGCACCACTGTGTTTCCCGCCTTGTCGAAGAAGCAGGCATTGGCGGGGTCGAAGCGAAGGCCGATCGTCGAGCCGATCGGCGCGGTAAAGCCCTTGCGCGTGCGGACGGTCAGCCGCTCGCCATTGACCCGGACATCGACGAGCGTTTCGTTGCCCATCGGCTC
>DATMTK010000219.1:0-8712 GCA_035564755.1 Devosia sp. | reverse complement strand
TTAGCCGCCGATGGTCGGCAGCGTCAGGTCGCCGCTCACCAGCTTGTCGGCGGTGATCTTCGGCTCCGGCTGCTCGCGCGGCAGCTCGAGCTCGGCCCAGACGCTGACCAGCGCGTGGCGTAGCGCCATGATCATCTCGTCTGTGTGGAGCGGCGTAGGCGTGATGCGGAGCCGCTCCGTGCCCTTTGGCACGGTCGGGTAGTTGATCGGCTGGATGTAGATATTGTGCTTGTCGAGCAGCAGGTCGCTCGCCGCCTTGCACAGCCGCGCATCGCCCACGATCACCGGAACGATATGCGTCGTCGTCTGCATCACCGGCAACCCGGCCTCGCCGAGCATCTGCTTGGCCAGCCGTGCCTGTCGCTGGTGCGTCGCGCGCTCAGCATCAGAGGTCTTGAGGTGCTCGATCGAGGCGCGCGCCGCGGCACAGAGCGCGGGAGGCAGGGCCGTGGTGAAGATGAATTCGGGCGCGTACGAGCGCACAGCGTCGATCACCGATTTGTTGGCGGCGATGTAGCCACCCATGACGCCGAAGCCCTTGGCCAGCGTCCCTTCGACGATGTCGATGCGGTCCATCAGCGAGTCACGGTCCGCAATGCCGCCGCCGCGTGGACCATACAGACCCACAGCATGCACCTCGTCGATGTAGGTGAGGGCGCCGAACTCCTCGGCGAGATCGCAGATCTCCTTGATGGGCGCGATGTCGCCGTCCATCGAGTAGACGGACTCAAAGCAGATGAGCTTCGGCCGCGACCGCGGGATTGCCGCCAGCAATTCACGCAGGTGGCCAATGTCGTTGTGCCGGAAGATCTTCTTTTCCATCCCGCTCTGCCGCACGCCCTGGATCATCGAGGCGTGGTTGAGCTGGTCGGAGAGAATAATGCAGTCGGGCATCAGCCGGGCGATGGTCGAGATTGCCGCTTCGTTCGACACAAAGCCCGAGGTGAACACGAGCGCGGCTTCCTTGCGGTGGAGATCGGCGAGCGAGCGCTCGAGCTCGACCAGCGGTCGATTTGTGCCGGAAATATTGCGAGTACCGCCGGCGCCGACGCCGAGCTTGGCCGCGGTCTCCTGCATGGCCGCGATCACCTTGGGATGCTGGCCCATGCCCAGATAGTCGTTGGAACACCAGATGGTGATTTCGCGAGCGTTGTCAGCCTGATCGCGGAAGACAGCGGTCGGGAACCGGCCCGCCACGCGCTCGATATCGGCAAACACGCGGTAGCGCTTTTCCTGCCTCAGCGTGTCGACGGCGTCTTCGAATATCCCGCGATAGTCCATGTCGTACCCGTGCCTGGTGCCTGGCGAGCGGACCCTATGAGCAGCGGCGGAGCATTGAAATTGGTCAATTCGCCGCGCGCCGGGGACCGCTAAGTGCTTGAAGTTGCACCAAGCCTCGAACTCAGCCTGGAACAATCCTAAGGTTTTGCGTCGCCGCTGGAAAGTCACGGATCGGTGGGGGCCAGCGTGAAACACCATGCACACATATGCCCTTTGCGGACGCGTTTTCTCGCGACTTTCGCCGCTTCGCTCAGCTTCGGTTCAGCCGGCACGCCGTAATTCCGGCCCCGAGCGAGGGGAGTGCTGCCTTTCGGTCACGGATTAACGGCGTCTTGGGCGCCGAGTTGACCAAGGCTTGCAGCCCCCAATATCAATGTTAAGAAGCCGCTAACCAAGCGTAAGGGGGGCCGCGCGTGAAGAGCTTTTCGTCCTCGAGTTTCGCCAACGAACAGGCGCAGGTGCTCGATTTGGCACTGGCCGCGGTCAGGCAGCATCCGCAGGCCCTGTTCACGGACTTCCAGTGGTTCCTCTACGAGGGCCGTGACACGGTCTTTTATACCGCGTTCTCGACGCAGCGCTTCGACAAGTCCACGATCGACAATCTCGTCGCGGAAATGGTGGGGCTGGCGCCGCAACTGACCCACGGCTTCTTCGGCGCCCGCCCGGGTCAGCCATTCCCCAAGCACCTGCTCGATGCCATCACCTCGGTGGAGGAGATCGACAGCTTCGAGGGCTATCCCGACAAGTGGCTGGGCAAGTCCCAGGACATCTTCCTGCGTGACGACCTGCCGTTGTTCCGCGTCATGGCCGCCAACCTGAAGGATGGCCCGGATGCCGAAGGGCGTGCCTCGATCATCCAGGTGCGCTCGTCGCATGCATTGATGGAAGGCTCGGACTCGGCGCTGCTGACGCGCTCGCAGTCGGCGAGCCACGGCATCATGTCCGACAAGGACAACAAGATCAGCTTCGGCACCCGCATCTGGAGCTCGATCAAGGCCTACGCCATGACGCTGCTCTATGTTGGAATCGGGCTGACCTTCGCGCCGGCCGAACGGCCGTTCGGTTTCCGCACGCTGGCGTTGAGCCGGCATCGCCTGCGCCGCCTCGCCAACAAGCTCGGCGTGCGCCAGCGCTCGCTCTACTTCGCGCTGGTGACCCACGCCTTCAACGGCGAGGGGCGCGACAAGTACTTCTCCAAGAAGGTCGTCGGTGCCGTCTACACCATGCTCGACGGCAACCGGAACAGTGCCGACGACGACTTCTTCCGCGTCCGCGCGCTCGAAGCCCGCTTCAAATGGTCGGACGATTTCGTGCAGTTCGCACGCACCATCGACGACACGGTGGGCAGGATCGAGAAGAAGGACGTCACCAAGTTCCAGGTGACGATGAACTCGGTATTCAAGACGCTGCGCGCCCTCAACAGCATGGCACCGTGGCTGCCGGGCCGCCGCTTCTGGCGGTTTTCGGCGGGCATCAAGATCACCCTGACGCTGGTCCCTCCGCACCGCACCTATGGTCCGATGACCAACGGCATGATCGAGCCGATCTACTGCGGCGCCTGGCACAACAGCATGAACATCTGCACCTTCTGCCCCGGCCGCGACTACATCACTCTCAACTTCGCCGTCGAGCAAAGCCTGCTGCCGATGGTCGACAAGATCGAGACCATGCTCAACCGGCTCGAGACGATGGACATCTCCGTGGCCGGCCGCACCGTGGTCGACACCGAAGACGCCTGAGCCGTCGCTGCTGACCGGCTGCAGTTGCCGCGTCCACTGGACGACTGGCGGCATGGCATGCTGCAATCACCATGCTGCCGCATTCTGTTTGCAGGAGTGGCAACGTTTCCGTGGGGGATTCCGATGAAGTCGACTGTCGTTGCCGCTGCCCTGGCTGTGATGAGCCTGAGTGCCTGCACCACCATGAACGCCTACACCGGCGACACGCAGCTCTCGAGCACCGCCGGCGGAGCGATGATCGGCGCCGGCACCGGGGCCGTGGTCGGGGCGCTGACCGGCGCCGCAACCGGCAATGACCCGCGCATCGCCGCCCTGATCGGGGCGGGGCTTGGCGGGCTGACCGGCGCTGCCGTCGGTCACTACATGGACCAGCAGGAAGCCGAACTCCGCCAGCAGTTGCAGTCGACCGGCGTCTCGGTGACGCGCGTCGGCAACCAGATCATCCTCAACATGCCCTCGAACATCACCTTCGATACCGACTCGGCGACGGTGAAGCCCGACTTCAGCCAGACCCTGATCTCGGTGGGCCTCGTGCTCAAGAAGTTCGACAAGACGATCGTCGACGTCACCGGCTACACCGACAACACCGGCTCGGTGCAGCACAACCAGGACCTGTCGCAGCGCCGCGCCGTGTCGGTCGCGACGATTCTTGCCAACCAGGGTCTCGACCAGCGCCGCTTCTACATCGACGGCAAGGGCGAAAATTCTCCGATCGCCTCGAACTCGACGGAAACCGGCCGTGCCCAGAACCGCCGTGTCGAAATCCAGATTTCGCCGATCTCGCAAGGCTGACAGAGCCTCGGGCAAACGAAGGCCCCGACCTTCGCCGGGGCCTTTTGCGTTCTTGGAATGAGTGTCTAAGCCTGCGGAACCGACGGGTTGATCTGCGGCGCGGTGATTGGCGTGCCGGGAATGACCGTCGTCTGCCGGTTGCCGCCGAGAAGCTGCAGACCGAGCAGCATGGCGGCGATGATGAAGAGTGCGATCAACCCAAGGCCCCACCAGTTCACCGGCGAGGTCTGGCCGGTGGCCTGCGCAATCTCGGTCTCGACCTTCAGCTCGTCATCTGCTGCGTGCGCCGGCCGTTGCGGCGAAGCGATTGCCATGGCGATTCTCCTTTGCGTCCAGCGGAAGAAACGCGGGGGGTGTGGCAGCGTTCCGAGACGGCATCCTGACCATCCGCTTCAGCCAGCATTCAGCACGCCGGGCCCAGCCTTGCCTGCAGTCAACTGAAGGAGGTTCTTATGCTGAAACTTGCTCTTGCAGGCCTGCTCGTCGCCGGCGCGCTCGGCGCTGCCCCCACCCTCGCGGCGCCTGCCGGCGGCGACACGATCGGCCGCGGTTGCACGCGCGATCCGTTTACCCACACGCAGCGGTGCATCGATTTCGACCACTGCACCACCGACAAGAACGGCCATCGCACGTGCCCGGTGGTGGTGACCACGACCCGTCTCGCCGCTGATGCGAAGGCCAAGGGCAGCAAGAGTGGCGGTGGCAAGACGCATAGCCACCCGACCGAGTACCTGGTCCTGACCCTGGACCAGGTGCTGGTGACGGGCTGATCGGTCAGGTGTTGACGACGATGGGTGTGCCGACGGGACAGCGGCCGTAGAGGTCGATGATGTCGTGGAACAGCAAGCGCACACAGCCGGACGACACGGCCTGGCCGATGCTCCACACCTCGAGCGTGCCGTGCAGGCGGTAGAGCGTGTCGCGGCCGTTCTGGTAGATGTACATCGCGCGTGCGCCAAGCGGATTGGTGAGCCCCGGCGGCATGCCATTGGCATATTGCTGCGTTTCGGGCTGCCGATCCTGCATCTCCTTGGGCGGCGTCCATGTCGGCCATTCGGCCTTGCGTCCCACGACAGCCTTGCCCGACCAGGCAAAGCCCTCCCGGCCGATGCCGACCCCGTAGCGGATCGCCTGACCGCCCTGCATCACGAGGTAAAGGTGACGCTCGGAGGTATTGACCACGATCGTGCCCGGCCGCTCGCCGGTCGGATCCGGGACCTCGGTGCGGAACATGTTGGGATCGAGCTTGGTCAGATCGATCGCCGGCACCGGAAATTTCTCGTCGGGCAGAGGCCCGTACATCGACAGATAGTATTGGGAAAACTGCGGCGCCTGCGTCTGCGGCTGCAACCGCTGGGAGGCGCATCCGGCCAGGGTCAGCGCGGCAAGGCTGGCGCCGCCAGCCAGAAAGCTGCGGCGCGACGGAGCGAGAACGGCTTCAGTCATATGGATAGAACTCTGCGGTAACTGGATTGCCCGACACGAAAACTCGCCATCGGGCGTTACAGTTCCCTAACCCTGACAGCGTTAACGCCGGGACAATAGATATTCACGTTGCGGCGATGTGATGGCGGGCGGCTATCGTGCCTGCACCTGCACGAGGACGATCCCGACCACGATCAGAGCGGCGCCCAGGGCGAACTGCGGAGTGAGGGACTCCTTGAACAGCCAAACGGCCAGCAGCGGGACCAGCACGAAGACCAGAGCCACGGCCGAATAGGCGACCGACAGCGGCATGACGCGAAGGACCCAGACCCATGCGAGCGTCGTAACGCCATAGAAGACCAGCGCCCCCCACATGGCTGGGGTGGCGACGAGGCGCATCACCATGCCGTTGAGGGTGGTTTCCGCTTTGACGTGATCGGCGGCTACCTTGAACAGCAGTTGCCCGCCCACATTCGCAAAGACGACGATCAGCAGTGCAAAGATGTTCACATCGGACCCCATGGCTGAGACTGGCTGAGCGTGGTCGATCCACCCAGGCGCTTCCAGCCCGGCGCGAACACGTAGAAATCACCGACCTTGAACATCGCGTCGTCAGCGGTCAGGTGGCCGGCGACTTTCCAGCCGTAGTAGTGATCGAGGAAATAGAGCGAGTCTGACGCCAGCGCATGCTGTGCGATCGTTGCGTCGATCCCCGACATGTAGGCGGCGTAACCCCCGTCATTCGGCCGCGCCAGATAGGTTGCGTCGCTGGGGAGGTGATTGAGGAGAGCGAAGTAGGCGACCTGCTTCCAGTTAGGCGCCTGATTTGTGGCTGGCAGCATGCGAACGATTCGATAGTGCGAAGCCACTGCGGCGAGGCGCTGGTCGTCGATCGAGGTGGGGTAATGCGAACCGACGATGTCGAATCGTGACCTCAGGGATGACCATCCCGGATAGGTGTCGTAGATCTGGAGCACCACGAGGACGAGCAGCAGCGGCCCGGCGACGCGCCGGCCGAAACTGCGGCACAACAGCCAGGCGGCAGCCAACGGCAGAAGATAGTAGACCGGCCAGAAGAAGCGCCCCGATGAGCGCATGGAGCCCGCAAGTGCCATGAAGGCGTCCGGCACCGAAATACGGATCTGTCGATCAGCGATCATCAGGTTCGGCGATAGCGCAAAGAGTGTAAGCAGCACGCACACGAGTATCAGCGGCCACACGATTTTGCCCCTGTAGGTGCGCCGTTCGGTCCAAACCAACGGCAGCGCGAGAATGATCAGAAGCAGGCCGCCGACGCCGGCGTAGGCGAACCCCTCATAGTCTCCCGGGCCATGCGGGATGTTCGGCAGAAGCGACGACCACGACCAGTGATCCGTGGTCTGGCCCCCGTCTGGATTGATCATCGACAGAAAGTTCAGCCGATAGACGCCATAGCCCCAACCGAGCATGCTGTCGCGCAGGGGGAAGAAGCCGCCCAGCCAGAGCAGCGCGCCGGCGCTGGCAAACACCATGATGATCTGGAGCAACCAGTGCGGTGAGGTCGGGCCGTCGATGATCCGCCGACGGATGAGGCTGGCGAGCCAGATCGGCACGCACATTGCAAACAGATAGGTGTGAATCAGCACGGTCGCGCTCAGGAGCACAAGCCAGTGCAGCCAACGCAGGCGCCCCGGCCGCGCCCAGTAGAGGTAGATGGACGCAAGAACGACCCACTGCGCAATGAGCGAGTAGTGCACCGAGAGCCGCCACAGCATCGGGGGAGCGAACGTGAGCAGCAACACCAGCGCAAGCTTGACCAAAACATCGTTCGTGAACAGTCCGGCGATGCGGACCGCGAAATAGGCCTGCAGCAGGAAGCAGACGAGTACCCACCAGCCCGTATACTGAAACACCGCAGGTAAGATTGGCGACAGTAGCTTGAGCGGTAATGCGAGCAGTGGCACCGAGTCGGAAAAGATGATCGAGCTCGAGAACTGCAGGCCGAAATCCGGGTTGAGCCCAGGTGGCCAGGTCCACTCCGACAGCCGGAAGAACTCCCAACCCAAATAATGCTGAAAGCTGTCGTCGCCCTCAGCCAGCCAGGCGATGTTGCCGACGTCGAGAACCTTCGGTCCGACGATGACGAAGAACGCTATCGCGCCGACAAGGACCGCAAGCAGCGCGTCGGCGAGCCGGAGGTTCGCAACTCGAGCCTCGGCAGCCGGATCGGCGGCGATCTCGGTCACGCTCGGGCCCGCAGCTTCTGCTCTGCCGCCGCCCCGTCGTCGAGCCGGTCCCACTCGATCCAGCGCGGGCGTTGCTGCACGGTCGAATAGATCTTGCCGACATACTCGCCGAGGACGCCGATCGAGAGGAGTTGCACGCCGGCGAGGAAGTAGATCGGGATGACGGTCGAAGCCCAGCCGGGCACGGTGCTGCCGCGCAGCGCCGACCAGACGACGTAGCCCACCATGCCGATGCTGACGAGGAAGCTCACGACGCCCAGCACCGAGATCACCCGCAACGGAACGACGCTGAACGAGGTGATGGCGTAGAGCGCGAAGCGCAGCATGCGCACCAGCGAATACTTGCTCGCGCCGTATTGCCGTTCCTTGACGTCGAACGGCACCAGCCGGGTGTCGAAGCCGAGCATCGAGCTGATGCCGCGGATGAAGAGGTTGGTCTCGGGGAAAGAGAGCAGCGCGCGCATCGCTTTCTTGTCGAGCAGGCGGTAGTCGGCGTGATTGGGCACGACGCCGACGCCCATGCTGCGCATCAGCCAGTAGAAGCCGGTGGCGCTCGCCTTCTTGCCCACGCCGTCGCTGGCACGGTCGCGGCGCACGCCGAGCACGATGTTGGCGCCCTCGCGCCAGGCCGCGATGAAGCGCTCCATGGCCTCGGGCTCCTGCTGCAGATCGGCGTCGATCGAGATCGACACATCGGCGATGTCATGGACGGCGGTGATGCCGGCCAGCAGCGCCGGCTGATGGCCGAAATTGCGCGACAGCCGGAGGCCGCGAACGCGGCGGTCCGCCTGTCGCGCCGCGCTCAGCAGCGCCCACGTCGCGTCGCGGCTGCCGTCGTCGACGAAGAACAGGAAAGAGGCGGACGCGACGATGCCGCCCGCGACCATGCCATCCAGATGCTCGAGCAGCGTGTCCACGGTAAAGGCGATCGTCTCCTGCTCGTTGAAGCAGGGGACGACGATCGCCAGCGTCGGCAAACCGGGGTCTGCGGGCAGTTCGGTCAACGAAGCGCTCCTCGATTCGCGAGGAGTCTAGCGGCCAAAGGTATGCGACGTGTTGACGGCCGCGCCGGACCGCCGCTTCGTTGACGAAACGTTAACGCCGGCCGGGCGCTACTTCTTGAAGACGATGTGCGACTTGAGCTTTTCGCCGGTGTCGGAGCGGACGATGTCGACGTCGATCACGATCGAACTCGCCGAAAGCCGCATGATCGAGTTGCCGGTCCCGGCGACGGTCTTCATCTTGCTGGT
>DATMTK010000218.1:0-19896 GCA_035564755.1 Devosia sp. | reverse complement strand
ATGGTTGTCTGCTTTCCAGCAACGGGAATTGGTGAGGCACCTCAAAAATCGCGAAGATCGCCTAGACGCCCTCCCTCGGTTGGAGGCCGAAGCGTTGCTCAATGACCTTCCAAGCGAACTGCAAGCGATCGCTGACAGGGTCGTAGAAGTCTTGGTGAGCAAGAGGCTGTTAACTGACGATGCTGACGTTCGACGCAAAGCGCGCAACTTTCTGATTAATGACGGACCGCTGACGAAGCTCGTTCGCGGGTCGTAACCAAAGTCGACCCTTCGTTATCAGAAACGCTGCGCCTGATGTAAGACCGGGAGTGTTCGTCAATATTCGCGCCAAGCTGGCCGCGAGTGTGGGACCTAAATGGGGAACGCAATGGAGATAAAGCGCGCTATACCTATGCAGATCAGCAGCTTGAGCGGCAGAGACTGGCGCACCCGACAGGATTCGAACCTGTGGCCTCTGCCTTCGGAGCTAGAACTACACCACTACGAAGGTCTTACCAACCCAACGCTAGAGCACGCTAACATACTGTTTTAACAGTAGTTTCTTGACTTTCAGGGTTCTCTGCGCTACGCCAATGACACCCACAGTTTTCGATTCAGTGGTGAGTTTTTGGTGAGTTTTTTGAACCCGCGCTAGCGAGGTGCTTATGTCGAAACTTACGAAAACCGTCGTGGACAAGTCCGAGCCACGCGACAAGCAATATACCGTCTGGTGCGGCGAACTGAAGGGCTTCGGCATTTTCGTCCTACCGTCCGGCACCCGGACCTACTTCGTCGATTACCGAAACGCCAACAATGTGCGACGCCGGATGAAGCTGGGCCGGCACGGCCAGATCACCGCCGAGCAGGCGCGCACGTTGGCAATTCAAGCCCTGGCCGAAGTCTCAAAGGGCAACGATCCGCTCGAAAATCGAAATAGCGCGCGCAAGGCGATTTCGGTGAAGGAGCTTTGCGAGCTTTATATCGCGGAACTCGAAGCCGGCCGCATCCTCGGGAAGGGCGGTCGGCCGAAGAAGGCCAGCACCAAGATCACCGACCTTGGCCGGATCAACCGCCACATCATCCCGCTTCTGGGCAAGAAGCGCGTCACGCACGTCACCAAGGCGGACGTGACGGCCATGATGAAGGACATCATGGCGGGCAAGACGCGCGGGGTTCACAAGACAGAGAAGCTGCGTGGCAAGTCGATCGTTCGCGGCGGCATCGGCGTCGCCAGCCGCACTGTTGGCCTCCTGGGCGGCATCTTCACCTATGCGCGGGACGAGCTGGGCATAATTGACGTGAACCCGGCGCATGGCGTCCGCAAGCCGAAGGATGCCGTGCGCTCGCGCCGCTTGAACGAGGACGAGTATCGCACGCTCGGTCTCATCCTCACCAAGGCTGCCGAAGACGAACGCTACACTCGCACGGTTGAGATGATCCGACAGATCGCCATGTCGGGTTGCCGTCGCAGCGAGATCATCAAGCTGCGCAAGGACGAACTCGATACTGCGGGAAGCTGCTTCAGGTTCGAGGATACGAAGGAGGGCCAATCCGTCCGGCCGATGGGTTTGCCTGTGCTGGAGTATTTCGACGAACGGGATATGGGCGGCGACAGCCCCTATGTGTTTCCCGGCACGCGAAACGGCGACAAGCCGTTCGGCAGCTTTCCCCGGCATTGGGCGAAGATCTTCGAGGGATCGGAACTGGCGGACCTTACCGCCCATGTGCTGCGTCACAGCTTCGCCAGCATGGCGAATGATCTGGGCTTCACCGAGATCACCATCGCGGCGCTGCTCGGCCATGCGTCGGGGTCGATTACAAGCAGGTATGTCCATACGCTCGATGCGGCGCTCGTCATGGCGGCCGATACGGTCTCAGGATATATCGACGCGCTGCTCAGCGGAGCGCAGCTATCACACACGCATTACGCGCTCGATCGCAGCTCCAGGAAGGCCGCACTGGTTCGTTTCCTGACACCTCGGCCCGTTGCGGAGTCACAGGGCGAGGAGGTGGAACGTCTTGCGGCATAACGCACACGCGGAGGGTTGAGCGGGTATCCGGTCGTCTCTCCACGTCCGCTGCGGGATCAATGGAAGTTCCTGGACTTCAGCTTGAGTCCGCTTTCATGCCGTTCTGCTTCGCCTGCGCTGACCATCAATGGTCGGCGCTCGCGCGGGTCATCGGTGATGCCGAACCGTGCGCCGTCGCCGCGATCATCCGGTTTCGGAAACTCGCGTTCGCCGAGGCTCGACAATAGCGGCGTCAGATCGAATAGCCGCGCGCAGATCAGGTGAATGACATCGCCCTCACGCTGGACCCGGCCCTGGATGCCGAGCAATGAGGCGGTCAGCACGATGCGGCGTTGCTTCTCGTAGAGGTCCGGCCAGACGACGAGATTGGCGATGCCGCTTTCATCCTCGATGGTGATGAAGGTGACGTTCTTCGCGCTCCCCGGCCGCTGGCGGACCAGCACCAGGCCGGCGGTGCGAACGGAGCGGCCGTCACGCAAGCCATTGGCGGCGGCGCAGGTAACGAAGCGGTCGCGCTCCAACTCATCGCGCAGGAAGGCGACCGGATGGCGGCGCAGGGTCAGGCCGGTATGGCGATAGTCCTCGGCCACTTCGCGGCCCGCCGTCATGGCCTTCAGCCGCACGGCTTCCTCGGCGATTTCCGGTGCGGGCCTGCCGTCGTCACGAGCCGCCGCCGCGAACAGCGGAAGCGGCTCGTCGCGCAAGGCCTTGATCGCCCAGAGCGCCTCGCGCCGCGCCAGGCCGAAGGCGGGCTGGAAGGCATCGGCTTCGGCGAGCCGCACCAACGCGGCCGCAGGCACTCCAGCACGTCGCCATACATCGTCGACATCAGCGAAGGGGCGCTCGGCCCGTGCTGCGACGATCGCGGCGGCCTGGTCGTTGGCGAGCCCCGACACGCGGTTGAACCCGAGCCGGACGGCGAGCCGATCGTCCGCCGGCTCCAACGTGCAGTCCCAGCGCGAGGCGTTGACGCAAACCGGCCGGACCTCGACGCCATGCTCGCGGGCATCGCGGACGATCTGCGCCGGCGCGTAGAAGCCCATCGGCTGACTGTTCAGCAGCGCGGCGCAGAATATCTCGGGGTGCCAGCATTTGAGCCAGCTTGAGGCGTAGGCGATCAGCGCGAAGCTGGCGGCGTGCGACTCTGGAAAGCCGTAGGAGCCGAAGCCTTCGAGTTGGCTCACCGTCCTGTCGGCGAACTCCTCGGTATAGCCGCGTTCGATCATGCCGCCCATCAGCCGCTCGCGGAAATTGACCACGCCGCCGGTATGTTTGAACGTTGCCATTGCGCGGCGGAGCTGGTCGGCCTCGCTCGCCGAAAAGCCGGCGCAGACCATCGCAACCTGCATCGCCTGCTCCTGAAATAGCGGCACGCCGAGCGTCTTGCCCAACACGCGCTCCAGTTCGGGGGTCGGGTAATCGACCTGCTCCAGCCCTTCGCGGCGACGCAGATAGGGATGCACCATGTCCCCTTGGATCGGCCCCGGTCGGACAATCGCCACCTGGATGACGAGATCGTAATAGGTGCGCGGTTTCATGCGCGGGAGCATCGCCATCTGCGCCCGGCTCTCGATCTGGAACGTCCCCAACGTGTCCGCCTTGCGGATCATCGCGTAGGTGCGGGGGTCTTCTGCTGGGACCGACGCGAGATCGAGATCCACGCCCTTATGCTCGCGCAGCAGGTCGAAGCCGCGGCGCATACAGGACAGCATCCCCAGCGCCAGCACATCGACCTTCATCATCGCCAGGGCATCGACATCATCCTTGTCCCACTCGATGACCTGGCGATCTTCCATCGCTGCCGGCTCGATCGGGACAAGTTCGTCCAGGCGATCCTCGGTCAGCACGAAGCCGCCCGGATGCTGCGAGAGATGACGCGGTGTGCCGATGAGCTGGCGGGCGAGATCAAGCGTGAGGCGTAGCCGGCGGTCGTCGAGATTGAGGTTCAGTTCCTCGGCGTGCTTCGGCTCCGCGCCTTCCGTCGACCAGCCCCATATCTGCGAGGACAAGAGGCCGATCACATCTTCGGGCAGCCCCATCGCCTTGCCGACATCGCGCAGCGCGCCCTTGGCGCGATAGCGGATGACGGTCGAACACAACGCGGCGCGGTGCCGGCCGTAGGTTTCATAGACCCATTGGATCACTTCTTCCCGGCGCTGGTGCTCGAAATCGACGTCGATGTCCGGGGGCTCGCGCCGCTCCTGGCTGACGAAACGCTCGAACAGCAGGCTATTCCGGCTCGGGTCGATCGAGGTAACGCCGAGCACGTAGCAGACCGCCGAGTTTGCGGCCGAGCCGCGTCCCTGACAGAGGATGTCCTGCGAGCGGGCGAACCGCACGATGGCGTCGACCGTCAGAAAATAGGGCGCGTAGTCCAGGCTTTCGATCAGCCCCAGCTCGTGGCGCAGCGTGGCGGCCACTTCGTCGGGAACGCCTTCGGGATAGCGCGCCGATGCGCCTTCCCATGTGCGTTTTTCGAGCGTCGCCTGCGCGGTCAGCCCGTCGTCGACCACTTCATGCGGATATTGGTAGGCCAGCTCATCGAGGCGGAAGCGGCAACGCTCGGCCAGGTCGGCGGAGCGCGCCACCGCCTCGGGCCAGAGGCGGAACAGCCGCGCCATCTCGTCGGGAGGTTTGAGATAGCGGTCGGCATGGCGGTTCTTGGCGAAGCCGGCATCGTCGATGGTGACGCCTTCCCGGATGCAGGTCATCACGTCCTGAAGCATCCTGCGCTCGGGTGCATGGAAAAGAACGTCATTGGTGGCGACGGTCGGCACGCCCGCCTGCGCCGCCATGTTGACCAGTTCATGCAGGCGCAGGAAATCGCGCGGCCGCCGCCGCAGGGTCAGCGCCATATAGGCCCGGCTGGGAAATCCATCGGCGAGCCGCCGCAGGCGCAGCGCGGTGATGTCGTCGGCCGCATCGGGCGCGAGCGTGGCGATCAGCCCTTCGCCCCATTCAGCGAGATCGCCCCAATGCAGTTCGCACTTGCCCTTTCCGGCCCGGCCCTTGCCGATCGACAGCATCCGGCAGAGCCGCGCATAGGCCGAGCGGTCGGTCGGATAGACGGTCACGTCCGTTCCGTCGGCAAGGACCAGTCGGCATCCGACGATCAGGCGCACGCCGGTCGCCTTGGCGGCTTCGTGGGCGCGGACAATGCCGGCGAGACTGTTGCGGTCGGTGATCGCCAGCGCCTCGATCCCGAGCATCGCGGCGCTGGCGAACAATTCCTCGGCGCTGCTGGCCCCGCGCAGGAACGAGAAATGCGACGCGCATTGCAGCTCGGCGTAGCGGGTCATGCGAAGATCCCGTGCAGATACCAGCGATGATCGCCGGTGTTTGGGTCTTCGCCATCGCCTCGCCGGAACAGCCAGAAGCGTTCGCCGGCTTCGTCCTCGACCTGGAAATAGTCGCGCACCGCCTCCAGTTCGCCGTCGCGCACCCACCATTCGCCGAAGATGCGTTCCGGCCCATCGGCCCGCTTCACCCGATGGCGAATCCCGCCCCAGGTGAAGCTGACTGGCGGATGGTCGGGCAACAGCGCCATCGCCTCGACTGGCGCAGGCGGGCAGATCAGGCGCGATGGCCGCGGCCAGTCGGCGGGCCAGGTGACGCCCGCGGGTTCCGCCAGAGGCTCGATCCTTCGCACATTGCGTTCGGGAACTTCGCTCTGCGTCGGGGCGCAGCGATAGAGCGTCCCATGCGCCATACGGTTGGCGAGCGTGTCGACCAGATCGGACAAGTCCGGCGTGGCCGGCTCGATCAGGCTTGAGGCGTTGGCGCGATAATGGAGCGGTTCGGCGATCGTCGCCGTCAGCGTCATCAGCTCGATTCCGAAGCCCGGCGCCACGGTCTCGATCTTGTCGCCGAGCAGGCGGGTCATGCGTTTGGCGTCGCGCAAAGGTTTGGCGGTGCCGGCGCGGATCGCCTCGATGCGGTTATCGACGCGGTGGAACAGCAGATCGAGCCGCCGCGCCCCCAGGCCCTGCCGCTCCAGCGCCTCGCAAAGCTGTAGAGCGAGCTTGGCCGTGTAACGCGCCAGTGTTTCCGGGGCCGCGATCGGTTCGGCGAAGGCGCGGCGCACCCGGATGAGTTCGGGCGCTTCGACCAGCTCGAAGGGTTCGGACGCGCGGCCCATTGCCTGGTCGAGCCTGCGCGAGACTTCAGGGCCGAAGCGCAAGGCCAGCGGCGCGCGCGGCAGCGCCGCCAGTTCGCCAACCGTATCGACGCCCAGCCGGCGCAGACTCTCGATTGCCGCCGCATCAAGCCTCAGCGCGGCGATCGGCAGGGGCGCAAGGCTGATTTCGAGATCACGCGGCGGAACGATCAAGGCTGGCGCTGGGCCGAACCGCGCGAGAGCGTGGGCCGCGCCGTAGGTTGGCGCGATGGCGATCCGCGCGGCAACGCCGCTATCGGCCAGGCGCCGCGACAAGTCCGCGATGAATGCCGCTTCGCCGCCCAGCAGATGCGAGGCGCCCGCCATGTCGAGATGCAGGCCGTCAGGCGGGTCGGCGGCGACGACAGGCGAATACCGCCGCAGCGCCCACACGGCGAGACGTTCGAGCGCGGCCCCATCCCCGGCAGGATCGGCGTCGCGGACTTCCAGACCGGCGATGAGGGCCTGCGCCTTGGCGACGGCCATGCCGGGATGGACTCCCAGCGCCAGAGCGGCCGGGCTCGCAGCCGTCACCGCCCGCCGTCTTCCTTCACGGCCAACCAGGACGAGCGGGGTTTCAGGCGGTGGCGCCGACGCGCCGAGGCTCCGCCGGAGCCTGTCCGTGGGCCAGGTCGGCAGGTAGAGCGAGACGGCCCTGGTCATCGCAGGCGTCCAACTCGAAATCGGCGCATTCCCCGGCACGCGCGCGGATCAGCTCGATCAGCCAGCGAGCCCGGCCGACGCCGGGGACCGGCAAGGGCGCGGACGGGAGCGCGGTGACGCGCCAGCGCGTGGCGCTCGCCGTCGGTTGCCCAAAATCCGCCGCCTCCGTCATGCGCCGCCAACGCCTTATCGCAAGCGCGATGGTGCCGGTCTCTTCGGCACAGAGCTGAAGGCGGCGCGAGGCGACCATCGGCAGGCGTGCGAGTTCGCCGACGACGGCCGCGAGGTCGCCATGTCGCAAGCCCTCCTCCATGCAGGCCAGCACCGCCTTTTCGTCGCCCACCTCGGCGTAGATCACCCGATCCGGATGCAGGCCGGCCTGGGCCAGCGCCGGGGCAAACAGATCTCGGCGCGTCACGCACCACAACACCTGGCCGGATGTGCGCGCGGCGATCCCGGCGGCAAACAGGGCCGCCGCCGCCCCATGCACCGCGCCGTTGCCGCCACCGGCGACCTCGTGCAGCGCACCCAGCGCCAAGCCGCCGCCCGGAATCTTCCGATCGACCGACTCCAGGCCGAATGGCAGCACGCCGCGATGGCGCCAGCCGGCCGATTCGAGCCGGGCGATCTGCTCGCGAAGCGCGGAAATCTGCGGGTTTACGGACGAGGACATGCACTCCAGAACACTCGTGAACGGCTAAATGTTCTTAGAATGTTCTCATCATGCCAGAGAGTCAACGAGACTCATCAGCGGCGTTCCGCGCATCTCGGAACTTCCTCGACCAGGTAACCCGGCTCGCCTGTCAGGCAGGCCCAGCGGACCGCTGAATTGTACCGCTAACGCCCAATTGCGAATTACGGTCGTATTCTGATGGCGCAGCAGTCGTCATCTTCGGGCTATAATCAATGCTTCCTGAACCCAGATATGATTTTACTAAGACATATCGCGCGGGCTTAGGTGAGACTCTGCAAAACGCCGAGGGCGGGGACAGTAGTTGAGATAACGCCCGCAGCAAGAATAACCCAAAGTGTGTCAACGTTCGTCCGTAGGAGGAATGCAAAGCTAGCCAATGCGATTATTATATCGACAGGATTCGTGAGCGCATCTTTAGCGAGAGGGATGGCCGAAGCGACCAGAAGGCCCGCGCTTGCGGTTATGACAGCATCTAAGACTGAGCGTACACGCGGGTTTTTCATCTTTCGTCCAACAAAGTGGGTCATTGGAATGATGAGAAATGCAGGTGTAATCGTTGCCAGCCAGCCAGTGATCGCGCCCGGAATACCAGCGACGAAGTAACCGACGCTGACAAAATATAATCCCACGGGTCCTGGCATGCTCCGCGTAATCATGAGCGCTTCGTTCAACTGCGCGGTAGTGAGGACGTGGCTATGAGTGACTAGGCTATCTTGGATTACTGGCAATGACGCCAGTCCAGAAAAAGCTGTCAAGGACCCGCGCAGGAACACAATATAGAGTTCAAATAAGTTCATCGGCGTCCCGTGGAGCGGCTGCGCCTGCCAGTGCGGCTAGCAATAGAACATCGAAAGCGGGTACGCTAAAAAAGGTGTAAAGCACGAAGGCTGTAATCGCGACGATGACAACGCGAGGCTTAGCCCGACCATGTAATTGGGAATGGGCGATCTCCCAACCGGCTTTGACGGTGATTGAAACTGCGGCGGCGATAGCGCCGTGGATGGCGGGTTGCGCCCAAGGGTTGTGCTGCAAATCACGGAACAATGCCGTCGCGGCGAAGATTATTAGGCTGCAGGGAATGGAGCCCGCCAACAATGCGGTTACGGCACCGAGAATGCCGCGCAATGTCCAGCCCACGCCCGTTCCGAAAGCAAAGAGGTTTGTACCGGGCGCGAGCCGAGCCAGGATGAAAATAAGATTAAACTCGTCATTGGTGAGCCAATGACGCTTATGGAATATCTCCCGGTACATGACCGCCACGCCGGCGCTTCCGCCACCTAACGCGAAATTGCCGTACCGAACAGAAACGTAAGCGATCTCCGCTAAGGAAGGTGGCTTAGAAGATGGGGATTCGAGATTTTCCATTCGTACCCCTTCTGGAGATCACCATGTAACCGCCGACGTGGGCTTTTTAGGGTGCGATGCAGCCGTAAGCGGTTGTGCCGAACTTAGCTCCTTATATGCCTGGCGTTGCAACTCTGCTTCACTGTGCAGCCACTCGCGGAACGCCAATAATGCTGGATCCTTCTTACGCACCGGCCGATAGGCCAAATACCAGTCTTCATATTTGCGCTCGGTGATGGGAAAGGGAGAAACTAGGCGGCCTGCCGCCAGCGCGTCACTGACGTAGGGGAGTTGTGCGACGGCGATTCCTACTCCATCAAGAACGGCTTGAATTGCCATTGCGGAACTCTCGAACAACACCTCATTGGCAGGCTGGATCGACGCATGCAGGCCTGCCGCTTCGAACCACCAGGTCCATTGTTCACGCAAATGAGCAACGACGATTAAGGTGGCACTGCTGAGATCGCGAGGGTGCCGCAAGTCTGCCGCTAATGCTGGCGTGCAGACTGGTATCAGTGTTGACGCGAAGATTTCCTCGGCAGCATAGCCAGGCCAGTCGCCAGTGCCGCGCCGCACGGTGCATGTCCAATCGTCGCGCATCGGATGCATTGCACCGCCGGTAGAGACTCGCACCTCGACATCGGGATGGTTGCGATTGAAGTTCGTCAACCGCGGAATAAGCCAGTGCAAAGCAAGGGCCGGGGAAACTCCTACGGTGAGCACCGGCCCTGCCTGCATCATGGTCACCTGCTCGGTGAGTCGCGAGATTGCATCGAAGGCGTCTGTAAGGCCTGGCTGGAAAGCCCGACCTCGTTCGGTAAATTCGAGCTTGTTGGGACGACGATGGAAGAGCCCGAACCCGAGATGATCTTCCAGAAGTCGCACCATATGGCTCACGGCCGTTGACGTGACATTCAATTCCTCTGCTGCCGCCTTGAAGCTGCCATGCCGTCCAGCCGCTTCGAAGGCGCGCAAACCGTTCAAAGAGGGTAGTTGGCGACGCATGACAACCCCTAATATATGTTGGGCTAACCGTGAGAAATTTGCGTTTGCTGCCCACGTTCATCGGAGCAATCTTAGGCCCAGAGGCGGAGGATTTCTATGCGTAAATTCGCTCCCGGTATCAAAATCGCGATCGGCTTGTTTGCAGCCGCAATCATAGTGGTGGCCATTGCAAGCCTGGTCCCACGAGGGCCTATGCACCACGGGTGGGACTGGCCTTGGCACGATTGGTGGCATTCTCAGACCGGCAGCGCAGTTGGCCTCAGCGGTTCGGTTGGACGATGAGCCAAATCCAAATGCTGGGATGGTCGGATGGTCAGATAGTTATGGACACCGCGAGGATACGATCCGCGTGACTACTCGCAGTTCGGCCAACCATCAGTGCAACGATCAACGATAAGCCTGCTCAATACAGTGCTTCACCAAGACAGCGTCCGGGAAACCGTCAGATGATGAAGATATCGAATCCCATAAGGATCGGCGCCGCGGCGATCGGAGTCCTGTGCCTGCTTCAGGCAGGTCCGGCTGTGAGCCAAGAAAAGCATGGCGTGATACCGCATGCTCCGCTGCTGAAGACCGTATTACCCGGCACAAAAAATTTGGAGGTCGCAGTCTACGAGACGGAATACGCTCCTGGTGGGATCAACCCCCGACATCTCCATCCGGCCGCGATCACATTCTATGTCGTGTCAGGGACGGGTGTTTGGCAGGAAGATGGGAAACCGCCGGTAACGCTGCATGCCGGAGAAAGCTTGTTTGTTCCCGCCGGTACGATCCATTCCCATTGGAATCCAAGCGCCACCGAACCTCTCCGCTTCTTGGAATTCATCGTAGCTGAGAAAGGTAAGGGACGCTCTATCCCGGAACCGATAAAGAAGTGATGTCGCAGGATGGCTTGAGAGATCAAAACGATCGCGATTCGCTAGAACCTGCACAATCTAACGAAACATCGGTCAACGAGACTGAGCATGACGCAGTTAGGCATCGGCGCGCTATCTTTCTGATTTCTGCGAGTGTTGCACTCATTGCAGTAATCATTGCGGTCTACTGGCTTTCGCCAGCGCGAACTAAGGCTCCGCCTACTACACGTCCATCTGTACCGGTAAGCATTGCTATCGCAACTCGCCAGAACGTGCCGGTCTATCTGACCGGCCTTGGTTCCGTTCAGGCTTCATCGACTATCGGAATTCATCCTCAGGTCGACGGCACATTACAGGCGGTGTTGTTTACCGAGGGACAGGACGTGAAAAAGGGCGAGGTGCTGGCCAGAATCGACCCGCGCCTGTTCAGAGCCGCGCTTGATCAGGCCAAAGGAAAAAAGGCCCAAGACGTCGCGTTGCTCGTTTCCGCCACAAAAGATCTAGCGCGCTACGATTCGTTGGCGCTGAGCGGCGCTGTAGCGCGGCAGACTGCCGATCACCAGCAGGCAACGGTCGATCAACTGAAGGCGTCCATTGTCGCCGATGAAGCCGCGATCGACTCCGCGCAGACGCAGCTCGACTATACCTCGATCAGGGCGCCAAGCGACGGGCGAGTTGGCATTCGTTCGATCGATCCTGGAAACGTGGTGCATGTTTCCGACGCACAGCCGATCGTCGTCCTGACGCGGACCCGTCCGTCCGCCGTATTGTTTACATTGCCGGCGCAGTCTCTCGACGAAGTGGGCCGCGCCTTGAGCCGTGGTCCAGTCGAGGTGGTTGCGTTCGACCAAGACAATCGGCGCGCGCTGAGCACTGGAAGGCTTCTCCTTGTCGATGACTCGGTCGATCAGGCCACCGATACCATTCGACTGAAAGCTATCTTCCCCAATGACGACGACGAGCTATGGCCTGGCGAATTCGTTAATGCCCGCCTGTCACTCAAGACGCTTCGCGATGTTCTCGTCATCCCATCGGCGGCGGTCCAGCGGGGTCCGCAGGGCTTGTTCGCGTGGATTGTGACATCGAGAAACACGGCTGAACCCCGGGAGGTCAAGGTCGGGCCGACGACTGGTGATCTGACGGTGATCACTTCTGGTCTTAGCAACGGCGAGCGCGTCGTGACAGGCGGGCAGTTCAAGCTGAAGCGCGATGAGCGGGTACAGGTAAGGGGCACGTCACCCCGGTCGCCAACGTCCGAGGGCGCCAGATGAATCTTTCGGCGCCATTCATCGCGCGACCGGTCGCAACGACGCTGCTGATGGCGGCTTTGGCGCTCTTGGGCATCGCCGCGTTCCCGCTCCTGCCGGTCGCCCCGCTGCCACAGGTCGACTTCCCGACCATTCAGGTCACCGCGACGCTCGCTGGAGCGAGTGCTGAGACGATGGCATCGTCGGTTGCGACGCCGCTCGAACGCCAACTCGGGCAGATCGCCGGCGTGACACAAATGACGTCCTTTAGCGCGCGGGGTGCAACATCGATCACGATCCAGTTTGATCTTGGTCGCAATGTCGATTCGGCGGCGCAGGATGTGCAGGCGGCAATCAATGCCGCCAGCAAGACCTTGCCTCAATCGATGACGGAGCCGCCGACTTACAAGAAGCTGAATCCGGCCGACGACCCCATTCTCGTCCTCTCGGCGAGTTCCGACACAATTCCGCTAACCAGCGTTAATGAGTATGTTGACGACTATCTCGCTCAAAGAATTTCACAAATACCCGGCGTTGCTCAGGTGTCGCTCGGTGGAGAGCAGAAGCCGTCGATCCGTGTTCAAGTAGATCCCGCAAAATTAGCCTCGCGCGGCTTGACACTCGAAGAGATACGGCCCGTCCTCGCCAATGCCACGACTGACGCCGCCAAAGGGACGCTCGACACGGGCAAAATGAGTTTTACGATCGCGGCGAACGACCAGATCACCAAGGCGAAACAATTCGATAATGTCGTGCTCGCCTACCGCAATGGCGCCCCAGTCAGGGTGCGCGATGTCGGCGAGGCCGTTTCCGCGGCGTCCGATCGGACTGCGGCCGCCTATTACAACAATGAACACGCTATTCTTCTTACGGTCTATAAGCAGCCCGGCGCCAACGTCATCGACACCGCAGATCGGATAAAGGCGCAACTGCCCGGTCTCACCATCGATATTCCGCCGGCGATCACGATCCATACCGTTCTCGACCAAACAACCACTATCCGCGCCTCCGTGCACGATGTCGAGTTTACGCTTTGCCTGACTGTCGGCCTCGTCGTGATGGTGGTCTTGCTATTCCTACGCAATTTATGGGCGACGCTGATTCCCAGCATCACAATCGTGCTTGCGCTCCTCGGCTCATTCGCGGCCATGTATATGCTCGGCTTCAGTCTCGACAATTTGTCGCTGATGGCGCTGACCATAGCCGTCGGCTTCGTGGTCGACGACGCTATCGTGGTCGTCGAGAACATCTATCGTCATATAGAAAGCGGCGACCCACCCGTTGAAGCTGCGCTAAACGGCTCGCGCGAGATCGCCTTTACCGTCCTTTCGATCAGCTTATCGCTGATCGCCGTTTTCATTCCACTCTTGCTTATGGGTGGGATCATCGGCCGCTTGTTTAGAGAGTTCGCATTAACCGCCACCGCCGCCATTGTGGTCTCAGCTTTGGTATCGCTCACGCTTGCCCCGATGCTGTGCTCACGCTTCATGCGGCGGGCGGTAAAGGACGATCATGGCCGCCTCTATCACATCCTCGAATCTTGCTTTGACAGGATGCTGTCCGGCTATCGGCACACGCTCGACATTGTGCTGCGCCATCAAGCGATTACCCTCGGTGTGTTTCTCGCTACGGTCATGATGGCCGTGGTTATGGCCATCTATATTCCCAAAGGCTTTTTTCCGACTCAGGACACCGGCCTGATCCGCGGCCTGGCGGAGGCAGCACAGGAAGTCTCTCCTGAAGAGATGAAACGCCTCGAATACGTGCTCACCGAAGTCGTTCTCAAGGATCCTGGCGTTGCGGGTGTCGCCTCGTGGACTGGCAGCACCGGAGGCAATGGCAATGCGCAGACTACAAATACCGCCCGCTTTTACATCGTTCTCAAACCACGCGACGAGCGCACTCTCACGGCCTCCCAGATTATCGATCGGCTCAGACCAAAGATCGCAAAACTTCAGGGCGTAAGTCTCAATCTATCAGCAGCACAGGACATAACGGTAGGTGGACGTCGCTCGCGTGGCAGTTATCAATATACGCTGCAAAGTGCCGATGTCGCTGAGCTGACCACATGGTCGCAGAAGATGCTTCAGAAAATGCGCACGCTGCCCCAGCTCGCGGACGTAGCCACAGACCTTCTCGCTGACGCACCCTTGCTCACGGTCGACATCAACAGGGACCAAGCCTCCCGGTTTGGCATTTCGCCGCAGACGATCGACGACACGCTAAATGATGCCTACGGCCAACGGCAGATCACGCAGTATTTCACACAGCTCAATACGTATCCGATCATTCTCGAAATTACCCCGGCCCTGCAGCGCAAGTTGGCGTCGCTCGATCGCATCTATGTAAAATCACCGCTGACGGGCGCTGCGGTGCCGCTTTCCGCGCTCGTGAGAGTTGATACGGCCAATGTCGGGTCGCTGTCGGTGACACATCAGGGCCAGTTTCCCTCAGTTACGCTTTCGTTCAATCTCAGACCAGGCGTCGCACTTGGCCAGGCGGTCGATGCAATCAACCGCGCGGCGCAGGAGATCAATATGCCAGGGTCAGTGACTGGCGCTTTCCAAGGCAATGCCAGTGCATTCGAGACGTCATTGTCGAGTATGCCTGTGCTGATCATCGCGGCGCTTATAGTCGTCTATCTAATCCTTGGCGTCCTGTACGAGAGTTTCATCCATCCACTGACAATTCTTTCCACGTTGCCGTCGGCCGGCGTTGGTGCGTTACTTGCGTTGTGGGTGGGGCACATGGATCTCTCGGTGATCGGCATCGTGGCAATCATCCTGTTGATCGGCATCGTCAAGAAGAACGGCATCATGCTGGTCGACTTTGCGATTGTCGCCGAGCGCGACCGCCACCTTCCGCCGATTCAGGCTATCCGCGAGGCATGTCTCTTGCGTTTCCGTCCCATCCTGATGACGACGGCGGCGACACTGCTTGCCGGAATCCCGCTCGCGCTCGGCAATGGCACGGGTTCGGAACTACGCCAGCCGCTCGGGTATGCGATGATCGGCGGACTTGCGCTCAGCCAAATGCTTACACTCTACACGACGCCGGTGATCTATCTGTATCTCGATCAACTCCAAATTTGGGTGAGGGATAGGAAAGGAGAATATTTATCTCAAAGAACGTAATAATGTTCCGTATACACAATGCTTTAGGACGCTAATAGATATAATTTCTGGAGTAGATTTGACTGAATTTCGTCAGCTTCGTTATTTGATTGCAGCGGATGAGGCAGGTAGCTTCAGCCGGGCCGCGCGCAATCTGAATATCAAGCAAGCGACACTTAGCCGACATATCCTACAGATTGAGAAACGCCTAGGCATGGTGCTTTTCAACCGCATGACGCGCGGCGCTACGCTGACGCCGAACGGTATGATCTATCTGCGCACGGCACAGCGTATCGTAAAGGAGTTCGAAGAACTAAACGCCTGGGTCCGTGCTACAAACAACGGCCATGCTGGCAAGCTCAGTGTCGGCTTCTATACCTCCTTCTCCGCCGGCAATTTGCGCGCGACCGTGACCGAGTTCGGCGAACGCTATCCCGATGTCAGGGTGTGCGGATTCGAACGAAACCGCGATATGCTGCTGGCTGGTATAGAGAACGGCCTGCTCGACATCGCGATCATGACTGGCGAAGCGCCTTACCGGGGGCTGATGAGCCGCCCGTTCTGGAGCGAGCGTATATTGGTGGCGATGCCGGAAGGCCATCCGCTGGCCGAACGCGAACGCATCCACTGGACCGACCTGACCCGCGAACGCTTCCTGTTGACCGAACGAGATCCCGGCCCAGAGACGCGCAACATGCTTTTGGGCAAGCTCGGGATGCCCGGCTACGCGCCCGAGATCGACATGAACGACGTTAGCCGTGAAACGGTGCTGAGCGCCATCGCGCCGGGCGGGCACATGTCGATCGTTGCGGAATCAGCGCTCGGCATCCAGGTGCCGGGTGTTGTGTTTCGCGAAGTTCACGAGACCAACGGCCACATACGAATTGGTTTCTCGGGCTACTGGCGCGACGACAATGAGAATGCGGTGTTGCGTCGGTTCCTCGATTTTGTGGCCGTCCGCTATTCGCTACCGCCCTTGTCGGGGTCGCATCCTCCGCCTCAGCAATCAGAATTGGGACCGCCATGACGCAGGGCAAGACACTCATCATCGTGCTGATAGCACTAATCGTCGGATTCGGGGCGGGCATCATCCTGCGCCCGGTGATTATCCCTGTCGATCAGACAGAGGTTGTCGCCAGCCCGCCGCTTGCCGTGCCTGCGCCGGCCGAGGCGCGCAGCACGCAATATTTCGCGGCGCATCTCGATGAAGGACGGCGGATCGTAGCCGATTGCGCGCAGGGAACGGTGCGCGGCGACGAGTGCGCCAATGCCGAGCAGGCCGTCACCGAGGCCGATGGCCGGGATCGCTTCAAGCGTTTCATGGGCAAGTAGGGCGGACGCTCCTTCACTTGCCCTGCGCGAGATACCGGCGAAAGGCGCGGTCGGTGTCCATGAACCGGACGAGCATCGGCGCGATCAGCTTGTCGGGTTTGGCGGGCTGCTCCCCGGTCTCGGCGGCGAGTGCGGCCGCATAGGCAACGAGATCGCGGTGGACGGCGGCGGGCAATTCTACCGTGAGCTTCACCGGCCGGTCATCGGCCAGCGGTCCCAGCTTCAATTTCGTCATCGTGTCGCTCCAATGGGTTCGAGCACCAGGTCGCGCGTGATGACCACGCGCAGCGGATGGCCGGGCCGGATGGTGAGCGTCGGCTGCACGTCCAGTTGTCGCCGCACGATCTGCTGGCCGCTCTGGTTGATGGTGTCCTGGCTTCCCCGGCGCAGGGCGCGGGTGAGGTCGTCGTCCCCGTCCGCGCCCAGCTCGGCGCCGACGCCGAGCAGCGTCGAGATCGCGGCGGCCTTGAGCATATTGCCCCAATGCTGGTCCACGCGGTCCTGTAGCCCAGCGAAGCCCGCTGCATCGGCGCCGGGCTGGCGTTCGAGAACGATCGAGCGGCCGTCCGGCATTATCAGCCGGTCCCAGGCAAGCAGCACGCGGGTCTGCCCGGCGGTGATGTCGCTGTCATATTCGCCGATCAGCCGCGCGCCCTGCGGAATGAGCAGAATGCGCCCGGTGATGCTGTCATAGACGTTGGCCGTCACCTGGGCGGTGATCTGACCGGGAAGGTCGGAACGGATGCCGGTGATGAGTGCGGCCGGGATGATGCTGCCCGCCTGGATGATGTAGGGCGATGCGGGCGGCGCTAAACGCTCGACGCTTACCGTGCGCTGGTTGGACGCCTGCGCCATGAAGGCGCGCTTGGCGGCCTGGTCTCCCTGCGCCGCACCGCCAACTTGCGGCGCTGCCGCCTGATCCGGCGCGATCGTGGCCGGCTGCACGGCCACGCCGGCATTCTGTGCGCTGTGGCCCAGGAACACCGAACTGGTGCGCGCTGCGTCGCGTTCCTGGATGATCCGCTGCCGGGCAGCCTCCGCCGCCTGCGCGCGAGGATCGGTCGGCGCGCCGGATGCACTGATCGGCGACACGGGCACGTTCTCGCCGCGCTGCTGTGCCGAGATGATGGGGCGACCAAGATCGCCGGGAAGCGGCGGGCCAAGTCGAGGCGCCTGCGTATAGTCTTTTGGCGCCGACGTGATGGCCTCGGCCGTTGCGCGGCCATTGGTGTTGTAGAGTTCCTTCGCCTCGCGATGGCTGGCGGGTTTGAGCGCATAAATCAGCGACCCGCCGATGCAGAGGCCGGTGGTGATGCCAAGGACAGCCAGGGCTTTGCGTGACAGGCGCATGACGCGCGGCGTCGGCCCACGAAGCTGAAAGGCTTGCGGATCGGATGCGGGTGCTTGCGGGCTTTCCGTTTCCGGTGGGGGCGTATCGGCGGGATCGCTCACGGCCGTCCCTTTCGTCCGTCGTCGCGCTCGATGCGCACACGCTGTTCGCTGTGCTTGTCGCCCAGGCGCAGCTCGGCGGCCGCGAACAGGCGGTCCACCACCATGTAGCGGCCCTGGACGCGATAGTTGACCAGCTCGGCACTGCCGGCCGCGCCGATCACGAACAGCGGCGGCATCTCGCCCTGCGAGATCCCGGCTGGAAACTCGATATAGACCTGTCGGCCATCGTCGAAGGCGCGCAGCGGCTTCCACGGCGCGCGGTCGCCGTCGATGCGGTAGCGGAAATTGAGCGCGGCGACGTTCACCCCGGTCGCCACCGGCGCGACAGAGGCCGCCGCCGCGTTCCGGCCCGCCAGCGCAAGCAGCGTATCGTGCGGATAGGTCCAGGAGACCGACGCCATGTAGGTAGCGGGCGTGGCGCGCAGTTCCAGATGGTAGGTGCGCCTGTCGCTGTTGATGACGAGGTTGGTCGTGATGTCGGGCCGGGTGGGCTTGACGAGGATATGCACGCGCGCGGTAGGACCGGCGCCGCTTGTCGTATCGCCGATGATCCAGCGCACGGTATCGCCAGCCGCGACCGGGCCTGGCCCGACGAGCTGCTCGCCCTCCTGCAAGGCAATGTCCGTCACCTGGCCGGGCGCGGCATAGACCTGATAGAGCGCGCCGTCGGTCCACGGATATTGCTGGATGGAATTGAGGAAACCGTCGCGCACGGGCTGCATCCGCGCCGCCGCATTGGCCGCGCTGATGCGCTTGCGGGGATCGGCCGGTTCGGCCGAAGGCGTGCTCTGCGTGACAGGTTTCAACTGACCGGGCAGAGGTAGAGGCTCGGGGATCGTCACCACCTTGACCGGCCTGGGCGGCTCGGGCGCAAGCGTTGCAGCGACGTCGGCCGGCGGATTGTCATAGGAGATGGCGGGTGGATTCGCCGATGTGGTGGCGCATCGGCCGAGCGCCGCGGCGGACGCGAGCAGGACCGCCGAGGCGGCGCGATGGAAAGGCACATGCGTCATTGCGACAGCTCCTTTGACCAGTTGAGGGCGTTGACGAACACGCCGAGCGGGTTCTTGCGCAGCGCGTCGGGCGTGCGCGGCGGTTGCACGACGATGGTGAGGATGGCTGACCACCGCTCGGTCGCGGCGAGGCTCCCGTCCTGGTAATGGCGTTCGGTCCAGGCGACGCGGAAGCTGTCGGGCGAGGCCCGGATGACGCTGGAGACGTCCACCGCGACCTGCGCCTTGCCGATCTGCGCGAACGGGTCGTTGGCGCGGGCGTAATCGTTGAGCGCCGCCGCACCCTTGTCGGTCGTGAAGTCGTAAGCGCGCAGCCAGTTCTGCCGCACCACGATCGGATCGTCGGGGATCGAACGCACCTCCTCGATGAAGCGGGCGAGGTGAAAAGCGATCTGCGGATCGGTCGGGTGATAGCCGGCCTCGGCCGGCGCGACCGCCTGGGCCTGGCCCAGCCGATCGACCTCCACCACCCAGGGAACGATGGTGCCGCGGGCCGACTGCCAGACGAGGCCGCCGGCCAGCCCACCGGCGAGGGCCAGCGCGCCGAAGAAGGCGAGGCGCCAGTTCTTCGCCTGGACGCGGGCGGAGCCGATCCGATCGTCCCACGCCTGCACGGCGCGTTGATAGGGCGTGACGGGTTCGGGCATCTGGCCGTAGCGGATTGTCGGGCGTCGGAACATGGGCTCAGTCCTTCTCCTTGATGTCGGGGCCACCGCCGCCGCCGTGGCTGTCGCCGGCCTTCATCGTGTGCGTGAGAATGGTGGCGCCGTGGGTTACGGACTGGCGGTGCTTCATCGCGGCGGCCCAGGCGGGCGGGCCGGAGGCGCTGGAAGCAGGGGCTGAACCGGCCGCGGCGGTGGTGGCAGCGGGTGCAGGCCCGCCGGTGATGGTGCCGCCGGTGGCGGTGAAGCCGCCGCGTGCGCCGGAACGGAAGCTGGCCTTCATCGCCGCGCCGCCCTTGGCGGCCGCGTTGCGCAGCGGCGAGAAGACGGCATTGGCCGCGCTTCCCGC
>DATMTK010000217.1:0-5135 GCA_035564755.1 Devosia sp. | reverse complement strand
CTGCGCTCCTATATCCGCCGCAAGCTCGAAATGGCGCGCGACTTCCCGCGCGAGAGCCGGCTGTTCGCCAACGAGATGCTGCAGGGCGCGCCGCACGCCATCGACGTGCTCGAGGGCGAGCTCAGGGCGCTGGTCGATGCCAAGGCGAAGGTGATCGAGACCTGGATGGACGCCGGCAAGATCGCCCGGACCGACGCCTATCATCTGATCTTCTCGATCTGGGCGACGACCCAGCACTACGCCGATTTCGACGTGCAGGTCCGCGCCGTGCTCGGCCCCGACCGCGGCGGCGAAGGCCGCTTCGAAGACGCCGCGCGGTACCTCGAAAACCTGTTCATGCACGGGCTGGTGGTGAAGGCCGGATAGCGAGCATGTGAGAGGTCGCAGTCGGACCCTTCTCCCGCTCGCGGGGGAAGGTGGCGGCGAAGCCGCCGGAGGGGGCGGCGCCAAGCACCGGCCCTGCTCTACGAAGAAGCACATCCCTTCGGTTCCGTCATGGCCGGGCGAAGTTCGCTTGACCGCCTAATCCCGCACCACCGCCAGCACGATCAGCCCCAGCACCGTCACGCCGGCGCCGGCGATGACGCTCAGGCTCGGCAGCCCATGGCCCGCCAGCGCTTCGAGCACGATGACGAAGGCCGGCGTGAGATAGCCGTAGGCGATGACCTTGGGCGCCGGCAGCCGCAGCGAGGCGAACTGGATCAGGAAGAAGCACAGCGCGGTCGGGCCGACGGCGAGGTAGAGCACGACCCACCAGACCAGCGGCGGCAAATGCAGCCAGTCGGTGGCAAGGATATCGGGCACGCCGCTCAGCGCGATGCAGACGGCGCTCGCCGTCAGCGTCCAGAAGCTGAGGACCAGCGCGGGCTCGCCGCGGCTGAAACGGCGCAGCAGCGGCGTGTAGATGGCGTAGGCGACGCAGCCGATGAAATAGATGAGCTCGCCGCGCCCGACGTCGAAGTGCAGCAGCGCGTCGAGGTCGCCGTGGAAGATCACCCACACCGCGCCGACGCCCGCGAGCAGCAGGCTCAGGATCACCACCGTCCCCGAGCGCTGGCGCACGATGACCCAGGCGCTGACCGCCGTCATCAGCGGCACCAGCGTGTAGACGGCACTGGTCGCGACCGGCTGCGTCATGGTCAGCGCGATGAACTGGGTGACGAAGTACGCCGCCATCAGCACGCCCATCACGCCGAAGCGCCACGGCGCCTTGGGCAACGCCACCGGGCTGCGGGTGACGCGGAAGGCCACCACGCCCATGATCGCCGAGGCCAGCACGAAGCGGACGGCGTTGAGCGGGATCGGATGGATGTAGGGCACGGCCAGCGCGCCGCTGGTGAACGAGCCGGCGATCAGCGCCGAGAAGGCCAGCATGGCGCCGTGCGCGAGCCAGCGCTCGCGCGGCGCGACGGCTGCTACCATGAGAGCGCGATGACCAGCAGGAAGCCGCCGACGATCGCGGCATTGGTGAGCACCGAGTTGAGATGGCTCACCCGCTCCTCGCCGCTGAACCGGGTGAAGTTGTGGTAGAGGAAATTGGCCGCGATGGTGAACAGGATCAGCGCGATGGCCCCGATCGCGGGGACAATGCCGAGCGCCACCGAGAGGCCGCCCAGCACCTGTACCGCGAGCGCGACGAACAGCGAAAGGCGCGGCTGTGGAACGTTCTTCTTGGCAAGGATGCCGGTGTGCAGCTCGAACTTCATGACGTTGCGCACGCCCGCCTGCACGAAGTAGGCGCCGAGCAGGAAGCGGCCGACGATGATGGCAAGTACAGTGAGGGTCATGCGGCACAGCTCCGGCAGTTGGACCGCGCCTTGCTGCCGGAGATGGCGGTCGTGGTCAAGGTGGAGGACGGGCAGCCAGAGGTGCCGCGCGCGTTGAGGGCGCTATTTCCCACAAGGGATTTTCCGGCCGTCCGCCGGAGCTGGGCAGGGTGTCGAGCCTACGGGTCCAGCTCGGGATAGTGCCGGAACAGGCCGCTGGTGTTGAAATCGAGCCGGCGCCTGCTGCGGAAGTAATTCTGCAGCGCCGGATAGGCGGCGATCCGCTCGCGGTGCGCCATGACCAGCGGATAGTCGCCCTCGATCCTCGCCCACAAATTGGGATAGGCATAGGCCAGCCCCTCGACGATCTGGAACAGCGAAAAGTCGACATAGCCGGGCTTGCGGCCGACAAGGACCTTCTGGCTCGCAACGTTCTTGCGCAGCACCGTCTCGAACCAGCCCATGAATTTCGGCACCCGCTCGCGGCGGAACTCCCTGGCGCGGCGCTTCGCTTCCGGCTTCTGCTGCTCGTAATAGAGGCTGGAGCCGACGGGGTGGTGGCTGTCATGCGCCTCGACCACGAAGTCGGCGATGGTGAGCTGGATCTGGTGCACCCACAGCCGCAGGCGTGGATCGCGCGGCACGAGGCCGAGCGTGGGCCCGAGATAATGGAGAATCGCAGCCGTCTGTCCGACGACGATATCGCCGTCGACGAGGTAGGGCGGGGCAAAGCTCGGCGTCCGAACCTTTGCACCGAACGCCTCGATCACCCCGTCGCCCTTTTGCCGTGCGACGTCCTGGTATTTGGCGCCGGCCGCCTCGAGCGCCAGCCGCACGAATTCGCCGCGCCCCGGAATGCCGGTCCAGTAATAGAGCTTGTACATGGCGGGGAAATGCACGGGGGCGATCCGGCGTTCCCCGCCTGCCGCTACTCCGCCGGCTCGACCGCTTCCTTGCGCATCGGGTTGTTCGGATGCGTGGTCCAGTTGGCGTACTTGCCGGTCACCACGCGGCCGGTGCGCTCGTCGATCGAACCGGGCGGCAGTTCCACCATGGTGATGCAGTCTTCCACCGGGCAGACATTGACGCACAAATTGCAGCCGACGCACTCGTCGTCCATCACCTCGAAGTGCCGGCGGCCGTCCTTTTCCTTGGTGATCGCCTGGTGCGAGGTGTCCTCGCAGGCGATGTGGCAGCGGCCGCACTTGATGCAGAGGTCCTGGTCGATCTTCGCCTTGGTGATGTATTCGAGGTTGAGATACTGCCAGTCGGTGACGTTGCGGGATGCCTTGCCGGTGAAATCGTCGAGCGTGCGGTAGCCTTTCTCGTCCATCCAGTTGCTGAGGCCCGAGATCATCTCCTCGACGATCTTGAAGCCATAGACCATCGCGGCGGTGCACACCTGCACGTTGCCGGCGCCGAGCGCCATGAACTCGGCGGCGTCGCGCCAGGTGGTGATGCCGCCGATGCCGGAGATCGGCAGGCCGAGCGTTTCGCGGTCGCGGGCGATCTCGGCCACCATGTGGAGCGCGATCGGCTTGGCCGCCGGGCCGCAATAGCCGCCATGCGTGCCCTTGCCGTCGATGGTGGGCATCGGCGCCATCAGGTCGAGATCGACATTGGTGATCGAGTTGATGGTGTTGATGAGGCTCACCGCGTCGGTGCCGCCGGCCTTGGCCGCGCGCGCCGGGCGGCGGATATCGGTGACGTTGGGGGTGAGCTTGGTGATCACCGGCATGCGCGAATACTGCTTGCACCAGCGCACGACCATCTCGACATATTCGGGCACCTGGCCGACGGCGGCACCCATGCCGCGCTCGCTCATGCCGTGCGGGCAACCGAAATTGAGCTCGATGCCGTCGGCGCCGGTTTCCTCGACCAGCGGTAGAATCGCCTTCCAGCTTTGCTCCTCGCACGGCACCATGATCGAGGCGACCACGGCGCGGTCGGGCCAGGCCATTTTTACGGCCTTGATCTCGCGCAGGTTGCGCTGCAGGTCGCGGTCGGTGATCAGCTCGATATTGTTGAAGCCCATCAGGCGGCGGTCGCCGGCCCAGATGGCGCCGTAGCGCGGGCCGTTGACGTTGACCACCGGCGGGCCTTCCTCGCCCAGCGTCTTCCACACCACGCCGCCCCAGCCCGCCTTGAAGGCGCGCTCGACATTGTATTCCTTGTCGGTCGGCGGCGCCGAGGCCAGCCAGAACGGATTGGGCGACGTGATGCCGACGAAATTATTGCGAAGGTCTGCCATCTAGTCCTCCTGCATTGAGGCCGGGGCCAAGGGGCCTTGCCACACGCGCAACATCATCAGCCCATCAGGAACCGGTTGATGCTCTCGGCGGCGTCGCGGCCCTCGGCCACGGCGGTCACCGTCAGGTCGTCGCCGCCGGTGGCGCAGTCGCCGCCGGCCCAGACGCCGCTCTGCGAGGTGCGGCCCTCGGCATCGACCTCGATCTTGCCGCCCGCCAGCGTGACGCCGTCGCCGTCGGTCGCCAGCGTCTGGCCGATGGCCTTGAACACCTGGTCGCAGGCGATGGTGGTGGTCTCGCCCGTCGGCTGCAGCGCGCCATCCACCAGGTGCATGTAGCTCAGCTCGATGCCGCTCACCTTGCCGTGCGTCAGCAGCACCTGTTTCGGCGCCAGCCAGTGACGGATGTTGACACCCTTGGCGGCCGCCAGATCCTGCTCGAAGCCCGAGGCGCTCATCTCAGCCTTGCCGCGGCGATAGACCATCGTCACTTCCTCGGCGCCGAGGAGCTTGCTCTGCACCGCGGCATCGACCGCCGTCATGCCGCCGCCGATGACGACGACGCGGCGGCCGACCGGGACGCGGCTCAGATCCGTGGCCTGGCGAAGCGTCGAAATGAAGGCGATGGCGTTGACGACGCCCTCGGCGTCCTCGCCGTCGGCGCGCAGCGCATTGACGCCGCCCAGTCCCAGCCCGAGGAACACGGCATCGTACTTGCCGGTGAGGTCGGTCAGCGTGAAATCGCGGCCGAGCGCCTTGCCGTTCTCGATGGCGATGCCGCCGATGGCGGTGACGTAGTCGACCTCGTGCTGGGCGAAATTGTCGACGGTCTTGTAGAACGCGATCCCATATTCGTTGAGGCCGCCGGCCTTGGGGCGCGCGTCGAACACGGTCACCGTGTGGCCGTGCATCGAAAGCCGATGCGCGCAGGCAAGCCCCGCCGGGCCGGCGCCGACGATCGCCACGTGCTTGCCGGTCTCTTCGCCGCGGGTGAAGAACTGCGCGTTCTGCGTCATCGCGACGTCGGTGGCGTAACGCTGCAGCATGCCGATCTTGACCGGCTTGCCCTCGGCCTCCTCGCGCACGCAGGCCTCTTCGCAAAGCTGCTCGGTGGGGCAGAC
>DATMTK010000216.1:0-9292 GCA_035564755.1 Devosia sp. | reverse complement strand
AAAAGCCGGCCGGATACATCACCTCGACCGGCGGCATCCACAGCACATCGCAGCCGGCCTCCGCGAGCATCCGCGCGTCGGCCTCGTCACCTGGCTGCTGATCATCGGCACGACCGAGAGCGCGCGGGTCAATGCGGTGCTGGTGTCGATCAAGGTCGCCGCGCTGACCCTGTTCATCGTCCTGACGATTCCGGTGCTCAAGACCGAGCAGTTCACCCCGTTCCTGCCCAATGGCTGGGGCACGATCGGCGTGGTCGGCGCCGCGTCGTCGATCTTCTTCGCCTATGTCGGGTTCGACGCGGTATCGACCGCCGCCGAGGAGACCAAGAATCCGCAGCGCAACGTGCCGATCGGCCTGATCGGCAGCCTGCTGATCTGTACGGTCTTCTACCTGCTGGTATCGGCCGGCGCGATCGGCACGATCGGCGCCGAGCCGGTGCGCGGCCTGGCGGGTGAAATCCTCGCGCCGGGATCGCCCGCGCTGGCCCAGCGTTGCGCGCAGATCGTCGCGTCGGGCGCAACCGAACCGCTGGCGTGCAGCCACGAGGCGCTGGCCCACGTCCTGCGCGTTGTCGGCTGGACCAAGATCGGCAATCTGATGGGCCTCGCGGCGTTCGTCGCGCTGCCTTCGGTGGTGCTGATGATGATGTTCGGCCAGACTCGCGTGTTCTTCGTGATGGCGCGCGACGGCCTGCTTCCCGCGAAGCTGGCGAGCGTGCATCCGAAATGGCGCACGCCGCACGTCGTGACCGCCTTCACCGGCATCGTCGTCACGCTGGCCGCGGCGTTCCTGCCGGTCGGCCAGCTTGCCGATTATTCCAATTCGGGAACCCTGTTCGCCTTCGCGATGGTCGGCGTCTCGGTGCTCGTGCTGCGCAGGACCGATCCAGGCCGCCATCGGCCCTTCCGCACGCCGTTGGTGTGGATCGTCGCGCCGCTCGCGATCGCCGGGTGCATCGCGCTGTATCTGTTCCTGCCGCTGCTCGCGCAGCTCGTGCTGTTCGTCTGGGGCGGAATCGGGCTGGTGGTCTATTTCGCGTACAGCCGGTCGCGCAGCTATGTCGGGCGCGGGATCATCGATGTCGAGGACGATCCCAACCTCCAGCCCGAGCTCGCCAAGCCGCTCGAGCCGTGACGCGAAAGGGGCCGCAAGCGCCACGCTCGCGGCCCCTTTTTTGTACGGGTGGGCTGGTTAGCCGATCAATCATCAAACCAGCCTGATTCTCCGCCGATCGGCATACCCGGCGGGATAGTCGGTTCGGGCCGCTTGTCCTTTGCGATTTCGCGCTCCAGGCGATCGTTGTCCTGGAGCAGTGCCGCCATGCTCTGACACCAGGCTATATCGGTGTTGTCGCCCGTTGCAGCAGCAAATCGCCTCGCAATCGCACGCAGTTTGCCCTCTAGCACAGTCGCTACATCTATCGATGTCTCTGGATCGCTGCGCACCTTCGCCATGGTGAGCAAAGTCCTGGTCGCGACGCGACGCGCCACCGCATTGCCGCGGCTGTCGACGGTGCGCGCGATCAGTCGGTCAAGCAGTTGGTCCAGGCCTAGCAGCGATGGATTCTCAGCATGCTGGATATAGACGCGCGTAAGACGCGTCGGAGCCAACAATGTATCGAGTGTCAGCTGCGCAGCGACGTCGGCCGCGACAAGTGGATCGAACACTGCCGCGCCGGCATTTTTGAAGACCTCGGTGTCGAACTGCGGATCAGAAGGCCCGTTGACGCCGGAAGACAGTCGCATGGCTAATACTGGTGGAACGGTCAGTTCGTCTGGCGACAGCGTTTCCAATAGTGCGTCGAGCGCGGCGGTCTGTTGCGCTTGCGCCACCGGTGTGGGTGTCGAACTCTGGTCGCCGGCAACCGCATAAGCGTAGTTCACGCCCCCCAGCAGCTTGCCCACTGCGGCGACCTCATAGCGGTGAAACAGCCAGATCGGCACGAACTTGCGCCGTAGATCGGAACGCGGTTCCCCCGGATGCAGGACGTTATCACCGAAATGCGCCAGTGCGATTCGCCTGACTTCCATGATCTGCTTGAGGTCCGCAGGCTGGTCGGCACCATCGGTCCACATATTATCTCCCGGCACGGCAAGGTCCGGCGCGCGACCGTCGATATCGGTCATGAATTTGAGTCCCAACCGCTGCATTGCCGTCGCCTTTCGCGCGGCATCAGCATCGGCATCCCCACCCGGTTTGGGCTGGCCGTAGAGCCAGTTGACGGCATACTTGTCCCAAGAACCGATCCCGACCGCATAAGCATCTGTCAAGTCGAGCTTGCCATCGACAATCGCTATCCCCGGGAACGGATAGTCCATCACCGACGAGCGCCCCTGCGTGCTGCCTTCGAAATTATGGACCAGGCCGATCGCGTGTCCGACCTCATGGGCGCCAAGCTGGCGAAGCCGGGCAAGCGAAATACGAATGGGGTCATTGGGTCCCCCGCTGTTTTCCTGAGCCGTACCCAGCAGGGCTTCGAAAATCTGGATGTCTTGCCGCAGCCGAAGTCCGCCGAGCACGACATTACCTTTGATGATCTCGCCCGTGCGCGGATCGACGACGCCGCCGCCATAGGACCAGCTCCGGGTCTGCCGCTCATCCCAGTTCACGATATTGTAGCGCACGTCCCTGGGGTCAACGCCTGGTGGCAGGACCTTGACTTGGAATGCATCGATAAAGCCGGCGGCATCGAATGCCTGGTTCCACCAGGAAACACCTTCGGCCAAGGCGGAACGGATCGGCTCTGGTGCCGCCGAATCGATGTAAAAGACGATCGGCTTTTTCACCCGCGAGCGCGCCGCCGATGGATCTAGCTTGTCCAGCCGAAAATGATTGGCGTAACGTTGAACGACACCGCTACCGAGCGGCGTCCCGAAATCATAAATCGCCGTCGCGTGTGAGCCGGAACGGATATCGAACCGGCGCGGGGTGAAACCGACGGCAGGTAACCGGACCAGCGAGTGGTGTACGACGAAACTCACCTGACGGCCATCAGGCGCGACGGTTTCAATTTCCCTGCCCGGCGTATCCGAGATATAGGTCTGCACGGCGTCCATCTCGATATTGTCCGGAAAGACCTTGATCGAATTGGGTTCGGCCGCGCTCAGATTGTCGGCCAGCTTGAAACCTTTTCCGCTGGTGTTGAGCGTCTGGGCAAGACGCATTGTGTCCTTGGTAAGAAAGGGCGAGATGTCGATTTTTGTCTCGCCATCCGGCTTGGTCGATACGATGTCGAGCATCGCAACCGTGGTAAACGGAAAGCTCTCTCGCACCCCGCGCTCGACATCGGCACCGCCCGTCGCTTTGAAGCGAGGGTTTTCGTAGGTTATCGCCATCTTCTTGCCGAAGCGGCGAAAGGCAAGAATTCGCGGTTCGCCAAGCATGCCTCGATCTATGCGGATTGGCCCCGATCCAAGTCCGACCTTAATCGAGGTCGTGTATATGAACCGCCCGGATGTGCCATCCGGTCCCGGCGGCGGCAGGGTTAGGAGGATGCGGCCATCTGCCCGGTCGACCTCCACGGGTAACAGCGCCCCGCCATCCTCGCCGGGCACCGGAATAAGGGCTGGTGCGATGCGTGCAGCAGCGGGCGTCTGCGCCATGACCGGATTTATCGTGAACTGCGCGGCGACTATTACAGTGGCGACCAGCTTCTTCGACATCGACGCGAACTCCTTTGAGGCGAAACGGCGTTTTATCAAAGGCGGTGTCGAGCTTTCTTGCTCACGCACGTCGCACCAGGGCCCGAACGTGGCGCTTGTGCTCTAAGCTAGCAGAATACGGCATGCCCCCGATCTTGGAGAGGAGACGTAATCTCGGACCAATTCCCCAACACAAGTGGAGGAATGTAGCATTGATCGGCGCCTGCTCTCGGACATCCGGCAGGCGCGATCCGATGTACTAGAGCGGTTTTCGGTCGACCTGAATCGTGGAGGACACACTGGCGGCTTTTCTGATTCAGGGTTCCTGCCGGTTAGGGCCGCAGGGATGGGCCGAACCTTGTCGCGTGATTTGCGGAACAGCTTGGTTCCCGCTGTAGAGGGCGGGCTGTCGCGCCGGGCAACGGGCGCGCGCTTCGACCCGGCATCATAGAACGGTACTGGGCTTGGTTCGAGAGCCAACTCGACCTCGATCCCGAGCAACTGCTGTTCATCGACGAGACTCGGCCTCGACCAACATGGCCCGCCGGCATGGGCGCTGCCGACGCGGCTCCGGGCCAGCGTACCGCACGGGCGCTGGAAGACCGCCTTCGTTGTCGGCCCGCGCCGCGCGGGCATGATCGTGCCGATAGTGCTCCACGGTCAGATCAACCTCGACGCCTTCTGCGCTTATATCGATCAAGTGCTCGCGCCCGAACCGCGCCCCGGTGACCAATTGTTTCGCCAATTGCGGCTACGACGCGGATTGAACAAGGATGATTTAGCTTGTGGTAAATGTCGCTCCGCTATGCGGCCGCTCATCGACATGAAGGCTGAAGACATCCGGCCGGGAATAGTGCCCGACCACATCCAAATCGTAGCGGGCTCGGATCAATTCGGCAGTGTCGAGTTCAGCGGTGAGCAACCCCGTCTCACGTTCAAGCGGACCGGCGAGCACGTCGCCGAGCGGACCTACGATCAGGCTACCGCCCCCGATGAGAGGCCGATCGGAAGCCCAATGCTCGATGGTGATGCCTAGTTCGGCTGGTGAGGGCTGCATCTGGCAGCAGCTTATCACGAAACAGCGTCCCTCGTGCGCGATATGGCGCATCGAGCTGCGCCAGATATCGCGCTCGTCCACCGTCGGTGCACACCAGATCTCGACGCCCTTGGCGTACATCGCGGTGCGGAACAGCGGCATGTGGTTTTCCCAGCAGATCGCCGCACCCAGTTTCCCCACCGCGCTCTCCACCACCGGCATGGTCGATCCATCGCCCTGCGACCAGATCAGCCGCTCGGTCCCGGTCGGCATCAGCTTGCGATGCTTGGCGACCACGCCTTGACCCGGTTCGATGAACACCGCGGTGCAAAATAGCGAGGAACCGGCCCGTTCGATCACGCCAAGAACCAGCGTAGCGTTCGTGCGGGTGCTCAGTTCCGCCAGCTCGGCCAGCTCCGGCCCTTCCATATCGACGGCATTGTCGTAGTAGCGGGCGAACGCCTCGCGTCCTTCTGGCATTCGGTAACCGAGGCGGGTGCCGAAATGCTCGCCCTTCGGGTAACCTCCTAACAGCGCCTCCGGCATAACCACTAAGCGCGCGTTCGAAGCGGCGATGCGGTCTTCGAATGCCAAGACGTTGGTCAGAGTGGCGGCTTTACCACGATAATCGGAACCAATCTGAAGGGCGGCGACGGCAGTTTTGCTCATTCGCTCGGTCTAGCCTGATCGTTGCACAAACCCAACCTACGTCCGGCTGGCGGCCCAGCGTCCGGACGACCTGCAGAAAACCTGGCGACCGCCTCCCCGTCGCCGGTCGTCCGGCGACGGGTACGTTTCGGAGTGCGTTTGTGAATGAAGCGGTTTCTCAGAGCTTCAGGTCGAGCCGCATATAATAATAGCCGCCATAGGCTCCGAACGGCGAAAAAGCTCCGTAAGGCGATCCCCCGATCGAGGACGACACGGTATTCTTGTCCGGGTAAGTGTCGAAGACGTCATAGGCCCCCACCGACAATCTAGCTTGCGGAAGCACCTCGTAGCCAACCTCGAGATCAGTGATCCACTTAGCCCCATAGCTCTGATCATAGGTGGGATTGTTGTTGAGCAGCGTCCACACGCCGTATCGCGTCTCCTTGGCCTTCGCGTCGAACTTGCCAAGCGACCAGTCAACACCCAAGATCAGCTTGTCGTGGGGCGTGGTGACGGTGAAATATCCCTGCGTCTGACGATCGAACAGTGTCAGGCCCAGCCCCTCCAGCTCGGCAGGGTTATCTTCGATATGACGGATCGTTGTCTTGTTATAATTATAGGCCGCCGTGAGATTGAAGACGCCGACGCGAGCGGTGTGCAGACGGTACGATCCTACGACGTCGATGCCGCGCGTGCGAGTATCGATCGCGTTAGTGAAATAGCGGACCGATTCATCACCCGAAAACCCATTCGCTTCAAGGATGGCGCTGACCCCGGAACCGGACAAAAGCCCCGTCAGTGTGATGCGGTGATCGAGATCGATCTGATACGCATCGGTCGTCAATGAGAGACCAGGCAGCGGGGTCAGCGCGAAGCCCAGGCTGTAATTGCGCGACCGTTCGGGTTTGAGCGGCTTGGCACCCAGCGCCGCGGCAATGGCCGAGCCACTGCGCACGGTCTTCGACTGGATCAGCTGATAGGTGCCCCCAACGAGATTGTACTGGGTCGACGTCTGCGCGTAGGCTTGCTGCGCCAGCGAGGGGGCACGGAAGCCGTTTGAAAAGGCGCCGCGGAGGTTGAGCCAGTCAAACAGGCGATAGCGCGCGGACACCTTCCCGCTCCAGACGTGCCCCGAACTGTCGTCATAATCCTCGTAGCGCGCCGCAGCCGTAACCAGCAGCCGCTTGGTGACGTCGAGCGCGAGATCGAGATAAGCGGCGCCGGAATTGCGCTTGATGTCAGCCTGGTCGTCCGGCGTCAGCACCACCGCCCCCTGGGCACCGACCGCGGCCGGCTTTCCAGCCTGCGGGCTGCCCACCGGGTAGATGTAGCCGCCGTTTTCATAGGCGGCTTCGTCAAGCACCTTGGTGACGTATGATTCGTACCGATATTCCAGGCCGGCCGAAACTTGCAGATTGCGGCCACCGAGCACATCGATGCCCTTGGTTACGTCCAGATTGTTTGTCCATTGGTCGAAGGCCGCGCTGAACGTGTTGAACGAGGTCGGGCTCGCTTCGCCCAATGAGGCGTTGAGCGAATGATCCGACCCATTTCGGGAATAATCACGCCCATATGTCGAGCTCAGATCGACCGACCATCCCGAAACGTCGCCGCGCATACCGCCGGTGAACTGGAAATCGGTTTCGTGCAGCACATAGAATGGGGTGAACCCGTCCGGGTAGATCGACAGGATATTGCTGGTCGAATTTGCCGTTCTTCCGGCCTGCCCGACCAGAGCCTTGCGATAACCCAGCGTAGCGTTCGAATAGAGTTCGACGTTCGACAGCGGGATGGCCATGTTTTCGGCTACGCTGACCGAATTGAGCTTCGGCAAGCCGCCCTGATAGGTGCGGCTGTCGGTCGTGCCGGGCACGATGCTGTTGCGAATGGTGGCGTTCTGCTTCTTGGCGTCCATCGACAGCGTCAGGAAGCCCTTCTCGCCCAGATGGAAGCCGTGCGATATTTGCGCGCTTACCGTTTCGCCATCGCTGCCGCTGTAGCTGGTTCCGTAACGCTGACCGGCCTCAATGCTGGCCGTGCCGCCGGAGGTATTGTCCTTCAGGATGATATTGATGACGCCAGCGATCGCGTCCGAGCCGTATTGTGCCGCGGCACCGTCGCGCAGTACTTCGATCCGTGCGATGGCGCTGACGGGAATCTGGTCGAGATCGACAGGATTGCCGCCTGCCGAAACGCTGCCGCTATTGATGTCGATCAGCGAGCTGTTGTGCCGCCGCTTGCCGTTGACCAGCACCAGAACGTGAACGCCTGACAGACCGCGCAGACCGGCCGGCCGGCTCACGCTGCTGAACGATGAGCTGCCCACCTGCATAGCCTGGAAGGATGGCACGAGCTGCGACAGAACATCGCGCAATTGCAACGAACCGCCGAGCTGCGAGAGCGAACTGCCGTCGATGACGTCTATCGGCGTCGGGCTGTCGGCGATGGTTCGCGGCTTGCCGCGGTTACCCGTGACGACGATGTCCTGCACACTGTCATCGATACCGGAACTAGCCGCCGCACTCGTCTGCTGACCAGCGGCTGGGGACGCATCCGCCACCGTCGTCTGGGCCGCCGCCGGAACGGCCGCCGCGATAGCCGCGACCGCAGTTGAACTGAACAATAGTCCGCGCATGATCTACTCCTTTCGGGGTACCGTTGCTGGCACCGCTCCCTGACTTGAACTACGAGCGCCCTCCTGGGACCTTCATCGTCTTGTTATTGGCGCATCGGGCAACGACGAACGCGTCGAGCCCCCTGCGCAAATCTGTCTTGACGTCCTGCCGCTGCTCCATGCCGATGTGCAGCCGGATGACCGCCCCGCCCCAATCACGTGGATGGGTCCGTTTGCGCAGTTGATCGTCGCAGGGAATCGCCAGGCTTTCGAAGCCGCCCCAGGAAAAGCCCAGGCCAATCAGCCGAAGCGCATCGAGGAAGGCGCCCGTGGCATGCTGGTCACCGTCGAGCACGATCGTGACGAGACCGCACGCGCCGCTGAAATCGCGCCGCCAGATATTGTGGCCGGGGTGCGATTCGAGCATGGGGCAAAGGACGCGAACCACCTCGGGCTGCTGTTCCAGCCATAGCGCGACCTCGTTGACCGCCTCTTCGTGAATGCCGAGCCGGCCGTGCAACGTCTTGAGCCCGCGCAAGGCGAGATAGGCATCGTCGGGCGATACCGCCCAGCCGACATCGCCGACGCCCTTCGCTAGCAACGCGGCGGCCTCACCGCTCGCGGCGGCCATGCCCATGAAGACATCCGAATGGCCGCACACATATTTGGTCAGCGATTGAATGCTGACGTCGACCCCATAGTCGATCGGCTTGAAGAAGACGCCGGCCGAATAGGTATTGTCGATCGCCGTCAGCACGCCCTTGCGGCGCGCGATCGTCGCGATCGCCGGAACATCCTGCATATCGAGCGTTAGCGATCCCGGGCTTTCAAGGAATATCAGGCGCGTCTTCTCGCCGATCATCGCCTCGATGCGATCGCCGGAAGCATCGGGTTCGAAATAACGCGCCGTGACGCCGTAACGGCTCATCATGTTGTCGACGAACCGGCGGGTAGGGTTGTAAACGCTGTCGCTCAGCAGGATTTCGTCGCCGCTGCACGTCAACGCCATTATCGTGCCGGTGATCGCGGCGAGGCCGGACGGATAGAGATGCGCCTCCTCGGCGTGCTCCAGATCGGCGAGTGCGCTGCGCAGGGCCGTTTGCGTGGCGAGGCCGCTCCGCCCATAGGTCGGCAAGCCGCTGCCGCCGCCGAAGCACGCGCTGTCGCCCAACAGGATGGTCGATCCGCGCTGTACGAGCGGAACCGGTGTACGAAACGGACTATCCGATATGCGCGCGCCGTGAATCAATTGGGTCGCTTCGCCCATATTATCGCACACGTCGATCATTCAAAAACTCTCTCAACTACAGATTCTGCAATATCCGTGTTAAATATAGCGATCTTTCCAACAA
>DATMTK010000215.1:0-3387 GCA_035564755.1 Devosia sp. | reverse complement strand
AAAGTGATCTCGTCGTCTTTGCGGTCCGCCCTTCCGACCTCGCTGACCTGCGCTGGGAGCCCTCGCGCGGCGGCCAGCTTTTCCCGCACGGCCACGGTACGCTGCCCGCGAGCGCCGTAGGCCGGCAGGTGACACTCTCCGTCCCCGCCGATGGCGACGTCACGCTACCGGACTGGATCAGATGATCCTTTCGGGCCTGTCGCCGCTCCTGCGCATGCCGCTCGTCGCCGGGCTGACCCGCGACAGCCTCCTGCGCATGGACCCCGAGACCGCCCACGGCGCGACCATAAATGCGCTGCGGCTCGGCCTCGCGCCGCAGCAGGACGACCCCGATCCGCCCGAGCTGAGGACCAGCCTCGCCGGCCTCGAGCTTGGCAATCCCGTCGGCATGGCCGCCGGTTTCGACAAGAACGGCGAGGTGCCGCGCCCGCTGGCGCTGATGGGCTTCGGCATGGTCGAAGTGGGCACCGTCACGCCGCTGCCGCAGTCCGGCAATCCGAAGCCGCGGCTGTTCCGCATCGGCGGCGCCGAAGGCGTCATCAACCGTATGGGCTTCAACAATGACGGCCACGACGGGGTGTATCACCGGCTGAGCGGTGTGCGCGTCCCCGCCGCGCTCGGCATCAATATCGGCGCCAACAAGGCCAGCAGCGATTTCGCCGCCGACTACGCCAAGGGCGTCGCGCGCTTCGCCCGCATTGCCGATTACCTGACGGTCAACGTCTCCTCGCCCAACACGCCCGGCCTGCGCGATCTGCAGCAGGAGGACGCACTGCGGCGGCTGCTCGCTGCGGTGCTCACCGTGCGCTCGAAGACGCCGGTGCGCGTGCCGGTGTTCCTGAAGCTCGCCCCCGACCTCGACGAGGCCGCGATGGACGGCATCGCCCGTGTGATCAGCGCCACCGATCTCGACGGCCTCATCGTCTCCAACACCACGATCGCCCGCGACCGCGTCGCCGGCATGCAGAATGCCAACGAGTCCGGCGGCCTTTCCGGCAAGCCGCTGTTCGAGCTCGCGACGCGCCGCCTCGCGCAGATGCGGCAGCGCACCAGCCTGCCGATCATCGGCGTGGGCGGCATCCATTCGCCTGAAACCGCGCTCGAAAAATTCCGCGCCGGCGCCAATGCCATCCAGCTCTATTCGGCGCTGGTGTTCGGCGGCCTCGACCTGCTCGAGCGCATCAAGCGCGGCCTCGCCGCCGCCGTGCGCAACGAAGGCAAGAGCAACATCGCCGAGCTGGTGGGGACGCGGGTTGAAGATTGGGCGAACGGCAAGCCCGGCTGACCCCCGGGAGCCGCGAGCATGATGATGCCGTCGGGCTCCCCTTCCCCTTGCGGGGTGGGGTATGGTGGGGGGCAGGCGCCCGCCGGATCATGACGCGAACAACATCCCCCGCCGCCGCTCCAGCGACCACCAGTAGAACCCGCCGCGCGCCATGAACCACACATGCAGCGCCATCCACAGCCCGAGATTGCCGAACGGTACCTTGAGAACGCTGGCCGCGACGACGAACACCACCAGTGACGCCACCATGCCGTTGCGCATGGTCGTGTTCTGGGTGAGCCCGATCAGGATGCCGTCATAGACGAAAGCGGGCATGAAGATCAGCGAACCGAGTGCGGCGATCCAGAGGTAGTCGTGCGCCGCCTGCCGCACGGCCTCGTTGGTGGTCATCAGGGCGATCAGCGCGTCGCCACCGAAATACCACAGCAGCCCGAGCCCGAGCGAGATGACGAAGCCCGAGCGGAACGACAGTCGGTAGGCCGCGTCGAACGCCGGCCGCCAGTTGGCACCGAGCGCCTTGCCGCTGAGTTGTTCTGCGGCCTGCGCCACGCCGTCGAGGAAGTAGGCAACGATCATCAGTTGGTTGAGCAGTACCGCATTGGCCGAAAGCTGGATCTCGCCCATGCGCGAGCCCTGTGCCGCGAACCAGGCATAGGCCGCCATCAGCGAGGCCGAACGGATCATCAGATCGCGGTTGAGCCCGATCAGCCGCTTCAGCGCCGCGATCTCGCGCAGCTCGCCCGGTGCGATGCGTGAGAGCAGGGCGCGCACCCCGCCGAAGTGCCGCACGAAGAGGAACAGCCCCATCAGCGAGGCGACGATCTCGCCCAGCAGCGTGCCGAAGCCGGCGCCGGCCACGCCCCAGTGGAAGACGAAGACGAACAATATACACGAGACGATGTTCACTCCGTGCAGCAGGATCTGCAGCGACATGCCGACCGTCGCCGCGGCGCGACCGTAGAACCAGCCGAGCATCACGTAGTTGAGGAGGACGAACGGCGCGCCCCAGATGCGGATATAGAAATACAGAGCCAGGGCGTTCCGTACGCTGGCGTCCGGCGCGAGCGCCAGGGTCGCGAGCCAGAAGATCAGCGGACTGACGACGATCATCAGCACGCCGATCACGGCGCCCAGGATGATGGCACGGCTCGCATGCAGCAACCCCTCGCGCCGGTCGCGCGCGCCCACCGCCTGCGCCGTCAGCCCCGCCGTGCCCATCCGAAGGAAGAAGGCGAGCGAGAACAGGAAATCGAACACCAGGGCGCCGAGCACCAGGCCGCCCAGCAGCGCCGCGTCGCCCAGGCGGCCGATCACGGTGATGTCGGTGAAGCCGACCAGCGGCTCGGTGATGAAGGCGAGCGAGGCGGGGATCGCGATGCGGAACACATCGCGGCTCGTCACCGTGAAGGGAAAACTCGGGCGTTTCGTCATCAGTCGCTCGTCACGAGCTCGATGGCGATGTCCGCCCGCGGTTTGCTCCGGACCACGAGGTCGTAGTTCGGCAGGTCCGTGCGCTCGATATGGGCGCGGTTGCGCTCCTCGGTGAACAGCCCTTCCTCGGCGTGCCGTTTCATGAGCCGCGCCCGCACGATCTCGCGCTCGAGCCCGATATAGATGGCGCGGTCCAGCAGCGGCTTGACCCGCCACCACGGCGCGGTGGCGAGCAGCAGGTAGTTGCCCTCCACCACCAGCAGCCTGGTTTCGGCCGGCACGGTGAACGCGTTCTCCACCACGTCCTCGATCTTGCGCGAATAGCCGGGCCCGCTGATCGGCCCCGTCGCCGCCTTCACCGCGGCGAGGAAATCGGCGAACGCCCCCGCCTCGAACGTGTGCGGCGCGCCCTTGTCGGCGACGGTCCCCAGCTCTTCGAGCTTTGCGTGCTTCATATGGAAGCCGTCCATCGGCACATAGGCTGCAACGCTGCCAAGCTGCGCCACCAGCTGCTGCGCCAGCGTCGACTTGCCGACACCCGGCCCGCCCGCAATTCCGAGCGCCCGCCGGCCGGGCAGGGCGAGCAGCGCCTCCGCCTCGCGCCGGAGGAGGTCCAGTGCCTCGTCGGGCGTGAGCGACAGGGTTTGCGGATTTTCGTCCATGCCGACCAT
>DATMTK010000214.1:0-2369 GCA_035564755.1 Devosia sp. | reverse complement strand
CCGGCGCCGATGCAGTTCCTCGCGCCGATGACCGGTGCAGCCATCGGCGAATACTTCCGCGACAACGGCATGCACGCCGTGATCGCCTTCGACGACCTCACCAAGCAGGCCGTCGCCTACCGCCAGATGTCGCTCCTGCTGCGCCGCCCGCCGGGCCGCGAAGCTTATCCGGGCGATGTGTTCTATCTCCACTCGCGCCTGCTCGAGCGCGCCGCCAAGCTCAACGAAGACCATGGGCTCGGTTCGCTCACCGCGCTGCCGGTGATCGAGACGCAGGCCAACGACGTGTCGGCCTATATTCCGACCAACGTGATTTCGATCACCGACGGCCAGATCTTCCTCGAGACCAACCTGTTCTTCCAGGGCATCCGGCCGGCGGTGAACGTCGGTATCTCGGTGTCCCGCGTGGGCGGCAATGCCCAGATCAAGGCGATGAAGCAGGTGGCCGGTTCGCTCAAGGGCGAGCTCAGCCAGTATCGCGAGATGGCGGCCTTCGCGCAGTTCGGCTCGGACCTCGACGCCGCGACGCAGCGCCTGCTCAACCGCGGTGCGCGCCTCACGGAGCTGCTCAAGCAGCCGCAGTTCTCGCCGCTCAAGCCTGAAGAAGAAGTCGCGGTGATCTTCGCCGGCGGCCAGGGCTATCTCGACGATCTACCGGTCAACCAGGTCGGCCCGTTCGAGCGCGGCCTGCTCGCGGCGCTCCGCTCCAAGCATCAGGACATCCTCACCAAGATCGCGACCGAGAAGGCGCTGAGCGACGACCTCCGCGTGCAGCTCAAGGCGGCGATCGAGGGCTTCAAGAAGACCTTCACCGTCTAAGACCGCATCCAGAACGCCCGCCGGGGTAACCCGGTGGTTTCCTGCCCAACGCAAAGAGACCCGCAACGCGATGCCCTCGCTAAAGGACCTCAAGAACCGGATCACGTCGGTCAAGTCGACGCAGAAGATCACCAAGGCCATGCAGATGGTCGCGGCAGCCAAGCTGCGCCGGGCGCAGGAAGTGGCGGTCGCCGCGCGGCCCTATGCCGAGCGGATGACGCAGGTGCTCGCTTCGCTCGGCGCCGCCTATGCCGGCCGGGCCGATGCGCCCAAGCTGCTGGGCGGCACCGGCAAGGACCAGGTGCACCTGCTGGTGGTCGCCACCGGCGAGCGCGGGCTGGCGGGCGGCTTCAACTCGTCGATCGCACGCCTCGCGCGTGACGAGGCCAACCGGCTCCTGGCGCAGGGCAAGACGGTCAAGATTCTGACCGTTGGCCGCAAGGGCAACGACATCCTCAAGCGCACCTTCTCCGACAAGATCGTCGCCACGGTGTCGTTCCGCGAAGTCCGCCAGCTCGGCTACGTCAACGCGCAGACCGTCGGCAACCGCATCCTCGAGATGTATGCCAATGGCGAGTTCGACGTGGCGACGCTGTTCTTTGCGACGTTCAAGTCGGTGATCAGCCAGGTGCCGACGGCGCTGCAGCTCATCCCGGCCAAGTTCGACGCCGCAGCGGCGACGGCCGATGCCGGCATCAGCTACGACTACGAGCCGGACGAAGAGGCGATCCTCGAGGATTTGCTGCCGCGCAACATCTCGGTGCAGGTGTTCCGGGCACTGCTCGAAAACAACGCCTCGTTCTTCGGCGCGCAGATGAGCGCGATGGACAACGCGACGCGCAACGCCGGCGACATGATCAAGCGGCTGACGCTGGTCTACAACCGGCAGCGTCAGGCGCAGATCACCAAAGAGCTCATCGAGATCATTTCGGGCGCGGAAGCGCTCTGACAACAAAGTCAGGACCGGTGGGTCCCTGAGAAGGAAGGTAGAAAATGGCAGAAGCAGGCAAGGCCGTCGGGCGCGTGAGCCAGGTGATCGGCGCCGTGGTGGACGTGGTGTTCGACGATCACCTTCCGGCCATTCTGAATGCGCTCGAAACCAGCAACAATGGCAGCCGGCTGGTGCTCGAAGTGGCACAGCACCTTGGCGAGAACGCCGTTCGCACCATCGCCATGGACACCACCGAAGGTCTGGTCCGCGGCGCCGAGGTTAACGATACGGGCGCGCCGATCTCGGTGCCGGTAGGCGACGAGACGCTGGGGCGCATCATGAACGTCATCGGCGAGCCGGTGGACGAAGCCGGCCCGGTCAAGACCGCGCAGCGCCGCGCCATCCATCAGGACGCGCCGTCGTTCACCGAGCAGTCGAGCGAAGCGCAGATCCTCGTCACCGGCATCAAGGTGGTGGACCTCATCGCCCCCTATGCGCGCGGCGGCAAGATCGGCCTGTTCGGCGGCGCCGGCGTGGGCAAGACCGTGCTCATCCAGGAGCTCATCAACAACGTCGCCAAGGCACACGGCGGTTACTCCGTGTTCGCCGGCGTGGGCGA
>DATMTK010000213.1:0-4823 GCA_035564755.1 Devosia sp. | reverse complement strand
CGCGGCGGCCACCGCCGCGCCCGCAACATCCGTTTGGAGGCCGCCATGGCCAAGGCACAGCCGCAACAGTTTTCCGCACCGACCGTGGTGGTCAAGCACAAGGGCCTGCTCACGATGGCCCTGATGCTGGGCACCATCATGCAGGTGCTCGACACCACCATCGCCAATGTCGCTCTGCCGCACATGGCCGCCTCGCTGGGCGCCGCGCAGAACGAAATCACGTGGGTGCTCACCTCCTACATCGTCGCCGCCGCCATCGCGACGCCGCTCACCGGCTGGGTCAGCGACCGCATCGGCCAGAAGCGGCTGTTCATCGTCTCGGTGATCGGCTTCACCGCCGCGTCGGCGCTCTGCGGCATCGCGACCAGCCTGCCCGAAATGGTGCTGTTCCGCATCCTGCAGGGCATCTGCGGCGCCATGATCGCGCCGCTGGCGCAGACCGTGCTCCTCAACATCAATCCCAAGGAGCGCATCGGCCAGGCCATGGCCATCTACGGCATGGGCATCATGGTCGCGCCGATCATCGGGCCGACGCTGGGCGGCTACCTGACCGAAAGCTTCGACTGGCGCTGGGTGTTCCTCATCAACCTGCCGGTCGGCGTGCTCTGCGTCACCATGCTGGCGCTCTACATGCCCGACACCGAGATCAAGCTCCGGCGCTTCGACTTCTTCGGCTTCGGTATGCTCGCGCTCGGCGTCGGGGCGCTGCAGATGATGCTGGATCGGGGCGCCGACAACGGCTGGTTCGACTCGATGGAAACCTGGGTCGAGCTCGGCCTGGTGATCTCGGGCTTCTGGGTGTTCCTGGTGCACAGCTTCACGGCCGAGCATCCGTTCATCGACCTCAGGATCTTCAAGGACCTGAACTTCACCCTTGGCTCGATGTTCATGTTCATCGTCGGCCTGACGCTGTTCTCCGGCCTCGCGCTGCTGCCGCCGCTGCTGCAGAACCTGATGGGCTATCCGGTGATCTTCTCGTCGATCATCATGGCGCCGCGCGGTCTGGCGACCATGGTGTCGATGGTGATCGTCGGCCGGCTCACCGGCAAGGTGGACGCCCGGCTGATGATGCTCTTCGGCATCGGCATGATGGGCTATTCGCTCTACCAGATGACCGGCTTCGACCTGCAGATGGATTACTGGCCGGTCATCATCACCGGCTGTATCCAGGGCTTCGGCATGGGCTTCCTGTTCGTGCCGCTGTCGACCATGGCGTTCGCGACCATCGCGCCGAAATATCGCGCCGACGGCACCGCGATGTTCAGCCTGGTGCGCAACATGGGGCAGGGTGTCGGCATCTCGATCGTGACGGCCGTGCTCAGCAACATGCTGCAGGTCAATCACGAGGAGCTTGGCGATCGGCTCACCGCGACCTCGCAGGCGGTCCAGAACCAGATGCCGTCGCTGCTCACCGGCAACCCGCAGGTCGTCGCGATCGTCAACGGGCTGGTCAGCCAGCAGGCGGCCATCATGAGCTACCTCGACGATTTCTGGCTGATGATGCTGATGAGCCTTGCCGCCGTGCCGCTGATCCTGCTGCTGCGCGGCCCCAAGAAACCCGACGCGGCCGGCAAGCCGAAGACCTCCGAAGACAAGGCCCTCGAGCGCGCCCACGCGCTGGCCGAATAAGAGCGGTTGGTCGAGCGAGCCCCCTCGGGCTCGGTCGGTCCAGAGCGCAAGATAGAGCTACCGACCTCCTCCAGGTCAGTCAGGGAAGCCCGGCCTCGCGCAAGCGAGCCGGGCTTCTTGTTTTCGACGCGCATCCGCCCGGTCCGCGTCCTTGCCCAATTCCCGCGCCACGCCTACATCTGGGGCGTCCATGAGCATGCCAGCCGTCAGTTCCAGTTCCCGCCCGCGGGTGGGTCGAAATCTCTTCCGTCCGCGCGGAGCGTCGACCGACGAGCAGCAGATGGATGCGACCTGGCCCGAGATGCTCGAGCCGCTGGGCTACATCTACAGGCGCTACTGGGCCGAGGCGAAGCTGCTGCTGGCCGGCGTCGCCGTCATCGTATTCCTCTCGGCCGTTGCCGGCATCGCTGCGCCCTACGTGTTCTCGCGCCTCGTCAATGCGCTCAGGGCCGACAGTTGGGGCGAGCAGATCATCTGGGCGTTTGTCGCCTACGGCATCCTGTTCGGCATCAGCCAGGCGCTCAGCGGCATGGTCAACTACATGGCCATGATGAGCGCCGAGAACCTCAACTTCATTGCCGGAACGGCGTTCTTCGAGCGGCTGCTGCGCAAGACCATCAATTTCTTCATCGACTACAATCCGGCTGAGATCCAGCAGGCCAAGTCGCGCGGCCAGAACGCGGTCTATACGCTGGTGCAACTGGCGCTGATCGTCTTGATCCCCGGCATCGTGCAGATCGTCCTCACGCTGCTCGTCCTGGGCACCTCGATCAACCTCGAGATCGTCAGCATCGTTTTCGTCTATGGCGCGGCGTTCATCGCCTTCACCTTCTTTGCCAATCGCTGGACGCGGCCCTATCTCGACACCGCCATCAAGGCCGACCAGGCGAACTCCAAATTCGTCGGCAATTCCATCAACGCCATGGAGACCCTGCGCTACTTCGGCGGCGACCGGTGGATCGCCGGGCGGTTCGCCGAGCAGGCCAAGGAAGTGCGCGACAGCTGGGCTGCCTTCGCGACGCGCCGCATCTTTTATTCGCTGGTCTTCGGCGCCATGCTCGCCGCGCAGATCGGCATCACCTATTTCGTCCTGCTGCCGCGCTATCGCGCCGGCGAGCTGACGATCGGCGATGTGGTGCTGTTCGATTCGCTGCTGATGCAACTCAACCGGCCGTTCCAGACCATCGGCTCGTCGATCGACGACCTCCTGCGTTCGTATTCGCGGTTCATCCCCTTCGCCAAGATGTGGGGCGCCCCGGAAGAACCTGACGTCGCCCCGCATCCGGACTTCCGGCTCGCAGCCGGCACCGTTGCCTTCGACGAGGTGAGCTTTTCCTACCGCGACAAGCCGGCAGTCTCCGATGTGAGCTTTGCGGCGCGGCGCGGGCGGCTCAACTTCCTCACCGGCGAAACCGGGTCGGGCAAGACCACGCTGTTCAAGCTCGCGCTCAAGTCGCTCGAGCCGGGCCGTGGGCGGGTGCTGGTCGACGGCGTGCCGCTGAGCGAGATCGCGCGGGCCGACTGGTACTCGGTGATCGGCGTCGTGCCGCAGGAGATCATGCTCCTCAACGACAGCATCACGGCCAACATCGTCTTGGGCCGGCCGCTCGACGAGCGGAAGCTGCGCTACGCAGTTGCCCGGGCCTCGATCAGCAAGTTCATCGACAGCCTGCCGGAGGGCTACGACACGCGCATCGGCGAACGCGGGCTGAAGCTCTCGGGCGGCGAGCGGCAGCGCGTGGCGATCGCCCGGGCGCTCTATGCCGATCCGCAGATCCTGTTCCTCGATGAAGCGAGCTCGGCCCTCGATGAGCGGACCGAGGCCGAGATCATGGGCGAGATCCGCAGCCTCGCCGACGAGATGACGATCATCGCCATCACGCACCGCAAGACCGTGATTGCGCCGGGCGATGCCGTGGTCGAGCTGACGCCGGACGGCGTCAGCGAGAAAATCGCCGCCTGAACGCGTCCGGCAGCCGGCTCAGGCCTGGCCGAGGACGATGGCGAGGGGCGTAATGGCGAGGGTGAGCACCAGCACCACGAGCCAGATGGATTGAAAGACTGTCATGGTTCCGAGTCGTCGAAGTGAACGGCGAATCCTCGGGCAATATGGTGAACGAGTGGTAAAGGCTCAGTCCGGCTTGGGCCGTCTCCTGGGTTCGAGCCGCTCCAGCAGCACCGGCTGGCCGCCCTGCCAGACCACGATATCCACCAGGTCGCCGGTTTCGGTCAGCATCGAGGCCACGTGCTCGGTGTCGCGCACCGCTTCGTTGAGTGCCATGTAAGGCGGTCCCACAGCGCCGCCCATCGCGATGCTCCAGCCGCCACCCTGCGGAATGATGTCGTAGCGGATGTGCGTCATGCTCGTTTTCACTTCGATGCCGACGCTGTTGATCCTCCAATGCGTTGGCGGGGTTGGAAGTTTCGCCGTCGCGCACATTTCTTTGTCATATGGCTTTTGTTAATGACTCCCGCGGCGCGGCGTGCGATTCTTGAGCGGTAATGGACCGGTTTGAGCCGCTGCCCGGCGGGCAGTATTGCAAACGTTGTGAACCGGGCGTCGACCAACGCAATCTCGTACCCAGCGGCCGAGGAGATTGGCGATGGCAAGCTTATCGCATCTCAAGCGTGTCCTCGTGGCGGAAGACGAGGCCCTCATCCTTCTCGACGTGGCGCAGAGCCTCGAAGATTTCGGCGTGGCTGAAGTTGTCACCGTCACCACGGTCGAGGAGGCCCTCATGGCCATTTCTGCAGGTGCCTGCGACGCCGTCGTCCTCGACGTGCATTTGGGGCGCAGCGGCAGCAGCGCGCCCGTCGCCGAGCAGCTCAGGGCGCGGGGCATTCCGTTCATCGTCACCTCCGGCTCCGAAGTCGACGGTACCGGTCACGCCGGCGGGCCCGTTCTGGCCAAGCCGTTCTCCTCGGCGCAGCTCGTCGACGCCCTCAACGCCGTGACCAGTGCACATCGGTCAGCCGTCGCTTAACCACGCGCTGCGCATTGCCACTTGCCAAGCGGACGGACTTGCCCCAGTTTGGTTGCCGAGTTCAACAACCGAAGGAGGTGATCCAGTGCATCAGAAATCGAAGGTTTCGAGGGGTCTTGGATCGTTGCGCTTCCTTATGGAGCAGCCTCTGTAGTTGTCGCAGCGGTCCCGGCAGTTCGCTCTGCCAGAGACCGCGACGAGACCACGAGA
>DATMTK010000212.1:0-7449 GCA_035564755.1 Devosia sp. | reverse complement strand
CGAAGGTGACGTGCGCGACCGGGCCCTTGACGTCCCAGTTCCACGCTTTCGGCGCATCGGCGTCGCCGCGGATGCCGGTGTGGTAGGTGATCACGCCGTTCTCCGGGTCGCGGTCGTTGCCGGCGCCGAGCGCCCCGAGATAGCCCTTCTTCTCGTTGTTCTTTTCCGAGCCGGCGTCGTAGCCGCGCACATCGAGGCTCGCCGAGCCCTTGAGGTGGTAGCCGTCGAAGCCGGCAAAGCCCGAGAAGCCGTCATTGGTGTTGCCCAGCATCCAGACCGCGTCGATCAGCGGATGCTTTTCGTCGACATGCACGTAGAAGGTGCGCGTCTGGCCCGGCAGCGTGTGGATCGCGAGTTCGGCATCGCCGATCGCCGAGTCCTTGTTCATCGACGCCGTCACCGAGAACATGCCGATATTGCCGCCCTCGGCGACCGCCACCAGCGCGTCCGAAGCCTTGTCGCCCAGCTTGAACAGCGGCGCCGAAGCGCTGGTGCGGCTTTCGGCATAGGTCGGCGAAAACGGCTGGCCGGTGATCACGTCCTTGATGGTGATCTTGATGGTCTTGCCGCCCGCCATCATCGGCGCGCCCATGGCCGAGCCGTCATTGGTCATCGCCATGTCGCTGTCCGGCATGCCGCCGGCCGCCATCGGGCTCGCCATCGCATCGGTCGCCATCGCGCTGCTGGCCCCCATCGCGTCGGTGGACATGGCGCTGCTGGCGCCCATGGCGTCGCCGGCCATCATCGAGCTGCTCGACATGGCGTCGGCGGCGAGGGTGGGCGCGGCCAGCACGAAAAGCGCGGCGGCGGAGACAAAAGCAGTCGTGTGGCGCAGGGTGTGCGTCATGGCAAATATCCTTCGATGAGGGTTCAGGTCCCGGAACGGCGACCCTTGCCGCCATCCATGTCACTGGTTTCGCGATGACGTCGGGGAAGGTTACGCGCGGCGGCGAAAATTATTCGCGGGCACGAACAGGCGGCCGCCGATCAGCGCGTTGATGCCGACCACGACGATTACCGCCAGCGCATGCGAGCAGAGGTCGAGCACCGCCGAATCGTGCGGATGCACCAGCAGCAACAGCGTCGCGCCGGCCGCCGAGGCGGCGAGCCCGCCCAGGATCGCGACCGGCAGCGGCCGCAGCGGCCGGGCCCGGCGCACCATGACGATCGTCGCCACCGACAGCGGGATCGACAGCGCCAAGATGATCGCAAGGCACGAGAAGAACTGCGGCATCCCGCTCTGCGCCGCCGGATCGGCGAGGCTCGCCACGCACCCGAGCCCATTGATCGCCACCCACACCGCGAACGCCGGCAGCGGCAGCAGCGCCCAGGCGTTCGACCGGTCCGGCAGGCTGAGCTCGAACGCCGCGAACGCCGCCAGCGCCGCCGTGACCCCGGAGGCGATGGCCCCCGGCATGACGTACGGATCGACCTCGGACGCGCCGCTCCAGTTGAACACGATGCGGATGGCGATGAGGACCAGCGCGAGCCCGAGCACGGCCGCGAGCCAATAAAGCGCGCGCAGCCACGGCGGGGCGAGGCGCCGCACCGGCTTGAGGTCGGCGCTGAGGTCGCCGATCAGCCGGGAGATGTCGCCGCTCTCAGACATGGCTTTGCCTGCTCATGGGGTTTCTCCGTCCGCTTCGCCGCCGCCCATGCGGGCTCGCAGCGTCTTGATGGCGCGGTGAAGATTGACCTTCAATGCCGATTTCGTCCGGCCGGTGCGTTTGGATGCATCCTCCAGCGAATTTTCCTCGAGTGCCAGGGTCTCCACTGCTTCGCGCTGACCCTCGGGCAGCGTCGCCACCGCGGCGCGAAGCTGGCGCGCCTCGCTGCGGAGCGCCGCATCGGCTTCCGGGTTGCCCTCGCCGGCATGCGTCTCGACCGCCAGCGGCGCATACACCTCGCGCGCCCCACGGCGGCCCTGCTTGCGCAAGATATCGATGGTCCGCCGCTGCGTGATGGCGGTGAGCCAGGCGACGAACGAGCGGCTGGGATCGTAGCTGGCGCGCGCCCCGTGCAGCGTGATCAGCACGTCCTGCACCACGTCGTCGAGGAAATTGGCGTCGGCGCCCTGGGCCCGGGCAATGCGCCGCACGATCGGCACGCAGTCGCGCAGCACCAGCTCGTAGGCGGCCCGGTCTCCGCCCTGCGCCGCCGCCATCGCCGCCGTCAGCCGCCGGTCGGTCGCGGCGCGCTCGGCGGCAAATTCATCGCTGTGGGCGGCAGGGGCCATCGCCGCAGCTTTATCACAGCTCTTTGCCGTCCGAAATCGAGCCGGTACCGGCCGCACCCCTGAGCCGTAAGCCATTCCGCGCTCGCAACAATCCATCCCTCGCCAAAAACTTATGCCCGGTGGCCCCGCTGGGCGTAGACTCACCGGTCGATCTGGCAGCCACGGAGGCGCATTGAGTGAGTACGAACGACAAGCCGGCCGGCTCTCCGGGGCATGGCGATGCCTGAGCCCTATACCACCCGCAGCATCGTCGAGCTCTGCGAGCGCACCGCGCCGGCCCTAGCGGCCTTGAGCGAAATCGTCGCCAATCATGCCACGCGCCGCGTCGAGCGTCCGGTTCCCGCCGGCATCGAGGCCGACGCGGCGGTGTTGCTCGCCGCCACCCGTACTGTCCTCAGCCGCGAGCCCGGCTGGCGCGCCCCGCTCGGCCTGCGCGCCCGTCCCGTGTGGTCCGAGCTCGAAGCCAAGCTCGCTTTGGCGCAGGTCGGGCTGCGCTGGTTCAAGGCGCGCTACTACCTCTACGACGCGGCACTGGGCGCCTACCGCTGGAAGACCGGCGGGCGGGCTCACGCGGTTCCGCTGCCCCGCGAGGAGCGCAACGCCCGCCTCGTCGGCCGTGCCATGGCCGCGCTCGAGCGGCAACTGACCGAGATCGAGCGTGACCATTGAGCTATGAACCGGCATTCTAGCAGGTGCGGAGTCACCTTGTTCCGCAGGCCTCTCACGCGATTGCGCCCCGACTTATCAGGGGTCGTTTCGACCTGTGCTATAGTGCCCTTGCGCTTACCAACTCACCGCGCGCGTTGACGAGACGCGGGTGAGCGCGGCAGGCGGGGTGGCGGTCGCGCTGCCCCGGGTCCAGCCTTCGGGTCGCGGGGCGGCGGGTCCGGGCGCACAAAGCAGGAGGCATCGCCTCCGAGCTCGCCCGGGGAGCCTCTGGTCCGCCCTCCCGCCCGACTGGTCCCAAAATCCTGCCGGCGGGAGCGCGGAGCGTCTCGCTTCGCTAAAACATTTCGGAGGCGCTCCGCGCTCTCCGTCCGCGGGCCCCGTTTTGCCCGCGGCAAGCCAGCACCCCGGCGCCGATGGCGGCCGGGCGCCTCGGCTTGCGCCAAATCGCTGGCCAGTCCACACTCCGCCCGTTATGCGGATCGACTGCGATATCCACCCGGGCGTCAGCAACACGGCGGCGCTGTTCCCCTGGCTCAACGACCATTGGCGCGAACTGAGCGTGGTCCGCGGCATCGAGGATCTCGCCTCGATCAACTATCCCGACCGCTCGCCGCTGACCGTCCGGTCCGACTGGCGCGTCGACAAGGGCCGTCCCGGGCCGGATGCAGCCACCATCGGCAGGCAATGTCTCGACCCGTTCGGCTCCGACATCGGCATCCTCAATTGCCTGTTCGGCGTGCAGACGCTGTTTGCCGACGATCTGGCCTACGCCTATGTGCGCGCCGTCAACGACTGGCTGCGAGCCGAATTTCTCGACCGCGACCCGCGCTTTCGTGCCTCGATCGTCATCAGCCTCGAAAATGTCGAGATGGCCGTCGACGAGATCGAGCGCTGCGCGGCCGACCCGCGCTTCGTGCAGATTCTCGTTCTAGCCGGTACCGCGCATCCGCTCGGCAAGCGCCTCTACTGGCCCATCTACAAGGCCGCGGTGAAGCACAATCTGCCCATCGGCATCCATGCCGGCAGCGAGCTGCGCAACCCGCCCACCGCGCTCGGCTGGCCCAGCTACTATCTCGAGGACTACGTCGCCAACGCCCAGGGCTTCCAGTACCAGCTCACCAGCCTGTTCACCGAAGGCGTGTTCAACCGGTTCCCGGCACTCAAGGTCGTGCTGCTCGAATCCGGCTGGACTTGGCTGCCGCCGTTGTTGTGGCGCATGGCCAAGTACTGGGCGGGGCTGCGCTTCGAGATCCCCTGGGCCGACCGCTCGCCCGCCGAAGTGGTGCGCGACCAGGTGCGTTTCTCGCTGACCCCGGTCGACGCGCCGCCCGATGTCGACCAGCTCAGGCGCCTGTTCGACCATCTGGGCAGCGACCAGCTCCTGCTGTTCTCGACCGACTGGCCGCACGCGCAGTTTGCCGGCACCGACGTGTTCCCGCCCGGCGTCGATCCGGCGCTGCAGGAGGCCATCTGCGCGGCCAATCCGCTCGCCACCTATCCGCGGCTCGGAGGCGCCAGATGAGCGTCGAGCGGCTGCCCGGCATCTACGATTGCGACATCCATCCCGCGGTGCGCTCGATGGCCGATCTCGAGCCGTGGCTCGAGCGCCGCTGGATCGAGCACTTCCGCACCTACGGCGCCATCCGCAACCAGCACTACATGTCGGGCGCCGCCTATCACAAGAGCCAGCCCAATGCCTCGCGCCGTGACGCCTGGCCGCCCGAAGGCGGACCGCAGGGCTCGAGCCTCGAGTTCATGCGCACCCAGCATCTCGACCAGAACGGCATTGGCTTCGGCATCCTCAATCCCCTGGTATCGAGCCAGGGCGTGCGCAATCTCGAGCACTCCGCCGCGCTCTGCCGCGCCATCAACCACTGGCAGGCCGAACAATGGGTGGCCGGCGAACCGCGGCTGCACGCCTCGATCGTCGTGCCCTATGAGGACCCCGAGACTTCGGCCGACGAGATCCGCCACTGGGCCGGCGACCGCCGGTTCGTCCAGGTCCTGCTGCTGTCGCGCACCTCGATGCCGCCCGGCAACAAGCGCTACTGGCCCATCTATGCCGCCGCGGCCGAAGCCGGGCTGCCCGTCGGCATCCACGCCTTCGGCAATTCCGGCTGGCCCGTCACCAGCTCCGGCTGGCCGAGCTTTTACATGGACGAAATGGTCGGCCACGCGCAGACCAGCCAGTCCGGCCTCGTCAGCCTCGTCATCGAGGGCGTGTTCGAGCGCTGGCCGGAGTTGAAGCTGGTACTCATCGAGTCCGGCTTCACCTGGGCGCCGTCGCTGCTGTGGCGGCTCGATCGCGAGTTCGACATCCTCCGCTCCGAGGTGCCGCACCTGAAGCTCAAGCCCAGCGACTACATCCGGCGCAACGTGTGGTGGACCAGCCAGCCGATGGACGAGCCCGAGAACAAGCGGATGCTCGGCGACATCTTCGCCTGGCTCGGCTGGGACCGCATCATGTTCTCGTCCGACTACCCGCACTGGGATTTCGACGACCCGACCCGCGTCATCATGTTCCCCGCGACGGACGAGCAGCGCCGGCAGTTCTTCGTCGACAACGCCCGCGGCGTGTACGGGACGCGCTGATGGCCAGGCGCATCGTCGCTCCGGTGTCCGAGTTCGCCCCCGGCACCCGCCGCCGTATCGACGTCGACGGCCGGGGCATCGTCGTCTTCAACGTCAAGGGCGAGTATTTCGCGCTGCTCGACAAATGCCCGCACAATGGTGGCAGCCTCGCCCAGGGTGTCGTCACCGGCCTGCTGCAATCCACGACGCCCGGCGATTACAGCTACACCCGTCAGGGCGAAATCATCCGCTGCCCCTGGCACGGCTGGGAATTCGACATCAAGACCGGCCGTTCCTTCTGCACCGGCATCCACGCCCGCGCCCGGCCCTATCCGGTCACCGTCGAGCCCGGCAGCGCTGTTGCCGAAGGCCCTTACCGCGCCGAAACCATCCCGGTGCGCATCGAGGAAGATTACGTCGTCGTCGATGCGTGAAGCTCGACTCGAAGGCCGCTTGCATCGACTGGTCTGACGGCATAACTCGCATCCAGCAAAGGATGTCCCCCCATGCCCGTCTCCAAGACCGAACTCGATGCCGCCCTCGCCCACGCCGACATGCACATGGGCGAAAGCCTCGATCGCCTGCGCGAGCTGGTCGCCATCAAGTCGATCTCGACCGATCCGGCCTACAAGGCCGAGTGCCGGCGCGCCGCCGACTGGCTGGTCACGCAACTGGCCGGCGAAGGCTTCTCGGCCTCGGCCCGGCCCACCCCGGGCCATCCGGTCGTGGTCGCGCACGCACCCACTGTGGCCGGTCCCAAGGTCGTGTTCTACGCCCACTACGATGTCCAGCCGGTCGATCCGCTCGCCCTGTGGAACACCGATCCGTTCATCCTCACCGAGGCGAAGCAGCCCAATGGCGAAGTCCACCTGATGGGCCGCGGCACCTCCGACGACAAGGGTCAGCTTCTGACCTTCGTCGAAGCCTGCCGCGCCCTGCGCGCCGCAACCGGCAAGTTGCCGGTCAACGTCACCCTCTGCCTCGAGGGCGAGGAGGAATCCGGCGGCAAGAACCTGCCGCCATTCCTGCAGTCGGCCCGCGACGAGCTCGCCGCCGATGTCGCGCTGGTCTGCGACACCGACCTGCTCGACCCGGAAACGCCTTCGATCACCACGATGCTCCGCGGCCTCGTGGGCGAGGAGGTGGTCATCACCTGCGCCAACAAGGACCTGCACTCGGGCATTTACGGCAATGCCGCGCGCAACCCCAACCAGGTGCTGGCCGAGATCATCGCGAGCCTGCGTAACCCCGACGGCTCGGTCGCCGTCGCCGGCTTCTACGACGACGTGAAGGAAGTCGACGCCACCACGAAAGCGAGCTGGGAGACTCTCGGCTTCGATGGCGCCGCCTTCCTCGAGGACGTCGGCCTCTCGATCCCCGCCGGCGAGAAGAACCGCTCGGTGCTCGAGCAGACCTGGTCGCGCCCGACCTGCGAGATCAACGGCATGTCCGGCGGCTACACCGGCGACGGCTTCAAGACCGTGATTCCGGCTAAGGCGAGCGCCAAGATTTCCTTCCGTCTTGTCGCCGACATGGACCCCGACAAGATCCGGGCCGCCTTCCGCGCCCATGTTCGCGCCCGGGTCCCTGCCGACTGCTCCGTCGAGTTCCACGAGCACGGCGGCAGCCCTGCGATCGCGGTGCCGACGACGGGCAAATACCTGCAACAGGCGCGCGCCGCGCTCGCCGACGAATGGGGACGCCAGGCGGCCCTGCGCGCCTCCGGCGGCTCGATCCCGGTGGCCGGCGATTTCAAGCGTATCCTCGGGCTCGATACACTGCTCATCGGCTTTGCCAATGCCGACGACCGCATCCACTCGCCCAACGAGAAATACAACCTCAAGAGCTTCCAGAAGGGCATCCGCTCCTGGATCCGCATCCTCGCCGCGTTCGCGGCATAAAGCGGTTGACCGAGCGAGCCCTCTCGGGATCGATCGGACAGAGCGAGATAAAGCGCGGTGGACCGAGCGAGC
>DATMTK010000211.1:0-26747 GCA_035564755.1 Devosia sp. | reverse complement strand
CGCATCGGCCAGGTGCCGGCGCTCGGTGCCGCCGAGGCGCGTGCCGCGACCGATGCCGCCGTCGCCGCGTTCCCGCGCTGGTCGGCCCTGCTGCCGCAGGAGCGCTCGCGCCTGCTGCGCCGCTGGTTCGAGCTGATCCTCGCGGCGCGCGACGATCTCGCCTTCATCATGACCCGCGAGCAGGGCAAGCCGATCTCGGAAGCGCTCGGCGAGATCGACTACGCGGCGTCCTTCGTCGAGTTCTACGCCGAAGAGGCCAAGCGTCCCAACATCGAGGGCGTGACCTCGCACCTGCCGGACGCCGAGCTCGAAGTCTGGCGCGAGCCGGCCGGCGTCGCCGCGCTGATCACGCCGTGGAACTTTCCTTCGGCGATGCTGACCCGCAAGGCAGCCGCCGCACTGGCCGCCGGTTGCACCGTCGTTGCCCATCCTTCGATCGAGACGCCGTTTTCCGCGACCGCGCTGGCGGTGCTGGCGCAACGGGCCGGCATTCCCGCCGGCGTGTTCAACGTGGTCACCGGGCATGCGCCCGAGATCGTCGGGGCCTGGACCACCGATCCGCGGGTACGCGTTCTCTCCTTCACCGGCTCCACCGAGATCGGCCGGTTGCTGTTCCGGCAGTCGGCCGAGACGATCAAGCGGCTGGTGCTCGAGCTCGGCGGCCACGCGCCGTTCATCGTTTTTGCCGACTGCGACCTCGACCGCGCCGTCGCCGAAGCGGTCAAGGCCAAGTTCGCGACCGGCGGGCAAGACTGTCTCGCGGCCAACCGCTTCCTCATCGAGCGGCCGATCTACGAGCAGTTCTGCACGCGCTTTGCGGCGGCCGTGTCGGCGCTGACCGTGGGGCCGGGCCTCACCGACCCCGACATCGGCCCGCTGATCAACAGCCGCGCCGTCGACAAGCAGCGTCGGCACGTCGAGGACGCGTTGGCCCGCGGCGCGCGCTGCCTCACCGGTGGCAGCGTGCACCTGGCTGGGCCGCTGTTCTTTGCGCCGACGGTGCTTGCGGACGTTTCGGCCGATGCCCTCATCGCGCGCGAGGAAACCTTCGGCCCGGTCGCCGCGCTTACCGCGTTCGACGATGAAGCCGAGGCGCTGGCCCAGGCCAACGACAGCGAATACGGGCTCATCGCCTATGTTCACACCAACGATCCGCGGCGGATCTACCGCTGCAGCCGCGCGCTGCAATACGGCATGGTCGCCGTCAACCGCACCAAAGTGACCGGCCCGCCCATTCCCTTCGGTGGAATGAAGCAATCTGGGCTTGGCCGCGAGGGGGCCCGCCTCGGCTTAGAGGCCTACACTGAAGTCAAGTACGTCTGCCGTGATTGGCACTGACGGGCGCAATCTCGAAAGGACGCTGCGTATGCTTTCCAACGATCAGCTCGATGCCTGGAACCGCGAGAGCTTCTTCCATCCCTCCACGCATCTGGGCCAGCAGGAGCGCGGCGAGAGCCACGGTCGCATCTTCAGTGGCGGCAGCGGCGTCTACATCGAGGATCGCGACGGCAACAAGCTGCTCGACGCCTTCGCCGGTCTCTACTGCGTCAACGTCGGCTACGGGCGCACTGAGATCGCCGATGCGATCGCCGACCAGGCCCATTCGCTCGCCTACTACCACGCCTATGTCGGCAACGGCACCGAGGCGTCGATCACGCTGGCGCACATGGTGCTCGAGCGGGCGCCCAAGAACATGTCGAAGGTCTATTTCGGGCTTTCCGGGTCCGACGCCAACGAGACCAACGTCAAGATGGTCTGGTACTACAACAACATCCTGGGCCGTCCGCAGAAGAAGAAGATCATTTCGCGCTGGCGCGGCTACCATGGCTCGGGGCTGATGACGGGGTCGCTCACCGGACTCGAGAGCTTCCACAAGAAGTTCGACCTGCCGCTGCCCTATGTGCTGCACACCGAGGCGCCGTACTACTACCGCCGGCCGCGCCTCGACATGAGCGAGGCGCAGTTCGTCGCCCATTGCGTCGCCGAGCTCGAGGCGCTGATCGCGCGTGAAGGCGCCGACACCATCGCCGCGTTCATCGGCGAGCCCGTACTCGGCACCGGTGGCATCGTGCCGCCGCCCGCCGGCTACTGGCCGGCGATCCAGGCCGTGCTCAAAAAGAACGATATTCTGCTGATCGCCGACGAAGTGGTGACCGGTTTTGGACGGCTTGGCACGATGTTCGGGTCCGACAAGTACGGCATCGAGCCCGACATCATCACCATCGCCAAGGGCCTGACCTCAGCGTACGCGCCGCTCTCCGGGTCGATCTTTGCCAAGGGTATGTGGGACGTGCTGGTGCGCGGCACCGACGAGAACGGACCGATCGGCCATGGCTGGACCTATTCGGCGCATCCGATCGGCGCCGCTGCCGGTGTCGCAAATCTCAGGCTCGTCGACAGCCTCGGGCTGGTCAAGAATGCTGGCGAGGTCGGGACATACTTCCTCGCGGCGCTGCGTGATGCGCTGGGCAAGCATCCCAATGTCGGCGATATCCGCGGCAGCGGCCTTCTCGCGGCGGTGGAGTTCGTCGAAGACCGCGACACCCGCAAGTTCTTCGACAGCTCGCGCAAGATCGGGCCGCAGCTTGCGGCGGCGCTCACCAGCCGCGGCGTGGTAGCACGGGCGATGCCGCAGGGCGACATCATCGGCTTTGCGCCGCCGCTCTGCCTGTCGCGCGCCGAAGCCGACACCGTCGTCGCCGCGCTCCGTGGCGCGGTTGCAGACGTACTCAAGCACTAGCGCCAGGAGGTCAGGGCCATGCTCATCGGCGTGCCGAGGGAAGTGAAGAACCACGAATATCGCGTGGGCCTGACGCCGGAGAGCGTCGCCGATGTGGTGAAGGCCGGGCACACGGTGCTGGTCGAGACCGGTGCCGGCGCCGGGATCGGCGCTGACGAGACGGCGTATCGAGCCGCCGGCGCCGAGATTGCGGCGGACGCCGCCATGGTGTTTCGACGCGCCGAGATGATCGTCAAGGTCAAGGAGCCGCAGGCGGCCGAGCGCGCCATGTTGCGGCCCGACCAGATACTCTTCACTTACCTGCATCTCGCCGCCGACCCGGAGCAGACGCGCGAGCTCGTCGCCTCCGGCGTCACCGCGATCGCCTACGAGACGGTCACCGATGCGGCGGGTGGCCTGCCGCTGCTCAAGCCGATGAGCCAGGTCGCCGGGCGGATGTCGATCCAGGCGGGGGCTACGGCGCTCGAAAAGGCACATGGCGGCCGCGGCGTGTTGCTCGGCGGCGTGCCCGGCGTGGCGCCGGCCCGGGTGGCCATTCTCGGCGGCGGAGTGGTCGGCTTCCATGCCGCCGAGAACGCCGTCGGCCTCGGTGCCGACGTCACCATCTTCGACAAGAGCACCGGCGCGCTCGAGCGGCTCAGCACGCATTTCGGCGCCCGGGCCCGGGTGCTCTACGCGCAGCAGGCGACGCTGGCCGGCGCCGTCGCCTCCGCCGACCTCGTCATCGGTGCGGTGCTGGTACCGGGTGCGGCCGCGCCCAAGCTGGTGACGCGGGCCATGCTCGGCACGATGCGGCGCGGCGCCGTGCTGGTCGACGTCGCCATCGACCAGGGCGGTTGCTTCGAGACCTCGACGCCCACCACGCACGCCGACCCTACATTCGTGGTCGAGGGCGTCGTGCACTACTGCGTGGCCAACATGCCCGGCGCGGTGGCCCGTACCTCGACCTATGCGCTCAACAACGCGACGCTGCCGCATGTCCTCCGGCTGGCCGCGCTCGGCTGGCGGCAGGCGCTGCTGTCCGACCCGCACCTCAGGCACGGCCTCAACATCGCGCAGGGCAAGGTCACCTGCGAGCCGGTGGCGGCCGCGCTCAACTATGCCTACACCTCCGCCGAGACTGCACTCGCGGCCTGATTCACCGGGGGAAGCGTCCTTCTCGCGTGGGGAAAAGTGGTGGCGAAGCCGACGGAAGGCGCGGCCGCTTGCGGTGCGTGGGGCCGCCACCTCCACCACGCTGCCGTGGTCGACGTATCCCGAAACGGGAGAGGACGCCGACTGTGCTCGGCCCTCTAGAACCTCAATACATTCCCATGTGCCGTTGCAGCGCGGCACTGAAATGCGCCGACAATGCCTCCACCGCTGCCTCGGGGTCGCGTGCCTTGCAGGCGAGGATGATTTGCATGTGCTCGCGTAGCGAGCGCAGCGCCAGTGGCGGCGTCAGCTTGCGGTCGAGCCGGACGATGCGCAGGTAGTTGTGCATGCGCTTGTACGACGTCTCGATCAGCTGGTTATTGAGGCTGCGGATGATCGAGTTGTGAAGCACGAGTTCGAGCTCTTCGATTTCAGCGCGGGCCCAGTCGGTGAGCCCGTCGTTCTCGATGACGCGGGTGACGGCGACATGCCGGCGCTCGATCTCGCCGAGCTCGGCCTCGTCGGCGGTGTCGGCATAGACGGCGACGGCGGCGCGTTCGAGGATGCCGCGGAACTGGTAGGTCGAGCGGGTCAGCTCCAGCCCCGGCTTGATGAACTGGATGCCGGACCGGGGGTGGATGGTGACGATGCCCTCGGTCTCGAGAATCTTCAGCGCATCGCGGACCGGCGCGATGGGGATGCCGAGGATTTCGACGAGGTCGTTCTGTGACAGGAAGGCGCCAGCTGGAATCTTCCGCTCGAACACGGTCTCAAGGATGCGCGTGTACGCGATGTCGCTGAGGCGCGATCCGCCGCCGATTTCAGTCACGGTTGCCGCTCTGTCCGCTGATGCCACTTGCCTTCAGTCTCCAACTGAAATATCTCATGCGCACACTGATATATCAAACAGCTCACCAGATCGATCAGAATGCGCATCGCCGAATTTCGCATCACCCGCTTTCAGTTCGCCCGCGATCGGGTCATCGGCGACAGCCAGGTCCGGGCGGATGACGCGAACGTAGCGGCGCTGGAGCTGGCTGACGACAAGGGACGCGTGGGTCTCGGCTTTATCCAGACCTTATTTCATCCGCTGGCGAGCCAGGCGGAGATCGCCCGTGTGTTCGAGGATGAGGTCTGGCCGGGACTTGTCGGACAGCTGCCGCTTGGCCTCGTGCACCGCGTGAACCGGCTGCGCGGCGGCAACCAGCGCGCCTTCACGCTGCCGTTTCACGAGGCGCTGCAGGTGGCGCTGTGGGATCTTGCGGCCAAGCAGGTCGGCCTGCCGCTGCACCAGCTCCTCGGCAGCCGTCGTAGCCGCGTGCGCGCCTACGCCTCCGGGCTCGACTATCATCTCAGCGATGCGGCCTTCGAGGCGCTGTTTGCGCACGCCGACTCGCTCGGCTACACCGCCTTCAAGATCAAGGTCGGCGCCCCGGATTTCGAGCGCGATCTCCACCGCCTGCAGCTTCTCGCCAAGACTGTGCGGCCCGGCGCACAGATCATGATCGACGCGAACGAAGCCTGGGGCGCTAAGGAAGCGGCGGTGAAGCTCACCGCGATCCGCAAGGCCGGCTATGAGCTGCTGTGGGTCGAGGACCCGATCCTCAGGCACGATTTCGAGGGCCTTCGGCTGCTGCGGGACGCCTGCCCGTGGACGCTGATCAACTCGGGCGAATATCTGGACGCGGCCGGCAAGCGGGCGCTGATGCTCGCCGGCGGCACCGACATCCTCAACGTCCATGGCCAGGTCACCGACGTCATGCGCATCGGCTGGTTGGCGGCCGAAATGGGCATCCCGGTGACGCTGGGGAATACTTTCCTCGAAACGGGCGTGCACATGGCCTGCGCGCTGCCCGAGGTCGAATGGCTCGAATACTCGTTCCAGAATTTCGACCACCTGGTCGATGAGCCGATGGTGATCCGCGACGGCTGGATTTATGCGCCGGATCGTCCAGGCCATGGCCTCGTGCTCTCCGAAACCGCGCGCCGCGAATGGGCGCGCTCCGACATCCTGGCGCGCGCCGATCTCGGCCCCGCGCCGTTCAACCCGCGGCTCAGTCCCGCGTCACCGATGGCCGCCGCCGGCTGAAGCCGGCTCCGACCAGCAATCACCAGGAGGGAGGATCCCCGTGAATTTCATGCGTATCAGCCTCGCGCTCTCGGCCCTGCTCGTCGCGAGCCCGGTCGTTGCCGCCGACAATTCCATCACCGTGTGGGCCGACGCCACCCGCCAGCCGGCGGTGCAGGCGTTCGAAGCCGCTCATCCCGAGATCAAGGTGAACCTCGTCGTCGACGATGGCTCCTCGGGTGCCTCGGGCACGTTCCAGACCAAGATCAGTCTGGCCGACCAGGCCGGCTCCGGCTGGCCGGACGTGGTGTTCTCGACGCAGAACAACGACGCCTCGTGGGTGTCGCAGGGCGCCAACGGCGCGCAGCCCTTCGCCCAGGTGCTGAACGACGGCTTCCTCGACAAGGGCTTCCTCGATGGCTACACGCCGGGCGCCGAAGATCCGGTCACCATCGACGGCAAGGTCTATGGCCTCCGCAACGACCTCGCACCGGTGCTGTTCTGGTACAACAAGACGCTGCTCGACCAGTTCGGCTACGACGTGCCCAAGACCTGGGAAGACTATGAGGCGCTCGGCGACAAGCTGGCCAAGGATCATCCGGGCTACTTCCTCGGCTCGATCGGCGATAGCTTCGAAGGCCCCTATATCTACTATTGGAGCGGCGAGGCGCCCGTGTTCCAGCTCAAGGGCGACACCTTCTCGTCCACCATCGACGATCCGAACACCAAGAAGGTGTCCGACCTCATCGACCACATGCTCAAGAACGGAACGCTGACCCAGGACTCGGTGTTCGGGGCGCCGTTCGTCGCCAAGGCCGACCATCTCGTCGCGATCCCCGGTCCTGCCTGGTACGCCGGAGCGCTGTTCCAGAACCCGGCCAGCGTCAACGCGAAGCCCGGGCAGTGGGCTGCGGCCGCGCCGCTCACCTGGTCGAACGGCGACAAGGTCACGGGCAATGTCGGCGGCGGCGTCTGGTACGCGTCGAGCCACACGCAGAACCCGGCGGCTGTGAAGACCTTCCTGCAGTTCATCGTGACCGACGACAAGACGGCGGGCACCGGCGGCCTGCCAGCCTACAAGGCCGCGGCCGACAAGTGGCTCGACAACCAGGCCAAGAGCGGCTTCTTCGGCGGCGATTTCAAGGGCGCCATCTCGACCGCCGCGGCGAGCGTGTGGAACGGCTGGGGCTATCCGAACTTCTCGCCCGAGACGGCGTGGGCCAAGATCATCACGCCGGGCCTCGCCGCCGGCAAGACCATGGCCGACCTGTCCGCCGACTGGCAGACCGAAATGAAGAACGAGGCGCAGGTCGTCGGCTATACCGTCAACTGAGTTGATCCTCGGGGGTGAGTGAGTTGAGCACGCTTCACGGCAAAGCGGTCCATCCCCGCATGGATGGACGGCCCCTCGCCCGGAAGGCGAGCGTGGAGCGTGCGCAACGCCAGGTGGGGCTGGCCTTCGTCAGCCTCTACACCGTGTTCCTGGTGCTGTTCGGCATCCTGCCCTCGGCCTATGCGATCTTCCTCGCCTTCACCAAGCGCAACGCCTTCATCGGCGTCGACAACTTCGTCAAGGTGTTCAAGGACTACCGCTTCCTGCCGGCGGTCGAGCATGTCGGGCTCTACCTCGTGGTCTGGCTGGTGAGCCTCCTCATCCTCGTCGTCGTGCTCGCCATCATCGTGCACTCTATCGGCGTCCGGTGGCTCTCGACCTCGGTGCGCTTCCTCTACTACATCCCCGGTGCGCTGGCCGGGGCGTCGAGCGTCATGCTCTGGCTGTTCGTACTCGACCCGACCGTAAGCCCCGTGTCGCTGCTGCTGCACGGGCTCGGGTTCAACTCGTTCGTCGAGACGGTGCAGGCCGACCATTTGCCGGTAACGCTCGCGATCATTGCCTTCTGGACCGGGGCGGGCGGCTGGATCATCGTGATGTATGGCGCGCTCAACAACATCAGCCGCGACGTCGTCGAGGCGGCGCGGGTCGACGGCGCCGGCCCGATCCGCACCGCCTGGTACATCCAGATTCCGCTCCTGCGCAAATGGATCGCCTATATGGTGATCCTCTCCTTTGCGGGCGGCACGCAGCTCTTCGTCGAGCCGCGCGTGCTGTCGCAGGCGAGCCGGGGCGTCGTCTCGCAGGACTATTCGCTGAATCAGCTCGCCTTCCTCTATGCCTTCAAGCAGAACGACTTCAACGGCTCGGCCGCGATCTCACTGGTGCTACTGGTGGTGGCGCTCGTCCTCAGCGTGATCTTCGTGTTCAGGGGTCGCCTGTTTGAGCGCGCCTGACACAACGCTCGGGGTCATGCGCGACGACTCGCCTGCCGCCTGGCTCGGGCGCGCGGTTGCCATCCTGCTGCTGGTCGCCTTCGCAGCGTTCTTCATCGTGCCCATCGTCTGGCTGCTGATCGCGCCCACCAAGACCGACCGGCAGATGCTGCTCGACGCGCCGTTCTCGTTCGGCAGCCTGCAGACCGTCGCCGACAACTGGCAGAGCCTCGTGTCCTTCCAGGACGGGCTGCTCTGGACCTGGATCGGCAACTCGGCGTTCTACTGCATCGCCGCGCTCGCCATCACGCTCGTCACCAGCATCCCGGCCGGCTACGCCATGGCGCTCACCGAGTTCCGCGGCCGCAAGGCGCTGCTCGCCACCACGCTCATCGTCATGTTGGTGCCGAGCACGGCGCTGGTGCTGCCGATCTTCCTCGAGCTCAGCGCCGTGCACCTGATCGGCAATCCGCTCGCCGCCATCCTGCCGTTCTCGTTCTTCCCGTTCGGCGTCTATCTGACCTACATCTACTTCTCGACCGCCATTTCGCGCGACCTGCTCGATGCGGCGCGGATCGACGGTGCCAGCGAGGTCCAGGTGTTCGCGCGGGTGGCGATGCCGCTCGCGACGCCGGTGATCGCGCTCGTCGGCTTCTTCAGCTTCACCAGCAACTGGAACAATTACTTCCTGCCTTATGTGATGCTGCCCGGCCGCAAGGCACCGATCCAGGTCGGGCTCGCCGAAATGCTGTCCAACGTGCCGCAGTTCAATCCGACCAATGCAGCGTCCTCGACGATTTCGCTCTCGGCGCTGGCGCTCGCGACGCTCGTCGCCATCGCGCCGGTGATGATCGTGTTCCTGTTCGCGCAGCGCTTCCTCGTCACCGGCATGACGGCGGGAGGCACCAAGGAATGAGCGCCCAGCGCATGGGGATGGTGATCGGGGTCAAGCCCGAAAAGCTGGCCGAATACAAGCGGCTCCATGCCGAGCCGTGGCCGGAGATGAATGTCGCGCTCTCGGCCGCCCACATCCGCAACTACTCGATCTTCCTGCGCGAGCCCGAGCACCTGCTGTTCGGCTATTGGGAATATACCGGCAACGACTATGCCGCCGACATGCAGGTGCTGGGCGATCTCGCCGTCACCAAGAAGTGGCTGGCGCTGACCGATCCGTGCCAGGCGAAGCTGAGCTCCGCCGCGCCGGGTGAGTGGTGGTGCGACATGCCCGAAATCTACCATCTGGACTGAGGCGCATGGTCGAGCTTTTTGGCACCAGCCTGACGCGACGGCAGGTTGAGGAGCGGACTGGAGCGCTGTCCCAGTTCGCCGGCGTGCGGCTGATGACGCTCGGCGACGGTCTCGAGCGCGGCATCCGCATGCTGGAGTTCCGCACCGGCTCCGGCCTGCGCTTCACCGTGCTGGTCGACCGCGCGATGGACATCGCCGATTGCGAGTACAAGGGCCAGTCGATCGGCTGGAACTCGCCTGCCGGCTTCCGGCATCCGGGCCTGCATGAATACGAGGGCGAGGGCGGTCTTGCCTGGGCGCGTTCGTTCTCGGGCCTGCTGGTCACCTGCGGGCTCGACCACATCCTGTTCATGAACGAGGTGCCGGCCGACACCTATGTCTATTCGCCCAGGCAAACGGTCAAGCATTCGCTGCATGGCCGGGTCGGTACCATCCCGGCGCGGCTCACCGGCTACGGCGAGAGCTGGGACGGCGACCGCTGCGTGCTCTGGGCGGAAGGCGTCGTGCAGCAGGCCGCCGTGTTCGGCGAGGACCTGCACCTCATCCGGCGCATCGAGGCGGATGTCGGCGGCAGGGAGATCCGGCTGCACGACCGTGTGGTCAACCACGGCTTCTACAAGACGCCGCACATGTACTGTTACCACATCAATGTCGGCCACCCGGTGCTCGATGCCGGCTCGCGCTATCTCGCGCCGGTGCGCGACGTGGTGTGGGCGGCCCATGCCGATGCCGCGACCTATCGCAGGCAGGGTGTCGGTTATCGTGTGCCGAGCGCGCCGAAGCTCGATTTCCACGAGCAGGTCTGGCAGCATGAGCTCGGCGCCGATGCCAGGGGTGAGGTGCCGGTGGCGCTGGTCAACGATCGGCTCGGCCTCGGCTTCGAGGTGGTGACGCGCAAGGACCAGTTCCCCTGCCAGTATGAGTGGCAGAATTTGCAGGCGGGGCAGTACGCGTTCGGCATCGAGCCCTCGAGCAACCACGTGCTGGGCAATCTGGCGGCGCGCGAGCGCAACGAGATGATCTGGCTCATGCATGGCGACGAGAAGCACTACGACGCGACGTTCCGCGTGCTCGACGGCAGGGACGAGATCGCCGCGGCCGAGGCGCGCATCCGCGCCATCGCCCGGCAGCCGGACGACGATTATCCGCAGCCCTCGGGCAACCACCTCAGGATCGCAGGCCGCGCATGAGCACCAATCCGACGGGCGCCGACCATTTTGGCTCGGTCGCCGGCAAGACCATTCTCTATACCGGCGCCGCCGGTGGCCTCGGGCTCGAGACCACTGTACTGATGCTCAGGACCGGCGCCAGGGTCATCGCCGTCGACAACGACCTCAAAAAGGTCGCGGCGCTCAAGCAGGCGGCCGAAGGACTCGGCGGCCTTCGTGTCGAAACGCTCGATCTCAGCGACCACGCGCGGTTGCGCAGCGAGCTCGAGCGCGTCTCGGGTGAGATTGGCGGCTTCGACGTCGTGATCAACAACGCCGCGATCTATCCGAGCAAGCCATTCGAAGACTTCACGCTCGACGAGATCAAGCGGGTGCAGGCGATCAACGTCGAGGCCGGCATCGTCTGCGTGCAGGTCGCCCTGCCGCACATGAAGGCGATGGGCCGCGGCCGCATCATCAACATCTCGTCCATTACCTTCTCGGGCGGCTGGGAGAACCTCGGTCCCTACATCCAATCGAAGGGGGCGCTGATCGCGCTGGCCCGCGTCTGGGCGCGCGAGTTCGGCAAGTACGGCGTCACCGCCAATGCCATCTCTCCGGGCGCCTTCCCGACCGACGCCGAGAAAATCCATCCCGATCTCGTCGCCTACGAAAAGCGCATCCTCGACAGCCAGGCGATCAAGCGGCGCGGCCGTCCGTCCGATATCGCCAATGCGTTGATGTTCCTCGCCTCCGACGCCTCCTCCTTCATCACCGGCCAGACCATCAACGTCGATGGCGGCTGGGTCATGCATTGAGGTGCAGATGATCACGCCTCCCCACCAGGTCATTCCCGCGAAAGCGGGAACCTCTGTTTGGCGATATGCATCTGTACCAACCAAAACGGAGGTCCCCGCTTTCGCGGGGATACCCCGAGAAAAACACGACTGTCGTTCTAAATCTCCAGGTACACAATGGGAATTCTCTCCGGCTATCGCGTGCTCGACTGTTCCATCGCCATGGCGGGGCCGTTCGCGGCACAGCGGCTGGGCGATCTGGGCGCCGACGTGGTCAAGGTCGAGCCGATCGCCGGCGAGTGGCAGCGCCACAATGCGGCCGGCGGCGCGCGCGGCAACAAGATCAACGTCTCGTTCCTGTCGCTCAACCGCAACAAGCGCTCGCTCGCGGTCGATCTCAAGAACCCCGAGGGCAAGGCAGTGCTGATCGAGCTGGTCAAGACTGCCGACGTATTCCTGCAGAACTACCGGCCGGGTGTCGCGAAGCGCCTCGGCGTCGACTACGAGACCCTGAGCCAGATCAATCCGCGCCTCGTCTATGTGTCGATGTCGGGCTATGGCGAGGACGGTCCCTATCTCAACTGGCCGGGGCAGGACCTCGTGCTGCAGGGTATGTCGGGCGCCATGCTGTCGGCGGGCCGCGAAGGCGAGCCGCCGACGCCCGCCGGCCAGTTCCTCGTCGATGCGGTTACTGCCTACACCGCGTTCGAGGGCGCGCTCGCGGCGCTGCTTCATCGCGAGCGGACCGGCGAGGGCCAGCTCGTCCAGGTCAACATGCTCGATGCGATCACGACCCTGCAGATGCAGGAGTTGTCGGTTCATACCGTCGGCGGCAAGGCACAGGTGCGCTCGGCGGAGCCGCATGCGCACGCCTTCATCCGCGCGCCCTATGGCGTGTTCGCCACCAGGGACAGCAACATCATCGTTGCATTTCCGCCGTTGCCGAAGCTTGGCGAAGTGATCGGCGAGCCGTCGTTCCTCAGCCTCGATACCGAGCGCGACAGCTGGGCCAGGCGCGACGAAATCTTCGCCAAAACGCGCGAGCGGCTGAAGACGAAGACGACCGCCCAGTGGATGGCACTGATGCGCGCCGCCGACATCTGGTGCGGGCCGGTCTATGGCTACACCGACCTGCTCGAAGATCCGCAGATCAAGCACAACGGCACCTTCGTCGAATACGACCACCCGACCGAAGGACGCGTGAAGACCCCGGGCTTTCCGATCAGGTTCTCGAAGACGCCGTCGCGGGTCGAGCGCGGGGCGCCGCTCACCGGGGAGCACACGACCGATATCCTGCATGAAGCCGGTTACAGCGACGCCGAGATCGCGACGCTGGTCAAGGGTGGCGCCATCGGGACCGCTATATGACTCCGAGCTATCGCGGGCTCACCTGGGACCACCCGCGCGGCTACACTGCGCTGGCCGACGCGGCGCGCGAGATTGTGCCGGGGCAGGGGCTCCATATCGAATGGGACAAGCAGCCGCTCGAAGGCTTCGAGTCGCATCCGATTGCCGACCTCTGCGCGCGCTATGACCTCGTGGTGCTCGACCACCCGCATGTCGGCGAGGCGGTCGAAGCCGGATGCCTGCTGCCGATCGAGGCCGTGCTCGGGGTTGACCTTCTCGCCGAGATCGGCGCGGCCACGATCGGCCCGTGCCTTACGAGCTATCGCTATGCCGGCCGGCACTGGGCCTTGCCGCTCGATGCTGCCGCGCAGGTGACGGCCTATCGGCCGGACCTCTCTGCGCCGGCCACAAACTGGAGCGGCGTTCTGGCGCTGTCCACCGAAGGGGGCGTCGGCATGTCGCTGATCGGCCCGCACGCCATCCTGTCGCTGCTCTCGATCGCCGCCTCGTTCGGCGATCCCCCGGCGACGGAAGATCCGCAGCGCTTGTTGCGCGACGACACGGGCATTGAGGCCGTCGAGCTGCTGGCGGAGCTTGCGTCGCGGTCCCCGGCTTCCATCCAGCAGCTCAACCCCATCGGCATCCTCGGTCATATGGCGCAGCGCGACGATGTCCGCCTCGTCCCGCTGATCTACGGCTACGTCAACTACACGCGGCCGATGCCGGGGCGGTACGCCGTCGCCTTCGCCGATGCGCCCAGCGGCCGCGCCGGTCCGGGGTCGACCCTGGGCGGCACCGGGATCGGCGTCTCGACCCGCTGCGCGGTGACCCCCGAGCTCAAGGCGCATCTGGGCTGGCTGCTCAGCGCCGACGCTCAGACGGGCTATATTCCGAGCCACGACGGCCAGCCGAGCCGCCGCGGCGCCTGGCAGAATTCCGTGGTCAACAAAGCGTGGCCGAACTTCTATTCATCGACGAAAAACACGCTCGAAAGGGCATATGTGCGACCCCGATTTCGCGGCTACATCGCGTGGCAGTCGGCGGCCTCCGCCTATCTGCGCGGGGCGTTGCTGCAGCGCCCCGTGGGCGAAATCGTCAGGCATCTCAACGACATGCATTTCAATTCCATCGGGAGCCGGGAAAGATGAGCGAAAACATCATCGTAGAGCGCGACGGCGCGGTCGGGACCATCACCATCAACCGGCCGGAAAAGCTCAACGCCATGACCCCCGCGATGGCCGATGCACTCGTCGCGGCGGTCGAAAACTTCAATGATGACAATGAGATACGCTGCGTGATCCTTACCGGCGCCGGTGCGCGCGCCTTCTGCGCCGGCTCCGATATCCGCGTCCTCGACGACTACGAGACGCCCTGGGATTTCCGCAACCGCCCCGACTATTGCGACGCCATCCGGGCGCTGCGCAAGCCGTCGATCGCCGCGGTCAACGGCTACGCCTTCGGGGGCGGCCTCGAAACCGCGATGGCCTGCGACATCCGCTTGGCCGCTGAAAATGCGAGCTTTTCCGCCCCCGAGATCAAGCTCGGCTGGATCGGCGGCGGCGGCATGGCGGTCAACCTGGCCCATGCGGTGGGGCCGTCCAACGCCGCGCTGATGATCATGACCGGCGATCCGATCGACGCATCTACTGCCGAACGCTGGGGCCTCGTTTCCCGCGTCGTGCCGCAGGCCGAGCTGCTCGCCGAGGCGAAAAAGATCGCCGGCGCCATCGCCGCCCGCGCCCCCATCGCCGCCGAAACGGCCAAGCTCAACCTGCACGCCGCCTGGGACATGAGCATCGCCGACGCCATCACCTACGAGCGCGACCTGCAGACCATCTGCTTTGCCACCGACGATGCGCGCGAGGGCCGTGCCGCCTTCAAGGAAAAGCGTCAACCCGCGTTCACACGCCGCTAGGCGCCGGCCGGCTAATGCGCCGGCGGATCGGGGTCACCCTTGAGCGTGTGCCACGCCGAACGGTCGAAGCCGCGGTGATCCGGGGCGTCGATCTGGTCCTTGCTGACCACGGGCGTGAAGCCGTTGCAGCTCCAGTCGCCACCGGCCGTGCGGATGCCTTGCGTGTCGGGATGCGCGGCGCAGATCAGCACGCGGTCGACCGAGCTCGGCACCTTGTCGCAGCTCAGCGACCCCGACGGCTGCACGCAGACCCACACCGCATTGTCCATGCAGCGCCAGCGCACCTCGCCTTGCGGCATGGCTGCCTGCGTGCGGGCCGCGGTGGTCATGGCGGCGAGACCGCCGGTGATCTTGGAGGCTTCCGGAGCATCGGTATTGGCGACGGCGCTGCAATACTCCGCCGGCGTCGCGAAACGCGAGGGCAGGGGCTGCGCTGCGCTGGCGCTCGCTACCGACGTTTCGGCCGAACTTGCAGATGCGATGGGCGGCAGCGATGAAAACTGGTCGGTCGCCGAGGCCGCCGCCGGCGATGTCGGCGCTGACGCCGACTCCGAGGATGGCGGCAGGCCTGGCGCGGTGATCGGCGGAAGGCTGGCATATTGCTGCGGCAGGCCCAGCGCCTGGCTCGGCAGCCGCTCTTCGGCGCTCACGGAAGACGCCGGATTCGCGATCGCGGAACTCTTGGCGGCCGACGATGGCGGTGGAGCGGCACTGCTGCTGGCGCTCGAGACTTCGGCGACGCTCACTGCAGCGCTGGATGGCTGCGACACTACCGGTCCGGACGACGGGGAATCGAGGACGCGTGCCGTATCTGGCGTAAACACCTGGCTGTTGAGCACGACGATGCCGAAGAGCACCGCCATCAGGCCGATCAGTCCGACGACCCCCAGGATGGACCGCCGCCGGTCGCGGCGAACCTTGGCTCGACTCCGCCGAGTCGGGCTCGGCCCAATGGCAAAATCCGACGAATAAATCGCGGTCGCCGGGGTTTCGCCGAAGGCCGGCTCGGTGCGCCGCCCGACGGCGACATCGCGCCGCGGCTTCTTTTCCCGGCCGAAAAGCGGCACCCGTTCGGCGGCTTGCTCACGGGCGTGCCAGAGCGGCAGCGACCCCGGATCGCGCAGCGACAGCAGCGGTTGCTGAACCGACGGGAGGAACGCGGTGAATCCTCCGATGGCAATCAGGATGATCAAGAGAGCTGCAACCGGCGTCACCCCGTGCCCGAGCACGGCGACCAGGATCAGCCAGGCCACCGAACTCGACAGCAGCACGATCCGGCTTGCCGCGGCGGACAGGAAAACCAGGGTTCCGCCGATGATGGCGGCGATGGCAATGATGTGGATGGCAACGACCAGCAGCCCCGCGACCCAGGACGGCAAACCTTCAGTGAAAAAGAGCAGGTCCGGCTGGCCCCACCAGCCCGATCCGAGAGGCACCACGCCGCCGAGAACACCACACAGAAAGACGACGAAGTGCAACAGGTGCTCCGGATCAAGACCGGCCAAATCAAAGCCGCGACTAACTACACGAAATTGCGCCGATATGTTGCTGATTCTCCGACCCGGCGCCGGCACGGCAAATGGTCCATCGCCCGAACTGATTGACCGCCAGGAGCGGCCCATAAGGGGCGATGCCGGCCCATAGCCAGCTATGTCCCATGCAGGTTGGCGGTTGGCCCGTTGCTCGGTTTAGTTGCCGCTGTGCAACAGTGAAGGGGGAGTTCAGCGGCGGCAAGACAGAATGGTTGTTCGTGCCAAGCGTTATTGCTAGCCCTACTGTAGCGGTATGCCAAATGGGGGCGGTGTCTTGTTCCGCATTTTACTTTTTGCCTTTGCCTTGTCGTTGTCCTGCTCCGCAGTTGCGGTGGCGGCGCAGCCCATTTGCATCTCCGCCGCCGATTCCACTGTGCTGCAGCTCAAGCGCCCGGCGCTGACGGCCAAGCTGCAGAAGGACCGCGACGACGCGGCCGCCGCCGCCATCAGCAAATCCATCGTCTACTCGTCAGGCACCGGCTTTGACTGGGCGACGCAGGCGCTGATCCAGTGCAATGTCGCTCTGGGCTATCTCGCGGGCGGCCATGTCGACGCCGAGTCGTCCACCAAGTGCGACTGCTTCCACGCCAATATTCCGGTGCTGAAATGAGCCGCCTGTCGATGAAGTCCAGCGTTCACAACGGCTTGCGCTACTGGCTGTTGGGAACGACCGTCTCGCTCGCCGTGCTCGGATGGGCTGCGTCGGCCGATGCCATGACCCTCAAGCAAGCCGTGCAGATGGCGGTCGATTCCAATCCGGAAATCGGCCAGGCCATCGAGGACCGTGCCGCCACTGGCTTCGAGCTGCAGCAGGCCCTCGGGCTGTACGCGCCGCGTGTCGACCTCAATGCGTCGACCGGAGCGGAGCTGCTCTCCAACCCGACCCGCCGGGCCGCCGGGCTCGACAATCACGTGCTGTTGCCGACGCAGGTCGGGATCAGCGTCAGCTACGATATTTTCGACAGCGGCTACCGTGACGCCGAATCGGACCGCCAGGCCGCCCGCCTCGATGGTGCGGCGCTTCGCGTGCTGGAGCGGAGCGAGTTCATCGCGCTCGAGATTGCGCAGCAATATTTCGAGGTGATGCTGCAGGCGCGCATTCGCGACATTGCGCAGCAGAACGTCGCCTTCCATCAGCAAACGCTGCAGAACGTCACGGACCTTCAGGGCAAGACCGCGACCGATGCCGACTTGCTTCAGGCAAAAGAGCGGCTCGCCGCCGCCAAGGCGCGCGTGGAAGAGGCGCAAGAGGCTCTGGACGCGGCCAAGTCGACCTTCCAGTCGCTCGTCGGCATCCCGTTCGACAAAGGCACCCTGCCGACCCGCGCCGGTCATTCGCTCCCGGGGACGCTCGACGAGGCCCTCGGCAATGCGCGGTCCAACAATCCACGGCTCCGCATCGCCTCAGCCGACATCGATGCGGCGGGTTTCCAGGTCGACGAAAGCAAGGCCGGGCTTGGTCCGAAGGTCAGCTTCAACGGTGCGGCGTCCACGGGCAACGACGTCGGTGGCACCGAAGGCGTGACCAACGATTTGAGCGGCACGCTGTCGCTGAAGATGAATTTGTTCGACGGCGGCATCCAGCAGGCTCAGGTGCAGGAGAACGTCCACCGCGAGACGCAGGCGATGCTCGCGCAGCAACAGGCATTGCGCGAGGTCGAAGACCAGGTTCGTGTATCCTGGGATCGTATCCGCAGTCAGTCTTCGCTCGAGAGCCAGTACAACCAGCAGCTCTCTGCCTCGACCAATCTGGTCTCGGCCTACAGCGATCAATTCACTGTGGGCAGCCGTTCGCTGCTTGACGTGCTCGATGCGCAAAACAGCAAGTTCTCCGTGCAGATCCTGGCGGAGACCGCGGATTTCGGGGTTCGCTTCTCGGAATATCGGCTGCTTGCAGCGACAGGTAAGCTGCTGAATTTCCTCGGAGTTCCGGCGCCTGCAGACGCGACGGCCGATACACGGGCAAAAATCGGGGCACCTCCGGCTGACGCAGCGGAGCCGCGGGTGGAACAGCCTCTCAATATCGATGGACCGATCGACTTGACGCACTACGTCAAGTGACCTGTCGTATACAGACGCGACCCCATTAACCCATAATTTACCAGTCGTTTGCCCGGGCCCGGGCTAACGACGTATCTTGGGATTATTGCGGTTAGGTCGGCATTTGCGATGAAAATGTGGGGGAATGCGCGGGAGGCGGGCGCGGGAACGGCGCCGGCAAGCCGCCAGAAGCTGGATTCGGCTCAGGTCGCTGCGCTGGCGAAAGCCTCGCTGCCGGGCGCCATGCCGATCGCACCCATGCTTGCGCCCGCGGCGGCAGAGGCGCCCGAGATGCCGCCGCGCGCCGACCCGATCCTTGCGATCGTCCGCTACCTCGCGCGCCGCTGGGGCCGGCCGGAATCTCCCGATGTCATAGTCGCCGGCCTGCCATTGGCCGATGGGCTGCTGACGGTCAAGCTGCTGCCGCGGGCGCTGGAGCGCGTCGGACTCCGGGTCCAGCCGAAGAAGACGCCGCTCAAGGCCCTCGCCGATTTCGACCTGCCGGCCATTGTGGCCAATCGCGAAGGAGGCCTGCTGCTGATCGTCGAGCGCAGCGGCCGCAACAGGCTTCTCTGCTTCGATCCGGTCAAGAACGCCGAGATCGAGATCCAGAGCAACAGCCGCGATTGGCGCTACCGCCATCAGTTGCTGCTGATCAAGCAGGAAGACGAAACAGCCAGGATCGATGACGCCGACGCGCCGCTCGCTCAACGCGACTGGTTGCGCGCCGCCCTAAAAGGGCATGGGCGCAGTATTACTCTGGTGCTGCTCGCCGCCGCCTTCATCAATGTTTTCGCGCTGGCGATGCCCCTGTTCTCGATGAACGTCTACGACCGCGTTCTACCGAACGGCGCGGTCTCGACCCTGTGGGTGCTGAGCATCGGCATCGCGAGCGTCTTCCTGTTCGATTTTCTGCTCAAGGTCGCGCGGGGCGCCATCATCGACTATGCCGGCCGCGGCATCGATTTAAGGCTGTCGACATCGCTGTTCGACCGCGTCGTCAATACCAACCTTTCGGCGCGGCCGACGTCCACTGGCGCCTTCATCAACCGCATTACCCAGTACGAAACGCTGCGCGACTTCTTCACCTCGCAGACCGTGGCGATGTTCGTCGACATTCTGTTCATGGGCGTGTTCCTTGCGGCAATGTTCTACCTGTTGGGCTGGGTCACGATCTTTCCGGTCATTGCCGTCATCGTCGCGCTGGTCTCGACCTATGTGATCGGCGTGCGCTCGACGCGAGCGATCAAGGCATCGTTGACCGAGCAAGCGCAGCGGAATTCCATTCTGGTCGAGACATTGACCTCGCCGCAGACCGTCAAGGCCTCGCGCTCGGAAGGGCGTTTCCTGCGCAACTGGGAGAATTCGATTCTTGCGTCCTCCGAGACGCAGAGCAAGATCAAATACTACCAGCAGATGGCGTCGCAGACGACCGCGACGGTGAGCCAGCTCGCCTCGATCGGCATTCTCATCGGTGGCACCTATTCGTTCGCCGATCACCAGATCACGACGGGCGCGATCATCGCAGCGATGATGTTGTCGAGCCGGGTGATCGCGCCGGTGGCGCAGATTTCCGCCGCCATGCTGCGCACCCGCTCGGCAATAGAGGCCTATCGCTCGATCGCGGCGATCATGAAGCTTCCCGACGAGCGCACGGTGCGCAAGAGCTTCGTGTCGCGCGAGATCGACAAGGGCCGGATCGAACTGCGCAAGGTGCGCTTCCGCTATCCCGGCGCCGAACATTTCGTCCTCGACCAGGTTTCTTTCGGCATCAAGCCCGGCGAGAAAGTCGGAATCATCGGCAGGATCGGGTCGGGAAAGACCACGCTCGGCCGGCTGCTTGTCAATTTCTACGAGGCGAGCGAAGGCGAGGTCTTCATCGACGGCGTGTCGATCAAGCAATACCACCCGGCGGAGCTGAGGCGGCAGGTTGGCCTCGTCCTGCAGGACCCCGAACTCTTCAACGGCACGGTCAAGGACAACATCATGATGTCCGATCCGTCCGCGTCCGATCAGCGCCTGCTCGACGTGGCGCGCCGGGCCGGCGTGGAAGAATTCGTGGCGCGGCATCCGGCGGGCTTCGACATGCCGGTGGGGGAGCGCGGACATTTGCTGTCGGGCGGCCAGCGCCAGGCGGTGGCCCTGGCGCGCACGCTGCTCGTCAACCCGCGAGTGCTGTTCCTCGACGAGCCGTCGAGCTCGATGGATCTCGCCACCGAACGTCAGCTCATCGGCCATCTGAGCCAGTCGCTCGAAGACGATCATACGGTGCTGATCGCGACGCACCGGTTCAGCCTGCTCAAGCTGGTCACGCGCATCATCGTGCTCGACAATGGCCGCGTCGCCGCCGACGGCGAGCGCGACGCGGTGCTGGCCCAGCTCAAGGTCTCGATCGGAGACCAGGCATGAACCAGTCATCGGGCAATCTGAAGCCGGCCGGCTACGTGCTGGCGCCCGAGCGTCCGCCGCGCAGTTGGGCCGTCGTCGTGCTGCTGATCTGCGCCTTTCTCGGCGTTGCGCTGGTGTGGTCGTCGCTCGCCGAGCTTGATGAGCTGGCGCGGGCCCAGGGCCGGGTTATCCCGTCCGGCAAGATCCAGATCATCCAGAGTGCCGAGCCGGGCGTGGTCGACGATATCCTGGTGCGCGAGGGCGAGCAGGTGAAGGCTGGCCAGCTCCTGGTCAAGCTCGACGACACCAATACCTCGTCGTCGCAGGGCGAGGTGCAGGCCAAGGTCTGGGCGCTTGAGGCGCAGGTGGCGCGACTGCAGGACGAGGTCGGCGGCGATGGCACCGGCACCTTCACCTGTCCGGAGGACGTCGCCAAATCGGCGCCCGATGTCTGTTCTAGCGAGGTCAGTCTGCAGCTGGCGCGCCGGCAGACGCTGCAGCAGGGCATCGATGTGCTCAAGGCGCGGGTCGAGCAGCGGCAGCGCGAGCTCAACCAGGGAATGGCCGACAAGGACCGACTGAGCCAGACGGCTGACCTCGCGCGGCAGAAGCTCGACCTTTTGAAGCCGATGGTCGACAAGAAGCTCGTGTCGCAGACCGAATACATTACCGCCCAGCAGGCAGTCGCCGATGCGAGCGGCCAGCTCGATGCCACCATCCAGTCCATCGCCAAGGCGCAGGCCGCGCTGCAGGAAGCGCAGTTGCAGGTGCAGCAGGCCCAGTCGCAGTTCCAGCAGGACGCGCAGACCGACCTCACCGGCAAGCTCGCCGAGCTCGCGAGCGACCAGGAGACGTTGCGCGGCGCCAGCGACCGGGTGAACCGCACGGAGATCCGCTCGCCCGTCGACGGCATCGTCAATTCGCTGGCGGTCAACACTGTCGGCGGTTTCGTCAACGCGGGCGAGAAGCTGCTCGATATCGTGCCGGCAGCCGAAAAGCTGCTGATCGAGGCGCACCTGTCGCCGTCGGACGTGGCCTTCGTGCTGCCGGGACAGGCGGCCAACGTCAAGTTCACCGCCTATGATTTCTCGATCTTCGGCGGCCTGCAGGGCAAGGTGCAGAACGTCTCGGCCGACAGCATCGTCGATCCGAACACGCATGAGTCCTACTACGTCGTGCTGATCGAGACGGACTCCTCGACGCTGTCCTATCGCGGCCGCAATCTGCCGATCCTGCCGGGCATGGTGGCGAGCGTCGAAATTCTCACCGGCCACAAGACTGTGCTGCAGTATCTGCTGAAGCCGATCAACAAAGCGCGCGACGAGGCCTTCCATGAGCGCTGACCTCGTCATCGATGGTCACGAGGGCGGCGGCCTTTCGAGCTCGATCGAACCGCTGTTCCGCGTCGTCACTACCGGGTCGCGGCGGCGCGGCGTGCGGCTCGAGCGGGTGTTCTGGACGCTGCTCGACGAGATCGCCCAGCGGCGTGGCCGCAAGCGGGCGCAACTGATCGCCGAGGTGCTCGATTCGACTGGCGAGAGCAGCGAAAGCGTGGCGAGCACGCTGCGCTGTTTCGTGGCCAGCACCGTTGATCTCGAGCGCAATGCGCTCGCCGCCCGCCTCGAGCCGAAGTACACCATCGCCTTGATGCAGCAGGCGCCCATGCCGGCGTTCTCGATCAGCCGGCAAAAGAAGCTGCAGCAGGTCAACGAGGAGTTCATGCAGCTGCTGCGGCCGGTGGGGGAAATCGGCAATAAGCGCGCGACCGCCGAGTTCGTGCATCTGGCGCTCGATACGCCGATCGACGAGCTGTTCGCGGCTGCTGCGGCCACACCCTCGACGCAGTGCAATTATACGCTGCAAGTCGATGACCGCCGCCGTCGTGGCCGCGCCAAGATCGTCCTCGTGCCGGGCGACCGGCCCGAGACGCTCGTCGGCTACGTCCTGCCCTGAGACGCTGAACAGTGACGTTTCCGTATCTGGCCCGGCTTGCGGGTCTTGTCCTGGCCCTTTGTCTGCCGATGGTGCTGGCCGGCTGCTCGTCGCTGGGCCCGGGCACGCCGCCCGACACCGCCGGCGTCGCCAGTGCGCAATTCGGCAGCGGTCCGATCAAGGTCGGCCTGGTCGATCTCAGCACACCCGCCGATCTTGCGTCCGGCGCACCCGATATGGTGCTGCTGGCGGCGCAACTGGCCGCCGATACGGTCGCGAAGGCGCCGATCACCCTGCTCATACGGCGCTATGACGGCTCCGCCGATGCCCTTGCCAAGGTTGAGCAGGATCTGACGGCGCAGGGGGTGAAGCTGGTCATCGGTCCGGACGACGAGCCCGCGTCGCTCAGTCTCGCCCGCGTCTTCGGGGCCAAGGGCATCCCGGTGATTTCGCTGGCCAACGCGTCCGACCCTAAAGCCAACCTCTACGCGTTCGGCATGTCGGGCGAGATCGAAGCCTCGCTGATGGCCGACGAGATGCGCCGGCGCGGCTACCGCTCTGTCGCGCTGGTCTCCGATCCGTCTGGCCCCGATGCGGTGTTCGCCAGCCGGCTCGCGACCGCCATGGCCGCGGTCAAAATCCAGCTCGCCTCCGTCGACGGCCGCGATCCCGCGGCGGCCGCGAAATCGATCGCGCAACTCACGATGCAGGGGGCTTATCCCTCCGCCATCGTCTTCACACAGAGGGCAACCGCGGCGGAAGCGGTGATGAAACTCGTGCGCAAGACTGGTCCGATGGCCAGCGTCGCCGCTGTCGGTACCTCGGAATGGGCATTCGAGCCCGATGCCGCATCCAATTCCGGTCCGGGCTGGTACATGGCCCCCGAGGACAACGGCATCGGCGGCCTGGCGACGCAGTTCGCCAAATCCTTCAAATCGCCGCCGACGCCGGATGCAGCCCTCGCCTACGATTTGATCCTGCTGGCCGCCGGACTGCCGCAGGCTCTCCCGGGGCAGGCGCCTTATGCCGCCGGCGTGCTGCTCAACGACCAGGGCTTCAAGGGCGTCACCGGCAAGTTCTGGTTTACCCCCGACGGGCAGGTCCACCGGAACCTCGTTCCGATCGACGTCGTGCCAAGCCTGGCCCAACCCGCCATATAGCCCGATATGTCTTGTCGGTAGGGTTACCACAACAATAACGGATTGCGCATAACCCGAGATATGAGAACCGCTTGCGCGCGGTTGCGAGCGCTCGCCTCGTTTGATGTGGTGAACAGACGATTAATTTGATCATCACTGTTCGAGGGCGAAAACAAAATGGCGATGGAATTCGACGCAGCGGTTGTCCCGGCTTCAAGTGGCGCGCAGCCGAACGATCGCACCGCCACCTTGGTAGCCGAGACCACGACGACCCAGTCGTCGACGCCCCAGACAGTGACCGTCGCCCTCGAAGCGGGGGACATCGTCCACCTGCCCGCGGGCACCGACATCTCGCACATGGTGCAGGTCGGCAACGACCTCGAGTTCATCCAGCCCGACGGCACCGTGATCGTGATCCCCAACGGTGCGGTGGCGGACCTCACGGTGTTTGTGGGCAACGTCGAAATCCCCGCCGACACCGTCGCTGCGCTCTACCAGACCAACAACATCCACCCGGCGGAAGGTCCGACCGGCGGCCAGGGCGGCGGCCACGAATTCAACGATCCCGGCCCCCACGGCATCGGCAACGCGTTCGGCCTCACGCCGCTGCTCGGACCCAACAGCCTGAGCTTTGAGTCGAACGACGTGAACACGCTGGAGGATACGGACTTTCTTCCTGTGTGGGGGACGAACCCGGTGATCCTGCTCGACGTGTCCGAAGAGGGCCTGGGCTCGGGAAATCCGGACACCAATCCTGACCCGGGCGTCGTCGACACCACCAATCTCACGGTGCGGACGGGCAGCCTCGGCGTGACGGATCAGGACAATGATTTCCTGACCTTCAAGCTCTCGGGGCCGTCGTCCCCGCTGACGTCCGACGGTCACCTGATCTCCTGGTCCGAGATCTCCACCGCGGGCACCGAAATCCTGCTTGGCACCGACTCGGTGACGCATCAGGCAGTTCTCGAGCTTACGGTCACCAATGCGCGGCCGAGCGACGGCGGCGGCAACTATGTCCTGCAGCTGTTCCAGGCCATCGACCACCCGGTCCACGGGCAGGAAGATAATCTGGCGATCTCACTCGGCGTCACCGTCACCGACAGCAAGAGCGCGCCGGTCCCGGCGACGATCGTGCTGACGGTCGAGGACGACAGCCCGGTGGTGGCGTCCTCCGAGGCTGGCCAGAACCTGATCGTCAACGGTCAATTCAACGACGGCACGTTCATCGACCTTTCCGGCTGGGCGGGGCAGGCGGCGACCGGGAGCATTCCCGGCTGGACCATCGACGGCCCTCAGCTCGAGCGCAATCCTCCCGACTGGTACGTGAGTTCGGACCCGGCGGCCGGCGGCAAGGTCGTCGACCTCGACGCGTCCCCGGGCGATGTGAAGATCACCCAGACCGTCACGGGACTGACCGACGGCGAGCACTATGTCCTGACGTTTGATGCCTCCAAGCCCCTGGGCTTCGACGCCAAGATGAACGTCATCTGGAACGGAAACATCGTTGGCGTCATCGATCCGACCGCCACATCATTCAGCCACTACTCCTTCGACCTTGAGGCAAATGGCAGCACCGGCACCCTGTCGTTTTCCGAAGTGGGCGCCCCCGACAATGGCGGGACCTTTCTCGCCAACGTCGAGTTGCGCGATGCGGGCAGCTTCGTCGATGAGGACGGTCTGCTGAACGGCATTCCGGGCGGCCCCGGCGACGTGCCGGGTGCCAGCACCGTTGCGACCGAGGCCCTGAACATCAAGTGGGGCGCCGATAATTTCGATACCTCCGATGTCAACGGTATTCAGGACGGCGCCAACAGCGTTGGCGGCCTCACCGGCCGCGCCCTCTACTTCACCGACGACACCGTCACCGCAAGCTTCGGCTCAACGGCGGTCACGCTGCAGTCAGCGGGCGAGACGGTCCACTACGAATTGCTCGCCAACGGCACAGAGCTCGTCGGCTACACAGGAACGTTCGATGCCAGTAACCAGTCGAACTGGGTGTTCACCGCGACCCTTTCCGATGACGGTACCGGCAGCTACTCCTTCACGCTGCTCAAGCCGCTCGATCATCCAGTTACCAACACCGAAGACAATCTGGCGCTGAGCTTCAACATCACCGCTCGCGATTCCGACGGCGACACGGCGGCGACCGGCTTCACCGTTTCGGTCAATGACGACAGCCCGACCGTAACGGCGTCCATCGCCAACTTGGCCGATGGTCTCGACTTCGGCAGCTTCACTCCCAACGGCAACGCCTGGGGCCAGGGCAGCGGCACTGCGACCGGCACCAATGGCGGCTGGACGATCGCAGGCTCCGGAACCGGCAATGATGGCAGCGGCACGATCCAGCTCGAGCGTGTCGGCGACGGCTACGACGCCATGCACTCGTCGACCCACGGCTACATGGTCGATCTGGATGCGTCGCCGCACGACGTCGAGATCAGCCAGAAGATCACGGGCCTGAGCGCCGGCGAGCAGACGGTGCTGCATTTCGAAGCCGGAGTCCCCGTCGGAGGGACCGGCACGCTCGAGGTCTGGTTCGGCGGGCAGCTCATCCAGACCATCAATCCGACCCACGCGATGACGGGCTATTCGATTACCCTGACCGGCGGGTCTGGGGATGGCAAAGACATCCTCGAGTTCCGCGAGGTCGGGGCCCCCGACAACGTCGGCACCTACCTCGCCAATGTGTCGGTCGGCGGCATCATCATCGACGAGACGCCCGGCATCCAGGGCGATTCCAGCGAAGTCGCGGCGCTCAGCATCTTCAATTCGGTGGTCAATCCGGGGTCCGAGATGCCCGCGCAATACGCGCAGGGCAGCAGCCCGGCGGTCGCGGTCGATGCCAAATATGGCGCCGACGGCCCGGCGGCCTCGAACGCTCTCGTCTATGCCTTGTCGGTCACCAACGGGGCAGATTCGGGACTACAGACGACCGACGGACACGAAATCTATCTCTACAACGAGAATGGCCTCGTCGTCGGCCGGTATGAATCGGACGGTTCGGCCGGCATCACGACCGGCGACAAGGCTGCGTTCGCGTTCCAGCTCGAT
>DATMTK010000210.1:0-8567 GCA_035564755.1 Devosia sp. | reverse complement strand
CCCAGCCGATGAGGGCTACTAAACGATCAAGAAATCCGCGCTCGACAACTGGCCCAGATGCAGACCGGCAAGCTCCACGCCCTGACCCGCTCCGGCGTCGATAAAGACACCCGAGCCGTCTTCGCTGGCATTGGCCATGATGTCGTGGAAGCTGCCGAAGGGGGTGCCGCTGAACTGAATCTGGTCACCATTGCCGGCGGCAAAATCCTCGATCGTGTCGTAGCCGAACTGGCCGGCAAAGACGAAGGTATCATTGCCCGCACCACCCACGAGGTAGTCATTGCCGCCGCGGCCATCGAGCAGGTCATTGCCCTCATTGCCACCGAGGTAGTTGGCGTTGTCGCCCCCGAGCAGGGTGTCGTCGCCCTGCGTGCCGCCGACCGCTTCGATGTTCACCACGGTGTCGTGTCCCGAGAATGTTCCATCGACCGTACCGGCGGCGAGGTCGGCCACGATGTGGTCAGCGGTGCTTGCTCCAAAGAAGATGTCGGCGCTGTAATCGACAGTGTCCCAACCGACCCCTCCGTCAATGTGGTCGTCGCCGGCCAGCGCCTGCACGAAATCATCGCCATTGCTGCCGGTGATCGTGTCGGCGAAATTGCTGCCGTGCAGGGAATGCACGTTGACCAACGTATCGTGGCCGCCAAAGCCGTCGGTTGCGGTGCCCGCGGCGAGATCTGCGATCACTCCATGCGTGGCGCCGTAGTCGGCGTCATAGGCGTAGGTCACGAACTCGTTGTTGCTGCCGGCAATGAAGGTGTCATCGCCGCCAAGGCCCTGCAGGAGATGGAAGGCTCCGTCGTTGCTGCCGGTGATGGTGTCGTTCTGCATCGTGCCGAGGACCATCTCGACATTGCTGACGGTGTCGGTGTCGCCGAAACTGTCGGTAGCCTGCCCGCTTTGCAGATTGACTCTCACGCCATTGCCGCCGCCTTCGTCGAAGTAGTTGAGGCGATTGCCGCCGTCGCCGCCGTCGATACTGTCGTTGCCGGCGCCGCCGACGAGGTTGTCGTATCCGGCATCGCCGTAGAGCACATCGTCGCCGGCACCGCCCACCAAATTGTCGACGCCATCGCCGCCGTGCAGGACGTCATTGCCTGCGCTTCCATCGAGGAAGTCGTCGCCGCCGCGGCCGTCAAGCACGTCGTTCCCGTCGTTTCCACCCAGGCCGTTGGCGTTGTCGTCGCCGAGCAGGGTGTCGTCGCCCTGGGTGCCGTTGACCGACTCGATATTGGTCAGGCTGTCGTGACCCGAGAAGCTGCCGACGACCGTGCCGAGCGCCAGGTCGGCCGTGATGCTGTCGGCGACAGTGGCGCCCCAGAAGATGTCGGCGCCGTAGTCAACCGTGTCCCAGCCGTCGCCGCCATCGATGACGTCGTTGCCGGCCAGCATCTGGAAGGCGTCGTCGCCTGAGCTGCCGATGACGTGGTCGCTCGAATTCGTGCCGATGATCGAATGGATATTGATCAGCGTGTCGCGGTCGCCGAAGCCGTCGATCGCATAGTTCTGTGCGAGGTTGACAGTAATACCGGCGATTCCGCCGTGCTCGGCATCCGAGCCGTACACCGCATATTCGAAGGGATTGTTGGCGCCGCCGATGAGCGTGTCGGCGCCAGCCAGACCCCAGAACAGTTGCGCTACCGGTCCGTCCGATCCGATGATGGTATCGGCTTTGGCCGTACCCAAGACATTGTCGATATTGCTGACCATATCGGTGCTTCCGAACGTATCGTGCGCCGTACCTGACTGGAGGTTTACATCGACGCCGCGGCTTCCGCCCTCGTTCCGGAAGTCGAGCGTGTTCTCGCCCTCGCCGCCATCGATGACGTCGCTGCCAGCGCCCCCGACGAGCTCATCGTTGCCAGAGCCACCGTTCAAGGTGTCGTTGCCACTGCCGCCGGTCAGCCGGTCGTCCCCGTCATTGCCGCTGAGGATGTCGTTGCCAGCGCCGCCATCGAGCGAGTCGTTGTCGTCGCCTCCGTTTAGAACGTCGTTTCCAGCACCGCCGAAGAGCTGGTCGTCGCCGGCGCCGCCGTTCAGGATATCGTTGCCATTCTGGCCGTCGAGATAGTCGTTTCCGGCACTGCCGTTGAGGATGTCGTTGCCGTTGCCGCCATAGAGGCTGTCGTCGCCGTCGTGACCATTGATGATGTCGTTGCCGTTGCCGCCGTGAATCGTGTCGCCGTGGGGGCCGCCGTTGAGCAGCTGGCCGTGCGACCACCAGGGCGTGCCGCCGTGATGAAGCGGCAGCGGCTGGTGATGACGCGGGGCTATGAAGCCGGATGTGGTCAAGTAGGATGAACGAAGCTGACTTAGAGACGACATTTGACTCTCCAATGAAATGATCCAGATCATTGGAAGTTGATGACAATGCAACCCATGAATTGTTGATCCATATCAATCTCCCTCAATCGAGTTTCGTCCCGGCTGGATCAATTGACGTGCATCAAGGCTGATCCGGCGCAGATAGACTTACTTTGTGACAGACAGTGTTTCCCGGTTCCCGGCGGTTGTTGCCTTGTCCACTCATCGCCCTGCATCGGCGCTCCGCCCCGTGCCCCAGCTTGTCCCGTTGCGCGGCCGCGAGCGCGGTAGCACCTGGTGGATCGGCGTTGCGGCGCTGCTGGCGACCAGCCTCGTATCGAACCTGTCGATGCTCGCAGGCCCGCTGTTCATGCTGCAGGTCTACGATCGTGTCCTCGCCAGCCGGTCGGATGCGACGCTGCTCGTGCTCGTCCTGCTGATCGTGCTGGTTTATGGCTTCTACGCGCTCATCGAGATGCTGCGGACGCGTCTCGCGGTTCGGCTCGCCAACCTCGTCGAGCGATCGTTCGGCGACAGCCTCCTCCGCGGGTCGATCCGGCTTCGCCTCACGGCACAGCCGAGGAGCGCGCCCGACCCGGTGCGTGACGGCGACACGGTGCGGGGATTTCTGGCGGGGCCGGGCCTGCTAGCGCTTCTCGACCTCCCGTGGATCCCCGTCTACCTCGCGCTGGTCTTTCTCATTCATCCGGCGCTCGGCTGGCTTGCCACCGCAGGTGCGGTCCTCATTTCCCTGCTCATGCTCGGCGACGAGTTTATGCTGCGCAAACCGACACAAAGTGCCTCGGAGGCCGCCAATGCGCGCCAGAGGCAGGCCGAGGATAACGGGGAGCGCGCCGAAGCTATCCTCGCCATGGGCATGTCGCCCGCCATCGGGCGATTGTGGATGGGGCGAAGCGCGGCCCTGATGGGCTTTCAGCGTATCGCCGCCGACCGGGCAGGGCTGTTCAACGCCTCGACCAGGGCCGCGAGGCTGCTGCTGCAATCGCTGGTGCTCGGGCTCGGTGCCTACCTGGTCATCCATGGCAGCATGACGGGCGGCCTGATGATCGCGGCCTCCGTGCTGACCTCGCGCGCCCTGGCGCCGGTCGAGCAGACCGTAGCCCATTGGCGCCACCTCGTTGCGGCGCGGCAGGCGCTGGCGCGGCTCAGGGCAGGTGTGGGCTCGCGGCCAACGGCGCCCGAGACGACGCTGCCGCTTCCCCGCACCGAACTGAGCGTTCGCAATCTGTCGGCGGCGCCCCCCGGGCTGCCGGCGCCCCTCGTGTCGCGCGTGCAGTTCGACCTGCAGGCCGGCGAGGCCCTCGGGGTGATCGGGCCGTCGGGGTCAGGCAAATCTTCGCTGGCGCGCGCCCTGTGCGGCGTCTGGCAGCCGGGCGCCGGCGAGATCCGGCTCGATGGCGCGCTGCTGTCGCACTACGACGAGACCCAGCAGGGCCGCATGATCGGCTATTTGCCACAGCGGGTCGACCTGCTGGATGGGACGGTGGCGCAGAACATCGCGCGCTTCATCGATGACGCATCGAGCGACGAGGTGATCGCCGCGGCCCGGCTCGCCGACGCCCATGGGCTCATCCTGAACCTGCCCGAGGGCTACGACACAAGGCTGGTCGCGGGGGGCGAGAACATCTCCGCCGGACAGCGGCAGCGCATCGGACTGGCGCGAGCGCTCTTCGGCGATCCTTTCCTGGTCATCCTCGACGAGCCCAACTCCAACCTCGACGCGGAGGGCGAAACGGCCCTGACCGAGGCGATCCGTAGCGTCAAGGCGAGGAGGGGCCTCGTCATCGTGGTGGCGCACCGGCCGTCCGCGATCGTCGCGGTCGACAAGCTGCTGCTGCTCCGAAACGGGCGGCAGGTGGCTTTCGGGTCGCGAGCCGAGATCCTGGCATCGCTCGAGCAGGGCAACGTCCACCCGCTGCCGGTGCGGGCATCATGAGCGACGCAATTCTCCCCGCTTTTTCGGACAGAGGCAGCTTGGTCCGACATGCTATCGCGGCGCTGGTCGTCATCGCGGGCGGAGCCGGTGGGCTCGTCTACTGGGCCGCCAGCACCGAAATTGCCGGGGCCGTCGTCGCCAACGGCACGCTGGTTGTCGAAAGCCATCCCAAGCTCGTCCAGCATCAGGATGGGGGGACGGTGAAAACCATCCTGGTTCAGGATGACGAGCCCGTCAGCGCCGGCCAGGTCCTGCTCATGCTTGAAGACACCGCCATCAAGGCAACGCTCGAGGCCGCCAAGTCGCAGCTCGCCGAAGCCACCATCGAGGTGGCGCGGCTTAATGCCGAAGTCGCGGGCAACTTGGAGTTCACCGTCCCCGCGGACGTGGCGCGCGATCTCCAGCTCACCGACATGGTTGCAACGCAGCGCCAGATCCTCGCGTCGGAACTGGCCGACCGGGACTTCCAGATCGCCCAGCTCGATGCCCAGGTCGGCGAGCTGGGCAATGAGGCCGATGGCCTCGTCGTGCAGCAGCAGGCCAATCGCCGCCAGCTGGCGATCCTCACCAAGCGGGCGGCCACCGTGGATTCGCTCCTCGCCAGCCAGCTCGCGCAGGCCGACGAGGCGAGCACGCTGCATCTGCAGGAGGCGGCGGCACAGGGCGAGGAGGGGAGGCTGACAGCCGCCATTGCACAGACGCGCGCCACTGCGGCCGAAAAACTGCTGGCTGCTAAACAGGTGCAGACCACCTTCATGTCGGCGCGGCTCGACGATCTCAAGAAGGCCCGCCGTGCGCTGAGCGAAGCCCTGCAGCAACAGCGCGTGGCACAGGACCAGCTCGATCGCACGATTGTCCGGGCGCCGGAATCGGGCATCGTCCACGAACTGGTCGCCCATACGGTGGGGGGCGTCGTCGCGCCGGGGGAAACGATCATGAAGATCGTCCCGCAGACTGATGACCTGCTGGTCGCCATCCAGATCAGCCCCAGCGACATCGACCAGGTCCGGCTCGGCCAGACCGTGACGCTGCGCTTTACCGGCTTCGAGCGCCGTCGCATGCCGGAGGCCAGCGGCGAGGTCGCCCAGATCTCACCCGACCTGCTCACCGATCCGCAGACCGGCCGCGCCTACTACAGCGCCAATGTGCGGATCGCCAAGGCGGCCAGCGCACTGCCCGCCGACTTCCACTTGCTGCCGGGCATGCCGGTGGAGGCCTTTCTCACTACCGGCGACCGTACCGTGCTGAGCTATCTCGTCCATCCGTTCGTCGAGGAGCTGCAGCTGGCCTTCCGGGAGCAATAGCCCGCGGCTGCGCGAAGGGCGGAAAGGTATCTGGCGGAAAGGGTCTGAAAAGAGGCATACGTCGCCCGAAGCCGGCCAGTCCCGCGGGTTCATCCTCGGAGCCGACGGAGAGAGAGCTAGCTCCCGCAAGCATCGAGGTATCTCCGCTTGTGCTCAGCGGCTGCGCCGGGAAAAGTGAGCCACAACTGAGACTGGTTCGCAGCTGACGACAAGCACCGCCAGTGCGCTAGATGAGCCTGAGCGAGATCCGCGAGTCGTCGGTCCCCGGGATTGTCGAGACGATCGCGCGGCAAGCCAGAGGCACAGTGTTGGTTCGCTCCGTGCCGACGGACGGTCGGCGATTTTCAGGGCGCATCGAGTGGCCATGAAGACACTGGGCGACTGAAAGCTGACTGAAAGCTTGGGCTGCTAGCATCCCTCAACGTCGAAGAGCCGAACAGGCCGGACGAACGGGAGGTTCCAATGACCGCGAAACACGGTCTGCGCGCGCACCTTGGTGCGACGGCGCCTGAGTGTGGCTGTCTTGTTGCATCGCGGCAGATCGGCTGTTCCGAATGACGGGCGTTGCGAGCGGCGGAGTTGTGCTCAGCGGCGTGACCAAGCGCTTCGTCACACCGACCGGTGCGGCGATGACGGCGATCCGCGACATCAATCTTACTGTGGACCCGGGCCAGTTCGTCGCCATCGTCGGACCAACCGGCTGCGGGAAGTCGACGACCTTGACCCTTGCCTCCGGGCTCGACATGCCGAGCGCCGGTACCGTGATGGTGAACGGCAAGGAAGTCAGCGGGATTACCAAAGGCGCGAGCTTCGTCTTCCAGACGGATGCCCTGATGCCCTGGAAGTCCGTTGAAGCGAACGTAGCGCTCGGACCCATCTTTCGCGGCGTCTCAAAAGCGGACGCACTCAAGTTGGCACGTGACTGGTTGAAGACAGTCGGACTCGCCGGCTTCGAAAAGCACTATCCGCACCAGCTCTCGGGCGGCATGCGCAAGCGCGTCAGCCTTGCCGCCGCGCTGATCAACGAGCCGGCGATGCTGATGATGGACGAGCCCTTCTCTGCACTTGACGTCCAGACCCGCGCCATCATGTCGAACGAGTTGCTGACCCTTTGGGAAAAGTCGCGTCCGTCGGTGATGTTCGTGACCCACGATCTCGAGGAAGCGATTGCACTTGCCGACAAGGTCGTCGTCATCACGGCCGGCCCCGGAACCGTGAAGGCAACGTTCGATGTCGACCTGCCGCGACCCCGCGGCGCCGTGCAGGAAATCCGGTTCCAGCCGCGCTTTCTCGAGCTGTACCAACAGATCTGGCAGTCGCTGCGCGAAGAGGTCGGGCGTGCCTATTCGCGCCAGGCCGATCCAAACATCGCGAGGGGCGCCGCATGACGATCGAGATGGAAACCACCATGTCCCACGACCTCAGCGACGGCCGGAACGAGGAGAGCGCGATTGCCGCCGCGGCCCGTGCCCGGCTGCGAGCTCGAAAGATCCTGGTGCACAGCACGCAGATCGCCATTCTCGTGCTTGGCCTGGGTATCTGGGAGATCGGGTCCCGAACCGGATTGATCGACCCGTTCTTTTTCGGCTCGCCGTTCGGCATCGTGCTGCGCCTGGCCGACTGGTTCGTCAACGGCACCGCCTATGGCTCGTTCTGGGACCAGGTCTGGATCACTCTCGAGGAGTCGCTACTCGGCTTCGTCTTCGGCGTCGCAAGCGGCGTGATCGTCGGCATCCTGCTTGGTGAAGTGCCGTTCCTCGCCGACGTCTTCGGACCCTACATCAAGATCGTCAACGCCCTCCCTCGTATTGTGCTGGGCTCGATCTTCGTCATTTGGCTCGGTCTCGGCCTGCCCTCGAAGGTTCTGCTCGCCGCCGTCCTCGTCTTCTTCGTGGTGTTCTTCAACGCCTTCCAGGGGGTCCGGAGCGTCGACCGCAACCTCGTTGCCAACGCCCGGATATTGGGAGCCTCACGCCTGCAGGTCGTCCAGCACGTGGTGATTCCATCCGCCATGACCTGGATCATCGCGAGCCTGCATGTCGCGCTCGGCTTTTCGATTATCGGCGCCATCGTCGGCGAGTTCCTGGGCGCGCAGGGCGGCCTCGGTCTCGTGATCGCCACCTCGCAAAACACCTTCGATGCCAGCGGCGTGTTCGGCGCCATGCTCGTGCTCGGAGTCATCGCCCTCGGGGCCGAGGCCCTGATGTCACAGCTCGAACGCCGGCTCCTCGCCTGGCGTCCCAAATCGCCGTCGGAGAACAACGTCGCCGGCCTCTGACCGGAACCGAGCCGGAACCCTCGGGCCATCAATGGAGGAGAAACTACCAATGTCAAACAAACCGATCGCCGCGATTGCGCTCGCTCTCGCTGCAACGTGCGGCATGACCGGCATGGCCATTGCCGCCGACGCCCTGCCGAAAGTCACCATGATGGTGGGCGGCATCGATAAGCAGATATACCTCGAATACCAGCTCGCGCAGAGCCTCGGCATGTTCCAGAAGTACGGCATCGACATGCAGCTCAGCACCGAGCAGGCCGGCGGCGTCGGCGCCGAGGATGCAGTCGTGTCGGGGCAGGTCGACATGGCCGGCGCCTGGTATGTGCATACCATCGATTTCCAGCAGAAGGGCAAGGACGTCACCAACATCGTCCAGCTCGCTGTCGCTCCCGGTGAACGGATCATGTGCGCGACGGATTCCAACGTCAAAACGCCGGCAGACTGGAAGGGGAAGAGCGTTGGGGTGACCGATATCGGTTCGGGCACCGATGATCTGGTGAGCTATGTCTCGACCCGCGCGGGCCTTGCCCCGAAGGACTATACCAAGATCGGCGCCGGTGCCGGCCAAACAATGATCGCCGCGCTCAAGTTCAAGAAAGCAGTTTGCGGCATCACCAGCCAACCCACGGTAAATGCGCTCGAGAAGCTGAAGATCGCTTACTCCGCGGTCGATCTATCGACCGGCCAGGGCGTACAAAAATGGCTTGGGGGCGACTATCCCGCC
>DATMTK010000209.1:0-2173 GCA_035564755.1 Devosia sp. | reverse complement strand
GCCGCGCGGCCCGCAGGAATTGCGGTTTCTCACCGATCTGTATCGCAAGAACGGCATTTCAGTCATTCTCGACGTGGTCTACAACCATACCGGCGAGGGCGACGCCTTGGGCCCCGTGCTCAGTCTCAAGGGGCTCGACGCCAAGACCTACTACCGGCACGTCGAGATCGACGGCAAGCAGGTGCTGGTCAACGATTCCGGCACCGGCAACACGCTGCGCTGCGATCATCCGGCCGTGCAGCGGCTGGTGATCGAGAGTCTGCGCTACTGGGTCGAGGAAATGGGCGTGTCGGGCTTCCGCTTCGACCTTGCCACCGTGCTCGGCCGCGAGCCGGGCTTCAATCCCGACGCGAAGATGCTGCAACTCATCAAGGCGGATCCGATCTTGAGCAAGTGCCAGCTCGTCGCGGAGCCGTGGGATCCAGGCCCGGGCGGCTACGGAGTCGGCCAGTTCGGCAAGGAGTTCCGCGAGTGGAACGATACTTTCCGCGACGATGTCCGCGAGTTCTGGCGCGGCGAACCGGGCAAGATCGGTGCACTCGCCGGCAAGGTTGCGGGTTCGGCCGAGATTTACAATTTCGCCGGTCGCAAGCCGAGCAACGGCGTCAACTTTCTCGCCGTACACGATGGCTTCACCCTCGCCGACCTCGTCTCGTACCAGCACAAGCATAACGAGGCGAACGGCGAGGGAAATCGCGACGGGAACAACAACAACGCCTCGTGGAACTGCGGCGTCGAAGGCCCGACGGACGACGAGGCCATCAACGATGCTCGCCGGCGCGATGTCCGGGCGTTGCTCGCCACGCTGCTGATGTCGCGCGGCATGCCGCTGATCCAACAGGGCGATGAGATGGGCCGCACGCAACGCGGCAACAACAACGCCTATGCGCAGGACAACGAGATCACGTGGCTCGATTGGGAAGCCGCGGACGGCAATCTGGTCGACTTCGTGTCGGCAGCGCAGAAATTCCGCCGGGCGCATGCGACGCTCGCCGACGACCACTTCCTCGATGGGCACGGCAAGCACGGCCTCCGCGACGTGGTCTGGTGGCACCAGGACGGCCGCGAGATGAACGATGGCGATTGGACCAATCCCGGCCAGTCAGTGCTCGGCATGCATCTGCGGACGGCCCATGACGAGCTGCTCGTTTGGTTCAACCGCCATGCCGAAGCCGTTCCGGCGCGTCTGCCGGAAGGCCAGTGGGCCATCGGGCTCGTCTCCGACGACAAAGCGACGGTGGGATTTACGCATGGCGGCGTGACGCTGCCGGCGCGGTCGGTGCTGGCATTGGTCCGCGCACAGGTCCCGCCCGACAAGCAGCCGAGCGAAGTGCCTCCCGACAAGGACCCGCCGCAGCCGGCAAAAGAACCCGATGGCGTGCCGCCGTCCGGCCCGCCGGAGCAGGCGCCGGCTCCGGTCGAAACGCCGCCCCCCAACGCCCCGCTGGAAGTCCCGCCGACGAAGACGTCGTGACTATGTCGCGTCGTGGTGGACGGCGGTAAATCCCAGCTTTGTGTAGAGCGCCTGAGCTGCCTCGTTGTCGACCTCGGTCTCGAGGTCGACGGCAGATGCACCTCGTTGCGCAAACTCCTGCAGCGCACGGGTGACGAGCGCGGTGGCGAGGCCCCGGCGGCGGACTTCCGGTGCGACCGCAAGGTTCTTGATATAGGCGCCGGTCCAGCAATGGCAGAACCCCACGACGGCGTCCCCCTGCATGGCTACGAACATGACCTTCGGATCGTATCCGGGTTCGGTGGTCAGCCATCTCCAGAAACCTTCGAAGGAAATGCCGCCGTCGCCAAGGCCTTCGGGATAAAGCCGCTTCAGCAGTTCGCGGCTTTCATAGCCGAGCTGCCTGCTGAACGGACAAAGGACAATGTCATGAGGAAGCGGCGCATCGGCGATGGGTATTGTCAGGTCGCGCCGCATGAGCAGTAGGGCAGACACTATTCCGCCGCGGCCTTTGCGGTCAGCCCACCCGTCTTCTCGATGAACGCGATCACCGCCTCGAGGCCTTCGCGGCGCAGCATATCGGTGAACACATAAGGTCGGCCGTCGCGCACCCTGATGGTATCGCGCTCCATCACCTCGAGGCTCGCATTCACGTAAGGCGCGAGGTCGGCCTTGTTGATGATCAGGAGGTCGGACTTCGTGATGGCCGGGCCGCCCTTG
>DATMTK010000208.1:0-4466 GCA_035564755.1 Devosia sp. | reverse complement strand
CGGCACCACGCCGTGCTCGTCGCAGTGGATCACCGGGATCGGGCAGCCCCAGTAGCGCTGACGGGAAATGCCCCAGTCGCGCAGGCGGTAGTTGGTCTCGACCACGCCCTGCGGCGCGTTGCCAACCTGCCGGCTGCCGAAAAAGCGCGCGATCTCCTGTTTGGCGGCATCGATCGGCAGGCCGTCGAGGAACTCGGAATGGTAGATCGTGCCCGGGCCGGTGTAGGCGTCGTTGCCGACGGCGAATTCTTCGGGGTCGGTGTCGGGCGGCAGCACGACCGGGGTGACCGGCAGGCCGTATTTGCGGGCGAAATCGAGGTCGCGCTGGTCGTGCGCGGGGCAGCCGAAGATGGCGCCGGTGCCGTAGTCCATCAAAACGAAGTTCGCGACATAGATCGGCAGCGTCTCGCCGGGCTTGACCGGGTGCTTGACGAACAGGCCGGTGGGCACGCCCTGCTTTTCCGCCTTCTCCAGCGTTTCGGTGGCCGTGCCCTGGCGGTGGAACTCCTCGATGAAAGCCTTGATCGCCGGGTTCGAGGCGCCGAGCTCGGCGGCGAGCGGGTGGTCGGGCGAAAGCGCGATGAAGCTCGCGCCGAAGATCGTGTCGGGCCGGGTGGTGAAGACTTCGATGGTCTTGGCAGAGGTGCGCCCGGTCGCGACCAGCTCGAACAGCAGCCGCAATCCCTCGGACTTGCCGATCCAGTTGCGCTGCATGGTGCGCACCTTGTCGGGCCACTCGGTCAGGCCGTCGAGCGCCGCGAGCAGCTCCTCGGAATAGTCGGAGATCTTGAGGAACCACTGGGTCAGCTCGCGCTGCTCGACCGGAGCGCCCGAGCGCCAGCCGCGCCCATCGATCACCTGCTCGTTGGCGAGCACGGTTTCGTCCACCGGGTCCCAGTTGACCTTGGCGGATTTGCGCGTGACCAGCCCCGCCTTGAGCATGTCGAGGAAGAGCTTTTGCTGGCGCTGGTAGTAGTCGACGTCGCAGGTGGCGAATTCGCGCGTCCAGTCGAAGCTCAGGCCCATCGACTTGAGCTGCGTCCGCATGGTCGCGATGTTGTCGTAGGTCCAGGTCTTGGGGTGGCTGCCGGTCTGCTTGGCGGCGTTCTCGGCCGGCAGGCCGAAGGCGTCCCAGCCCATCGGATGGAGGACGTTGAAGCCCTTGGCGCGCTTGTAGCGGGCGAGCACGTCGCCCATCGCGTAGTTGCGCACATGCCCCATATGGATGCGCCCCGAGGGATAGGGGAACATCTCGAGCACGTAATAGGGCTCACGCGGATCGGCATTGTCGACGACGAAGGACTTGTGGTCCTCCCAGGCCTTCTGCCAGCGCGGCTCCTCGACACGCGGGTTGTAGCGCTCGATCGGTTTCACTTTGAAGCGACGTCCTAAAGGCGGCAAAGAGTTGCTTTGCCGGGGATTTTTGCTGTAGCGGACCAACACCACAAAGGCATCAGCCGGTCAACAGCAAGACCATGGACAGCGCCGCCGAACGGCTCGACAGCATCCGCGCCCGCATCGGAAGGGCCCGCCAGCGCTTCGGTGCGCCACCCGAAACGGTGACGCTGGTGGCGGTCAGCAAGACCTTCGGCGTCGAGGAGATAAGGCCGTTTCTCGAGGCGGGGCAGCGCGTGTTCGGCGAGAACCGGGTGCAGGAGGCCGAGGCCAAATGGCCGGCGCTCCGGGCATCCTATGACGGCATAGAATTGCACCTGATCGGGCCGCTGCAGTCCAACAAGGCGCGCGAGGCGGTGGCGCTGTTCGACGTCATCGAGACGGTCGATCGCGACAAGATCGCGGCGGCGCTCAAGGCCGAGATGGACAAGCAGGGGCGGCGGCCGCGGCTTCTGGTGCAGGTCAATATCGGGCTCGAGCCGCAAAAGGCGGGCATCGCGCCGGCCGAAGCGGTGGCGTTCGTGCGCCGCTGCGCGGAAGTGCATGGGCTTGCCATCGACGGGCTGATGGCGATTCCGCCCGAGGGCGTGCCCCCCGGGCCGTATTTCGCGCAGCTCGCCATGCTCGGCCGCGAGGCGGGCACGGCGCTCCTGTCAATGGGGATGAGCGGCGATTTCGAGACGGCGATCGCCATGGGCGCGACGCATGTGCGCGTCGGCAGCGCGCTGTTCGGGACCCGCGACTGAGCATTACCGGGGATTAACGTTCGGCCGGGCGCGTTTGGTGTAACGATCGAGCCGCGACGCGCGAAACCTTCACGTGTCAAATCACGTTGCTTGTTCCGTCACCACCTTGTGACTGGCCGGTGTGCTCCCCCGCGGCTACCTCACAAGCGCAAAAATTCGAGGGTAATGCCATGATCCGCCGCCGGATTTTCCTTGTCGACGACGATGCCGACCTCAGGAAGAGCTTGCTGGATCAGCTCATGCATTACCGCGAGTTCGAGCTGATCGAGGCGGCCAACGCAAACGAAGCGCTGCGCAAGGTCCGCGACCTGCATGTCGACCTGATGATCCTCGATGTCGGGCTGCCCGACATGGACGGGCGCGAGGCGGTGAAGATCCTGAGGCGCGACGGGTTCAAGAGCCCGATCCTGCTGCTCACCGGCCACGACAGCGATTCCGACGAGATCCTGGGGCTCGAATCGGGCGCCAACGACTACGTCACCAAGCCGTTCCGGTTCTCGGTGCTGCTCGCCCGCATCCGGGCGCAGCTCCGCCAGCACGACCAGAGCGAGGACGTGGTCTTCACCATCGGGCCCTACAGCTTCCAGCCGGCGGCCAAGCTGCTCGAATCGACCGATGGCGGCAAGGTGCGGCTCACCGACAAGGAAACCTCGATCCTCAAATACCTCTACCGGCAAGGCCCCAAGACCATCACGCGCGACGTGCTGCTGAAGGAAGTGTGGGGGTACAACAACCGGGTCACCACGCACACGCTCGAGACCCATATCTACCGGCTGCGCCAGAAGATCGAGCGCGATCCGTCCAACGCCCGGCTGCTGGTGACGGAAGAGGGCGGCTACCGGCTGGTGCCGTAAAGCTTAACCGGCAGTCTTCCCCCGAAACCGCCCGATTTGGGCGAAAAGCATTCGTCGCAAGCCGCCGTCCTGGTCTATATCAGGCCCACGCTGTGGCGGCGGCGTGCCGGATTTTGTGGGTTAAGGGGCAGGATGCAGCTCGACGACGCGACGACAATCCTCGGTCGCGCGGACTTCTTCGAAGTCTGCGACGCCGAGCAGCGGCGTCTCCTCGCGTTCGCCTCCGAACGCAAGAAATGGCGCGCCGGCAGCGTCATCTACCAGGCGGGCGACGTGCCCGACGGGGCGCAGGTGCTGGTCAGCGGCACCATCGCCACCTACCAGCAGGGCGACGACGCCAATCCGTTCGTGATCTCGACCTCCGGCGCGACGCTGGGCGCCATGTCGCTGGTGGTCGCCAAGCCGCGACCGGTGACGGTCAAGGCGGTCGACACTGTCGAGACGCTGTTCGTGCCGCGCTCGGCCTTCATCAAGCTCTGCAACCAGGCGCCCGACCTCGCGGCGCGGGCCGCCGACCGCATCCGCCGCGAGCTCTCGGGCTACCTGACCGCGGTCGAGCAGATCAAGGGCAAGATCGGCTCGAGCAAGGGCTGAGCCCGCTCAGAAATGGGCGATGACCGGGACGTGGTCGGACGGCTTTTTGGTCCAGCCGCGGGCCGGCCTGATAATTTCGGCACCGGTCGAGTGGGCGGCGACGTCGGCGGTCGACCAGATGTGGTCGAGGCGGCGGCCGCGGTTGGAGATCTCCCAGTCCTGGGCGCGGTAGCTCCACCAGGAATAGAGCTTTTCGCCGTAGGGGATGTGCTTGCGGACCAGGTCGGTCCAGCCGTGATTGCCGTTGAGCAGCGCGTCGAGCGCCTCGGTCTCGACCGGCGTGTGGCTGACGACGCGCAGGAGCTGCCTGTGGCTCCACACGTCGTCTTCGTGCGGGGCGACGTTGAAGTCGCCGCAGATGAGCTGGCGGTCCTTGAAGTGCGGCTCGCCGAACCAGGTCTTGAGCTCGGCGAGGAAGTCGAGCTTGTGCTTGAACTTGCGGTTGACCGCCGGGTCGGGCTCGTCGCCGCCGGCGGGAATGTAGATCGAGTGCACGGTGAGCGGACCGTGGCCGAAATCGACGCCGGCCGAGACGTGCCGGCAGTCCTCGATCTCGCAGAAGACGCGGCGCGAAATGTCGGTCAGCGGGTGGCGCGAGACGATGGCGACGCCGTGGTAGCCCTTCTGGCCATGCACCGCGTGGTGCGGATAGCCGGCGCGGGCGAATTTCCTGAACGGGAACTGCTGCGTCTCGCACTTGATCTCCTGCAGGCACAGCACGTCGACCGGGTGCGCCTTGAGGAAGCGCAGCACCAGCGGCATACGCAGGCGGACCGAATTGATGTTCCAGGTGGCGAGCGAGGGCATGGCGTGGTCATGCCTGCAAACGGCCGCGGTGTCACTGGGTGCGATACAGCATCCACCGAGTCATTCCCGC
>DATMTK010000207.1:0-3210 GCA_035564755.1 Devosia sp. | reverse complement strand
GCCCTTGTCTTGGGGTTGGTGGGCGAACGCCGTCGTTTCCCGCCGGCTCCCCGTTCGGCTCCCGCCGGCAAATCCGCACCGCAGCGCAGCGGCCCGTAGAAAAATCTTTGCAACCAGAAGCCCGGTTACGCAATTGTTGGTTCAAGCTGCATGCTGCGCAGCGGGGGATCAATGGACGACGTAAAGTCTAGACCGCTTATCGGCCAAGGCGATCGCTACCGTCTTCTGGTCGACGCGATCGCCGACTATGCCATCTACATGCTCGATCCGAGCGGTTACATCGTGAGCTGGAATCCCGGTGCGCAGCGATTCAAGGGCTATACCGCCGACGAGATCCTCGGCGAGCACTTCTCCCGCTTCTATACCGAGGAGGACAAGGCGACGGGACTTCCCGCCCGGGCCCTCAAGACCGCCGCGACGGAAGGCCGCTTCGAGCACGAAGGCTGGCGCGTTCGCAAGGATGGCACCCGCTTCTGGGCCCACGTCATCATCGATCCCATCAAGGACGAGCAGGGCAATCTCATCGGCTTTGCCAAGATCACCCGCGACCTGACCGAGCGCCGCCAGGCCACGCTCGCCTTGGCGCAGGCCCGCGAGGAACTGCTGCAGAGCCAGAAGATGGAGGCCATCGGCCGGCTGACCGGTGGCGTTGCCCACGACTTCAACAACCTGTTGATGGCCATCACCGGCAGCCTCGAGCTTCTGCGCAAGCGCATCCCCGACGATCCGCGCCTGCACCGCCTTATCGACAACGCGATGCAGGGTGCGCAGCGCGGCGCCTCGCTGACCCAGCGCATGCTGGCCTTCGCCCGCCGCCAGGAGCTCAAGGCCGATCCGGTCGATGTCGGCCAGCTCGTCGGCAACATGACCGATCTGCTCGCTCGCTCGCTCGGCCCCACCGTCGAGCTGGAAACCTGGCTCACCGGCCCGTTGAGCCCCGTGCTGATCGACGCCAACCAGCTCGAGCTGGCCATCCTCAATGTCGCGATCAACGCCAGGGATGCCATGTCCGAGGGCGGCAAGCTGACGATCGCCGCCGAGGAGGCCGATCCGCCACCTCACGGCAATCTGCAGCCCGGCCGCTACGTTCGCCTGTCCTTGACGGACACCGGCACCGGGATGGACGAGGAGACCCTGTCGCACGCCACCGAGCCCTTCTTCACCACCAAGGGAATCGGCAAGGGCACCGGCCTCGGCCTCGCTATGGTCCGCGGCCTGACCGAGCAGTCGGGCGGCACCCTTACCATCGAGAGCACGGTCGGCAAGGGAACCGCGGTCCATCTGTGGCTGCCGGTCACCTCCGCCAAGGCCGGCGCAGCCGAAGCGGCCCTGCCGGTTCCCGCCGCCGACCCCGAGGAGCGATCGCTCACCATCCTCGTGGTCGATGACGATTTCCTCGTCGCGATGAACACCTCGGCCATGCTCGAGGATCTCGGTCACCGCGTGGTCGAGGTGCATTCCGGCACGCAGGCGCTCGAAGCGATCGACAAGGCCGGCGATCTCGATCTGATGATCACCGATCAGGCCATGCCGCAGATGACCGGCCTGCAACTGATCGAGCAGGCGAGAAAGAGGCGGCCCGGCCTCAAGGTCGTCCTCGCCACCGGCTATGCCGAGCTGCCGGACGGGGCCGACCAGTCGATCCCGCGCCTCAGCAAGCCCTTCTTCCAGGGCGACCTCGAGCGCGTCCTGGCCCAGGTGGCACGGGCCGGTTGATTTCGCCGGGCGCCGCCGTCACCATGCCGGCATGACCGCCCTCACCGACGCCATCGACCGCCGCCGCGACGACCTCGTCGCCCTCACCGCCGCTCTCATCCGCATCCCCACCGTCAATCCGCCCGGCGACCATTACCGCGAGATTTGCGAATTCGTGGAGCGCCGGCTCCGGCCGCGTTTTCCCGAGATCGAATTCGTCCGCGCCGAAGGCGCCATCGGCGACGTCGACAAACACCCGCGCTGGAATCTCGTGGCCCGCCGTCCGGGTAATTCCACCGGCGACACCGTCCACTTCAACTCGCACCACGACGTCGTCGAAGTGGGCAGCGGCTGGACCGTCGATCCGTTCGGCGGCGAAGTGAAGGACGGCAAGGTCTATGGCCGCGGCGCCTGCGACATGAAGGGCGGTCTCGCCGCCTCGATCGTCGCCGCCGAAGCCTTTATCGACACGCATGCCGATTTCTCGGGCGCCATCGAGATCTCCGCCACCGCCGACGAGGAGACCGGCGGCTTCGCCGGCGTCGCCTACCTCGCCGAAAAGGGCTGGTTCGACCCAAGCCGCGTGCAGCACGTCATCATCCCCGAGCCGCTCAACAAGAACCGCATCTGCCTCGGCCATCGCGGCGTCTGGTGGGCGGAGATCGAAACCCATGGCCGCATCGCCCACGGCTCCATGCCCTTCCTCGGCGACAGCGCCATCCGCCACATGGCGGCGCTGCTCGGCGAAATCGAGACCAGCCTCTATCCGGCCCTCGCAAGCCGCACGACCGCCATGCCGGTCGTGCCGCCGCTCGCCCGCCAGTCGACCCTCAACATCAATTCGATTCATGGCGGCCAGCCCGAACCGGAAGCCGGCTACACCGGCTTCCCCGCGCCGGTCGTCGCGCACTCGGCCCGCATCGTCATCGACCGTCGCTACCTCATCGAGGAGCAGCCCGAAGCCGTCCGGCAGGAGGTCGTCGACCTGCTCGAAAAGCTCAAGGCCACCCGTCCCGGCTTCACCTACGAATTGCGCGATCTCTGGACCATTCCGCCCACCATGACCGACAAGGCCGCGCCCGTCGTCCGCGCCGTCGACCGGGCCATCACCGAAGTCCTGGGTCTCGCCCCCGACTATGTCGTCTCCCCCGGCACCTACGACCAGAAGCACATCGACCGCATCGGGCGCCTGCACGACTGCATCGCCTACGGCCCGGGCATCCTCGACCTCGCCCACCAGCCCGACGAATATGTCGGCATCGACGACATGCTCGATTCCGCCAAAGTCATGGCCATCGCACTGGTCGACCTGCTGCACGTCCAATAACTCACGCGGGCACCGGCTCCTGTTTCCCTCCCCCGCGTGGGGAGGGCGGCGCGCTTGCCCTCGCAACGCGAGGGCTTAGCAAGCCGGGTGGGGGGACTCGCAGCGACCCGCGCTGCTGGCGGCCACCCACCGCGTCATTCCCGCGAACGCGGGAACCTCTGTTGGGCCGCATCAACGGAGCTCCCCAC
>DATMTK010000206.1:0-4607 GCA_035564755.1 Devosia sp. | reverse complement strand
GACCCGTGGGCGGGGCGCGTTGAGGTCGCGCTGGAACACGGTGTCGCCGCGCGTGGTGGTGATCTTGAGGATGCCGAAGCACGGCGTCTTGTAGCCGCCGCTCGCAAACACCGCATAGGCCGACGTCATGTCGATGACGCTGACTTCGGCGACGCCCAGCGCCAGCGAGCGGGTGACCGGGAAATCGGAGGTGATGCCCATCTTGTGCGCGAGGTCGGCGATCGGCTGCCGGCCGGTCTTGATCGAGACCGCGACGGCGGCGGTGTTGACCGACTCGGCGAAGGCCTGGGTGAGCGTGATGTTGCCGAACAGGTTGCCCTCGTAGTTGCGCGGACACCAGTCGCCGATGCAGACATAGCGGTCGTCGATGCGCGTCGTGGGCGTGCTGTTGGTGCTCTCGAACAGTTCGGAATAGACGAAGGCCTTGAACGACGAGCCGGGCTGGCGCAGCGCCGCGACGGCACGGTTGAACTGGCTCTTGCCGTAGTCGACGCCGCCGACCATGGCGCGCACCTCGCCGTCCGGCTCGGCCGCGACCAGCGCCGCCTGCGTGGCGTTGTAGGCCGCCCCCTGGTCGCGCATCACCGACGTCACCGCGTCTTCCGCGTACGATTGCAGCACCGGATCGATGGTGGTGCGGACCACGAAGCTGTTCGAGGTCGACTTGCTGTCGGCGATGAGCTGCTTGGTCTGGTCGAACGCCCAGTCGAGGAAGTAGTTGGGCGAGTTGACCTCGTCGGTATGGTCGATCGGCGTCGCCGGGTTGCGCCGCGCGGCGGCGACCTGGCCCTCGGTCATGAAACCGGCGTCGACGAGGTTGGACAGCACCTGGTTGGCGCGGCCGCGCGCCGCGGCGAGATCGACGGTGGGCGAGAAGTTGGTCGGCGCCTTGAACAGGCCGGCCAGCATCGCCGCCTCGGCGAGGTTGATGTCGGTGACCTTCTTGCCGAAGTAATATTCGGCCGCCGCCGCGACGCCGAAATTGCCGGCGCCCATATAGGCGCGGTCGAAATAGAGCTTGAGGATTTCGTCCTTGGAGTAGTGCCATTCGAGCCAGACGGCGAGGAAGGCTTCCTTGATCTTGCGCTCGACCGTGCGCTCGGGGCTGAGGAACAGGTTCTTGGCCAACTGCTGGGTGATCGACGAGCCGCCCTGCGTGCCGTTGTCGCCCTGCGCGTTATTGACGAGGGCGCGCAGGGTGCCGAATACGTCGACGCCGAAATGGTCGTAGAAACGCCGGTCCTCCGTGGCGATGGCGGCCTTGACGAAATAGTCGGGCAGCTTGCTCAGCGGGTAGGAATCATCGGAGCGGATGCCGCGCTGGCCGATCTGGTTGCCGTAGCGGTCGAGGAAGGTGACCGAAATATCTTCGGGTTTGTTGAACTGGCCCGACTGCACGGCATCGAACGCCGGCAGCGCCAGCGACAGCATCAGCACCGCGCCGATGGCGAGGAAGGTGGCGCCGTCGGACAGAATTTCGACGAAGAAGCGGCGCAGGCCGCGCACCCGGAAATTGGCGAAGAAGTCCTCGACATGGCGGTAGCCGCGGCCGAGGGAGTGGAAGAACTCGTAGATCGCCGAATCGAGCCACGCGTCGGCATCGAGCATGCGCTGGGTCTTGCGGCGCTTCTCTTTGTGGTAGAACGGATCCTGCAACCGGGGCTCCGGACGGGGCTAGCTCGTTCGACCATTACAACTTTTAACACGGCAAACATATGGCCTTCTGGGACGACAAGACGCTGGAGGAGATGTCTCCCACCGAATGGGAGGCACTCTGCGACGGCTGCGGCCGCTGCTGCCTGATGAAGCTCGAGGATGAGGACACCGGCGAAATCTACCGCTCGGACGTGCGCTGCCGGCTGCTCGACGGGAAAAGCTGCCGCTGCTCCGACTACCCCAACCGTCACGACAAGGTGAAGGACTGCATCAAGCTGACGCCCGAGAACGTCCGGACCATCGACTGGATCCCCAAGAGCTGCGCTTACCGCCGGCTGGCGGAGGGACGCGGCCTTGCCTGGTGGCATCCGCTGGTGTCGGGCGATCCGCAGACGGTGATCGACGCCGGCATTTCGGCGACGGGGCGGACGGTGGCCGAGACCGAGGTCAAGCCGGGCACCTGGGAGGACCACATCGCCGAATGGCCGGAATGGGAGCCGCCGGAGCGCGGGTGAAGCGTCTTACTCGCCTGTGTCGTTCTCGCCGCCGCTGCCTTCGGCGTCGTCGGGCGGCAGCATGTAGAAGCGCGGCGTGACGTTGGGATCGGTGTCGTAGGCACCGTCCTCGTCCTCGAACAGGTGCATGACCGTCTTGCCGCCGGCATCGAGCAGCAGCAGCGAGCCGTCATTGGCGTCGACGTTCCACGATTTGAGCTGGCCGGCGGCCGGATAGGGCGCCGGGCATGCCTCGGGCAGTTGCACGCCCCAGCCGCCCGGCGCCGTCTGGTCGGTGAGCGTGATCGGGCATTTGGGCAGGCTCTCGTCCTCCTGCTCGAGGATGAAGCTGCCCACGAGCCCCTGCAGGTCGTCCGGTACGGTCGACTGTGCGTCGGCCGCGGCCGCCGGATCGGGGATGGAGGATGCCGACGAATCGTCCTGCGCCAGGCCCGGCGCGGCGCATCCGCCGGCAAAAACGAGTGCGAGCGCCATCGCGCTCAAACCGAATCTGGTCATCTGCTGCCCCTTTTTTCGCCCCCGCGCGGACGCTAACCGACACGCGCTCTGCGCCGCAAGGCCCCGGATTCCGGGCGGCTCGAGGCGATTTCAAAAAACTTATGAGGGGCGTGACGGTGGAGAGGTATAGTCTGGCTACGGTCGCAGAAATGGGCCTCAGGCCTGGCGCCTCCCCGACGCATCGAACAGCAGCGCAAAATCGTGCCGCGGCTTGATGCGAGTGTTGAACCAACTGCCCTTGGAAAAAGCGCGCAGCAGCGCCTCGTGTTCCTCGGGTGCGACCTCGAAATAGCGATAGCGCCTGCCGCTCGAGATGAAGGTTACATCGAGCGTGCGCGCATCGCGATCGTAGGCAATGTCACTGAGCGACATCGACGGCATGGCGGCTCTCCCAGACGGAGAACGCGATGACGAGTCGCGTGGTTGCGAGAAAGGCAGCGGATGGCTGATGACGAGTTCAGAGGCCGGTCGATGGCGTTCTGGGAGAGCGTCGGCATCGACTACGCCGCCAACGAGCTGACCATCCTGCAGATCCGCGCCAAGTACGACCTCACGCAGGGTGAGTTCACCTACGCGCGGCAGCAACTCAAATGGACCCGGCGCAAGACGCCGCAGGTCAACCGCAAAAGCATCATCAAGCGGCTGTTCCGGCTGCTCGACCGCATGCTGGAGAAACTGGAAGCAGAAATGACCAAGGTTGGAGAACAGGAAGTCAACGTGCTCGGCCGGCTGGTGCAGGCGATGGGCAAGCTGATCGAGATCGAGACGGCGACCGACGACGCAGCGACGCCGCGCACCACCAAGGACCTGCATGATATCCGCCGCAAGCTGGTCGCCCGGATTGAAGAGCTCAAGCGCGTCTGACGAAGCCGCATGGGTCGCGCGGCTTTCGTCGGAACAGTGCAGCGAACTCTATTTCGACTGGCCGCTCTGGGCGCGCGCCGAGCAATTGCCGCCGCCCGGCGACTGGGTGACCTGGCTGCTGCTGGGCGGCCGCGGCGCGGGCAAGACCCGGGCCGGCGCCGAGTGGGTGCGCCGCCTCGCGACTGAGGGGATCGGACCGATCGCGCTGGTGAGCGAGACAATCACCGAGGCGATCGCGGTGATGGTCCTGGGCGCGAGCGGGCTGATGGCGGTGACGCCGCCGGGCGAGCGGCCGCAGCTTTCTGGATCGACGCTCCACTGGCCGAACGCGTGGTGGGCACGGTCCTGGGCGCCGCCGATCCCGAACGCTTCCGCGGCCCGCAGTTTGCGGCAGCCTGGAGCGACGAGGTCGGCAAGTGGCCCAATGCAGAGGCGGCCTGGGACATGCTGCAGTTCGGACTCAGGCTCGGCGCGCAGCCGCGGCAGATGGCGACGACCACGCCGCGGCCGACGAAACTGTTGAAGCGGCTGCTCGCCGACCCGCAGACCGCGGTGACGCGAATGACGACGGCGGAGAACCGCAAGCATCTGGCGACGAGCTTCCTGAGCGCCGTGGTGGCGCGCTACCGCGGCACCGTGCTCGGCCGGCAGGAGCTCGAGGGCGAGCTGATCGAGGATCTGCCGGGGGCGCTGTGGACGCGCGAGATGTTCCGGCGGTGGGACGATGGCGCGACCGGACGTGTGGTCGTGGCGGTCGATCCGCCGACGACGAGCAATGCGCAGTCGGACGGCTGCGGCATCGTGGTGGCGGGCCGCACGGAGCAGGGCGTGGCGGTGCTGCGCGACCTGACCTTGCGGCCGGCGGCGCCGCTCAACTGGGCGGCGCGGGCGGTGGAGGCGTTTCACGCACACCGGGCCGACTGCATCGTGGCCGAGACGAACCAGGGCGGCGACATGGTGAAGGCCGTGCTCGCCCAGGTCGACGCCAACGTGCCGGTGCGGCTGGTGCATGCGACGCGCGGCAAATGGGTGCGCGCCGAACCGGTCGCGGCGCTCTACGCGCAGGGCCGGGTG
>DATMTK010000205.1:0-14069 GCA_035564755.1 Devosia sp. | reverse complement strand
TTCGGCAGCCGGCAGGTTGGCAACGCGCCGCAGGGCGTGGTCGAGACCAACTACCGCCTGCGCGACTGGGGCATTTCCCGTCAGCGCTACTGGGGCTGCCCGATCCCGGTGATCCACTGCGACGAGCACGGCGTGGTGCCGTTCCCGGACGCGGACCTGCCCGTCAGGCTGCCTGACGACGTCACCTTCGACCGCTCCGGCAACCCCCTCGACTACCATCCGACCTGGAAGCACGTCCCCTGCCCGATCTGCGGCAAGCCGGCCCGCCGCGAGACCGACACCATGGACACCTTTGTCGATTCGTCCTGGTACTTCGTCCGTTTCACCGATCCGACGGCGGCAGCGCCGACGGTGCCGGCCATGGCCGACAAATGGCTGCCGGTGGACCAGTATATCGGCGGCGTAGAACACGCTATCTTGCACCTGCTCTACAGCCGCTTCTTCGCCCGCGCCATGCACAGGACCGGGCATCTGGGCATCGACGAGCCGTTCAAGGGCCTGTTCACCCAGGGCATGGTCGTGCACGAGACCTATCGCGACGAAGCCGGCGACTGGGTGCTTCCGGCCGACATCGTGCTCGAGGGCATGGGCGACAGCCGCAAGGCCACGCTCGCCGCCACCGGCGCGCCGGTCGAGATCGGCTCGATCGAAAAGATGAGCAAGTCCAAAAAGAACGTCGTCGATCCGGACGAAATCGTCCGCACTTACGGCGCGGACACCGCCCGCTGGTTCATGCTCTCCGACTCGCCGCCGGAGCGCGACGTGCAGTGGACCGAGGCCGGCATCGAGGGCGCCTCGCGCTTCCAGCAGCGCGTCTGGCGGCTGGTGCAGGACTCGCTGCAGCTCGCCGAGCTGCCGGCCGCGGGCGAGACCGCGGCGGCCGATGTCGAGGCGACCCGCAAGCTCATCCATCGCGCCGTCAAGGCGGTGGGCGACAACATCGAGGGCCTGCGCTTCAACAGCGCCGTGGCGCAGATCTACGAGCTGACCAACGGGCTCGGCAGGTTCGCCGCAACGCTCGAAGCCGCCCCGGCGCCCAACGGCCTCGCCGTGCTGCGCGAGGGCGTCGGAAAACTGGTGCAGCTCGTCGCCCCGATGATGCCGCACCTCGCCGAGACCTGCTGGACCGCCCTGGGCAACCCCGGCATGGCGACGGATGCGCCCTGGCCCGAAGTCGATCCGGCTCTGCTCGTCGATGCCACCGCGGTCGTCGCGGTACAGGTCAACGGCAAGCGTCGCGATGAATTGACCTTGCCCAAGGGCGCCGCGCGTGAAGAGGTCGAGGCCCGGGTCTTGTCTCTGGACACGATTGCCCGCATGCTCGACGGCAAGGCGCCCAAAAAGATCATCATCGTGCCCGACAGGATCGTCAATGTCGTCATCTGAGCGCGCGGCGCGCACCGTTGGCTTTGTGGTTGTCGCGGCGGCCGCGCTGAGCCTTGCCGGCTGCAGCGGCTTCACGCCGGTCTATGGCGGCGGCCCCGACTCCCTCGCCAATGTCGCCCTCGTCTACGGCAAGCCCAACAGCCGCATCGACCAGGTGATCTACAACGACCTGAAGCTGCGCATCCCGGAGGCACATGGTCCGGCGCCCACCCTCACCATCAATTCGCATAGCTGGTCCACCGCCCTCACGAGCCAGACGGTGACCACCGCGCAGACGCCGCAGCAGATGACGGTGTCGGCGGAGATCAAGCTGGTCGACGTCGACGGCAAGACCCTGTTCTCGGCCACCCGCGCCGAGACCGCCGACTACAATACCGGCGCCCAGGTGCTGGCCAACAACCAGGCCTCCGCCGACGCGATCAAGCGCGCCGCCGATCTGCTCGCCGACACCATCCGCCTCAGCGTTCTCGGCGCCCTCAAGCCGGCATGACGGCGCTCAAGGCGCATGAGGTCGAACGCTTCTTGAAGCGCCCCGATCTCGAGGCCGGCATCCTTCTCGTCTATGGGCCCGACACCGGCCTCGTGCGCGAAACCGCGCAGCGGCTCGTCCGCCACTATGCGGGCGACGATGCCGGCGGCATGGGGCTTGTGACCCTCGACGGCAGCGAGCTCGACGGCGATCCCGGTCGCCTGCTGGTCGAGGCCCGCACCTCGTCGCTGTTCGGCGAAAAGCGCGTGGTGCGCGTTCGCAATGCGAGCAAGTCGCTGGCGGTGCCGCTCGCCGAGCTCGCCGACGACCCGTCGGGCGCCGCCATCATCCTCGAGGCCGGCAACCTGCCGCCGCGCGATGCGCTGCGGGCGCTGGTCGAAGGCACCCGCAACGGCCGTGCCTTGCCCTGTTATGCCGACAGCGACGAAACCATCCTGCGGCTGATCAACGAGACCTTTGCCGCCGCCGGCATCCGCACCGACCCCGACGTCGCCTCGACGTTGCGCGAAACCCTCGGCAACGATCGCGAGGTCACCCGCCGCGAGCTCGAAAAGCTCAGCCTCTATGCGGCCGACTCCAAAGTGCTGACCCGCGACGACGTGCTGGTCCTGTGCGCCGACAACGCCGCCCTGGTGCTCGACGAGGTCGCCGACGCGGTGGGCACCGGCCACGCCGACCGGCTCGACGCCGCGCTGAACCGCGCTCTCGGCGCCGCGGTCAACCCGCAGCAATTGCTGTCGTCGCTGACCTCGCATTTCACCCAGCTCAGGCGCTGGCGCACGCTCGTCGATGCCGGCACCTCGCCCCGCGACGTGCTTGAAGGCGCCCGGCCGAAGCCGCATTTTTCCCGGAAGGCCGCTCTAGAACAACAACTCAGGCTTTGGTCCGACGCTGCCCTCGCCCAGGCCCTCGACCGCCTGCTGCGCGCCACCGCGGACAGCCGCAAGAATTACGGCCGCGCCGAAACCGTCATGCGCCGCGCCTTCCTCGCCCTCACCCAGATCGCCGCGCAGCACTGACGGGCAACGGCGCCAATGATGTTGCGCCGGCGGCCGCTCTCGATGACGTCCGCGATCTCCAAAGCCGGTATGGTCCCGGGACAGCTGGGATACCGTTCTATAGCTGCGCAGATCTCTCGGTCCCTCCCACCAGGTCATTCCCGCGCAAGCGGGAACCTCCGTTCGGCCACGAGAACAGAGTTCGCAGATCGCGGCCCCTGGGGACACCCGCCCCCTGGAATGGAATAACGCCTAGTTCGACCCCGTCAGCAGCGCCAGGACCGAATCGAGCTGTTCGAGCGACCGATAGTTGATCTGCAGCGTGCCGCTGCCGTCGAGCTTGTAGGCCAGCGCGACCTTGAGCCCGAGGGCATCCGCGAGCCGCTTTTCCAACGCGATGATGTCCGCGTCGCGTGGCATCGGCGTCGACCCCAGCCTGGTCTTGGCCGGCTTGTCGACGCCCTGCTGGCTCAGCGCCTCGGCCTCGCGCACCGAGAGGCCGCGCGCCACGATTTCCTGCGCCAGCGCCATCGGATCGTCGGCGGTGATCAGCGTGCGCGCATGGCCGGCGGTGAGCTGGCCGTTGCTGACCATGTCGCGCACCTCGCGTGGCAGCTTCAGCAGTCTGAGCGTGTTGGCGACGTGCGAGCGGGACTTGCCGATGACCTGGGCAAGGTCTTGCTGTGTATAGGAAAACTGCTCAATAAGCTGTTCATAACCCTGTGCTTCTTCGAGTGGATTGAGATCCACGCGCTGCACGTTTTCGATGATGGCGAGCTCGAGCGCTTCCTTGTCGTCCACCTCGCGAACGATCACCGGCACGTCGTGCAGGCCGGCCCGTTGCGCCGCCCGCCAGCGCCGCTCGCCGGCGATGATCTCGAAGATGTTGGGGTCTTCGCTCGGCCGCACCAGCAGCGGCTGCATGACCCCCTTCTCCTTGATCGAACTGGTCAGCTCGTCGAGCTGGTCGCTGTCGAAATCGCGCCGCGGATTGGCGCGGTTGGCGATCAGGAATTCCACCGGCAGTCGCTTCGGCCCGCCATTGGCGTGATCGGCGACACGCGGCGCATCGATCGGCGCCATGTCGCCGATCAGCGCCGCAAGGCCGCGGCCGAGCCGGGAGGGTTTTTCGCTCATCTTGGGCTCCGCCATGTCATGCCGCCGCCAGTTGCCGCTCGCGGCGGATTACCTCGGTCGCCAGGCGCAGATACGCCTGGCTGCCGGCACATTTGAGATCGTAGAGCAGCGCCGGCTTGCCGTAGGACGGCGCCTCGGAAAGCCGGACATTGCGCGGGATCACCGTCTCGTAGACCAGATTTCCCATGGTGCCGCGCACGTCGTTGAGCACCTGTTCGCTGAGCGTGTTGCGCTTGTCGAACATGGTCATCACCACCCCCTGGATGGCGAGGCGCGGATTGAGATTTGTCCGGATTTGCTCAATGGTTTGAAGCAGTTGGCTCAATCCTTCGAGCGCGAAGAACTCGCACTGCATCGGCACCAGCACCGCGTCCGCCGCGACCAGCGCGTTGACCGTCAAAAGGTTGAGCGAGGGCGGGCAATCGATGAGGACGTAAGTCACCGCCTTGCCCTCGATCACCAGGTCGCCCAGCGACCGGAAGGCGTTGCGCAGCTTGAACGCCCGGTCCGGCTGTGTCGCGATCACCTGCTCGACGCCCAGCAGGTCGAGGGTCGACGGCACGATCGCGACGTTCGGCACGCCGGTCATGATCGCCGCCTCGGTCACTCCCGCCTCGCCCACGACCAGATCGTAGGACGACACCTCGCGCGCCTTGCGATCGATGCCCAGCCCCGTCGAGGCATTGCCCTGCGGGTCGAGGTCGACGATCAGGACCCGCTCGCCGATCGCGGCCAGCGCCGTCGCCAGATTGATGGCGGTCGTCGTCTTGCCGACGCCGCCCTTTTGGTTCGCCAGCGTAATGATGCGCGGCACAGTTGTCCCCTAAACCGCTGATTTCGCACGCGGATTGCTGATCTCGAGGATAGCCGCCTCGGGATCGGTGCTGCTCGGATGCACTATCACATCAAAGTCGAAAAGTTGAGCCGCTAAGGCCATTTCTTCACGAAAAGTGCGGCCCTTGAGCAGCAACATATGCCCGCCGGGACGCAGGAAATCCACCCCATAACCGAGCAGCTTCGGCAGCGCCGCCAGCGCCCGCGACGTCACGACATCGAATGTTTCACGTGAATCAATTTGCTCCGCGCGCACCGATTCCACGCTGACCGGCAACGCCAGTTCGCGCGCAACCGCCCGCAGGAACGACGCTTTTTTCGCCACCGGCTCGACCAGAGTGAATCGCCGTTCCGTTTCCCGGCTGGCAATGGCCATCGGGATGGCCGGGAGCCCCCCTCCGCTTCCGAGATCGATGATTTGGCGGTCGTGCGGCCGCAGCAGCGGCACGAGCTGCAGACTGTCCTCGATATGCCGCGGCCAGATCTCAGCGAGTGTTTCACGTGAAACGAGATTCTGGACGGCGTTCCATTTCCGGAGCAGCGCCGCGTAGTGCTCGAGGTCGTCGCGGAGGCTCATCCGGCTTTGCGCAATGCGCCGCGGCGGATGATCGCCAGCAGCAACGTCGCCGCCGCCGGCGTCATGCCCTCGATCGCCTGCGCCTGCGCCAGGGTCTGCGGCCGGTGTGCGGTCAGCTTCTGCCGCAACTCGTTGGAAAGTCCAGGTATATCCGCATAGTCGAGCCAGGCTGGGATCGCGACGCCCTCATCCCGCCGCATGGCCTCGACATCGGCCTTTTGCCGGTCGAGATAGACCGCGTATTGTGCATCGATGGACAACTGTTCGAGAATCGCCGTTCCAATCGTGCCGATCTCCGGCCACAGCGCCGTCACCTCCGCCGGCCCGACATTCGGGTAGGCCAGCAAATCGAAAGCACTCCGGTGATGTCCATCGGCATTGACCACGATGCCGGCCTCGCGCGCCTTGCTCGGTGTCGTTCGCAGCGACTGGAGCAGCGTTCGACCTTGATCAAGCGCCTTGATCTTCGTTTGGTAGTGATCTTGACGAGTCGCTCCGACCAACCCCTTGGTGATGCCCAGCTCGGTGAGCCGCTGATCGGCATTATCGCTGCGCAGGTGCAGGCGGAACTCGGCGCGCGACGTGAACATGCGATAGGGCTCGGCGACGCCGCGCGTGATCAGGTCGTCGACCATCACGCCAAGATACGACTCGGTGCGGGAGAGCACGATTGGCTGCTCGCCCTTGGCCGCCAGCGCGGCATTGGCGCCGGCCAGCAGCCCCTGCGCCGCCGCCTCCTCGTAGCCGGTCGTGCCGTTGATCTGGCCAGCCAGATAAAGACCCGGCAGGCGCTTCAGCTCCAGGGTCGCCTTGAGTTCGCGCGGATCGACATAATCGTACTCGATCGCATAGCCCGGCCGCATGATCCGGACATTCTCGAGCCCCGGCAGGGTCTTCAGGAACTGCTCCTGGACCTCGGCGGGCAGCGAGGTCGAGAGCCCGTTGGGATAGATCGTCGGGTTGTCGAGGCCCTCGGGCTCGAGGAAGATCTGGTGGCTGTCGCGATCGGCGAAGCGCACGACCTTGTCCTCGATCGACGGACAGTACCGCGGGCCCCGCGACTGGATGCGACCCGAATACATCGCCGAGCGATGCAGGTTGTCGGCGATGATCCGGTGCGTCTCGGCGGACGTGCGGGTAATATAGCAATTGATCTGCGGCGTCGTGATCGCGTCGGTCAAGGACGAGAACGGCTCCGGCGGATCATCGCCGGGCTGCTTCTCGAGCCCCGTAAAGTCGATCGACGTTCCGTCGAGCCGGGCAGGGGTGCCCGTCTTCAGCCGCCCCAGGCTCAGTCCGAGCGCCTCAAGGCGGTTTGACAGCCCGAGCACCGGCTTTTCTCCGACCCGGCCCGCCGGGATCGTTTCCTCGCCCCGGTGGATCAGACCGCGCAGGAACGTCCCGGTTGTCAAGACCACGGACTTTGTCGAGTAGCGCCAGCCGTCGAGCAGGATGACTCCTGTTATATTGCCGTCCTCGACAATGAGGTCGTCGACTTCGCCTTCGATGATCGTGAGATTGGCCTGCGCGGAAAGGGCGGCCTGCATCGCCTGCTTGTAGAGCGTGCGGTCCGCCTGGGCACGCGGGCCGCGCACAGCCGGGCCCTTGCGCCGGTTGAGCACCCGAAACTGGATGCCGGCGGCGTCGGCGACCCGCCCCATGAGGCCGTCGAGGGCGTCGATCTCGCGCACCAGATGACCTTTGCCGAGCCCGCCGATGGCCGGGTTGCAGCTCATCTCGCCGATGGTCGCGAATTTATGCGTGATCAGTGCGGTCGGCACGCCGACACGCGCCGCGGCCGCCGCCGCTTCCGAACCGGCATGTCCGCCGCCGACGATGATGACCCCGAAATCGCTCATGCGCGCCGTCTAGCGCAATGTTTCACGTGAGTCACTTGCCGATGCAGAAGCCGGCAAACAGCCGGTCGAGGACCTGCTCCGTGTCGATGCGGCCGAGCAGACGCTCGAGCGCCAGCGAGGCCTGCCGCAAATGTTCTGCTGCAATTTCGTCGGTGGCCCCGTCGGACAGGAAACGATCCACAGCCGCCTGAGCTCCGTGCAGGGCCTGGAGGTCCCGCTCGCGGCTCAACAGGGCAGGGGCGCCCGCTCCGGCCGCCTCGCCGGCAAATTCCGCCAGCGCAGCAAGCAGTTCATCAACGCCCACATTTTGTTCCACCGACAGAACATACCGCGCACGAACCGCGCCCAAATCCGACTTTGTCCCCACTGTCCACAGCGGGGTCTGCACAGGCGGATCGCGCAGATCGACGTCCGGCGCCATCAGCCAGAGCACGAGATCGGCCCGCGCGATCTCGGCTTCGGCCCGGCGCACGCCCTCGGCTTCCGCCCGGCTTTCGGTCGAGCGCAGGCCGGCCATATCGACCAACACGACGAGCCGGCCGCCGAGGTCCAGCGCCACCTCGCGTACGTCCCGCGTCGTCCCCGGCTCATCCGACACGATCGCCAGGTCCGACTTGCTCAGCGCGTTGAGCAGCGACGACTTGCCGACATTGGGCGGCCCGGCGAGCGCCACGCGCAGCCCCTCACGCACAATGCGGCCGCGACCCACCGAATCGACCGCCTCCCGCAGCTCCGCGGCGAGACGCTCGACCGCAGCCAGTACCCTTGGCGGAACGGCATCTGACACATCGCCCTCATCGGAGAAATCCAGCCGCGCCTCGATCTCGGCACGGGCCTCGAGCAGCGTCTCGCGCCAGCCGCTGATCATGCCCGACAGGCCGCCACCCAGACGGGCCACTGCCTGCTGGCGTTGCGTCTCGGTTTCGGCCGCGATCAGGTCACCGAGCCCCTCCACCTCGGTGAGATCGAGCTTGCCGTTGAGGAAGGCGCGGCGGGTGAACTCGCCGGCCTCGGCCAGCCGCACGCCAGGCAATGCCGCGATCGACCGAAGCAGCGTTCTAACCACGGCCGGCGAGCCGTGCACCTGCAGCTCCGCCGTGTCCTCGCCGGTAAAGGAGTGGGGCCCGGGCATCCAGGCGACGAGCCCGGTGTCGACAAGCTGGCCAGCGGCGCGCAGCTCGGCGAGAGTGAGGCGGCGCGGCGCCGGGCCACTGATAGAGAGATATTCCAGAACGGCGCTTGTGCGCGGCCCGGAAATGCGGATCACGGCAACCCCGGCGGGCGGGGCGCCGGAGCTCAGGGCGACGATGGTGTCGGCGTCACTCACCGGCCGGCGCCCTTCCACGGCCTGTGATCCCGGCGAAAGCCGGGATGCATGGGCGGGTCAGCGCCAGCGGAACGATGGGTCGCGGGTCATGCCGGGGACGACACCGACTGGTTGGGAAACGGCGCCCCCGACGATGATCGCTTCGGCCAGGCAGGCTCGCTGTCATGCGACCCTAACCCGTTTTATGTATTCATCGAATCGAAGAAGTCGGAATTGGTCTTGGTCTGGCGGATCTTGTCCATCAGGAACTCCATGGCGTCGACCGTGCCCATCGGATTGAGGATGCGGCGCAGGACATACATCTTCCTGAGGATATCCGGCTCGACCAGCAGCTCTTCCTTGCGGGTGCCCGACTTGGTGACGTCGAGCGCGGGGAAGATGCGCTTGTCGGAAACCTTGCGGTCGAGGATGATTTCGGAGTTGCCGGTGCCCTTGAACTCTTCGAAGATCACTTCGTCCATGCGGCTGCCGGTATCGATCAGCGCCGTCGAAATGATGGTCAGCGAGCCGCCGTCCTCGATGTTGCGCGCCGCGCCGAAGAAGCGCTTGGGGCGCTGCAGGGCGTTGGCGTCGACGCCGCCCGTGAGTACCTTGCCCGAGCTCGGCACCACGGTGTTGTAGGCGCGGCCGAGGCGGGTGATCGAATCGAGCAGGATCACGACGTCGCGCTTGTGCTCGACGAGACGCTTGGCCTTTTCGATCACCATTTCGGCGACCTGCACGTGGCGGCTCGCCGGCTCGTCGAAGGTCGAGGAGATCACCTCGCCGCGCACCGAGCGCTGCATGTCGGTGACTTCCTCGGGCCGCTCGTCGATCAGCAGCACGATCAGGTAGCATTCGGGGTGGTTGGTCGCGATCGACTGCGCGATGTTCTGCATCAACACGGTCTTGCCGGTCCGCGGCGGTGCCACGATCAGGGCGCGCTGGCCCTTGCCGAGCGGCGCCACCAGATCCATCACGCGCGCCGACTTGTCCTTGTTGGTCGGATCGGGCAGCTCGAGCCGCAAGCGCTCGTCAGGATAGAGCGGGGTCAGATTGTCGAAATTGACCTTGTGGCGGACCTTTTCGGGGTCTTCGAAATTGATCGTCGCAACCTTGAGCAGGGCAAAATAGCGCTCGCCCTCCTTGGGAGAGCGGATTTCGCCCTCCACCGTGTCGCCGGTCCTGAGCGAAAATCGCCGGATCTGGCTGGGGGAAACGTAGATGTCGTCGGGGCCGGGCAGGTAGTTGGCGTCCGGCGAGCGCAGGAACCCGAAGCCGTCGGGCAGGACTTCGACGACCCCTTCGCCGGTAATTTCGATATCGCGGTCGGCCAGTTGCTTGAGAATCGCGAACATCAGCTCCTGCTTGCGCATGGTCGAGGCGTTTTCGACCTCGTATTCCTCGGCAAAGGTGAGCAGTTCAGCAGGGGATTTGGCCTTGAGCTCGCTGAGCTTGAGTTTTTCCATACGGCGGGAGACCCGAGAAGATTCAAGGATGTTGGGGAAGGCACCTGGCGCTTTGCTTCGCCGGGCGGCGAGCGCTTTGTCGGTGCGACGCGGCATGAGATAGCCAAAACCCCCGTCGTGTTCAAGGGGAGGCTGAACACGACGGAGCGATTCACGTGAAACAGGAGGGAGACGCGAGCAGAGCTGAGGCGCCCCTCTTTCGCCTCCGGTTCCCCGCTCGCCATTCGCTCGTCCTCAGAACGGACGGACGATGACCATGACCACGATGATGATGACCAGCACGAACGGCAGCTCGTTGACGACGCGCCAGAAGCCCTGCGGCTTTTCGTTCCGGTCGGCGGCGAAGGCTCGCACCTGCCGGCCGTAATAGCCATGGATGGCGGTGAGCAGGATCACCGCCGCGCCCTTCACCCACGGCCAGCCCTGGTGCCAGTCGACGATGCCGGGGGTGAACACCATGATGAGGCCGAACACGAAGGTCAGGATCATCGCCGGCCGGATGATACCGCGATAGAGCCGGCGCTCCATGACCTTGAACGTCTCTGACTGGATCGAGCCCTTTTCGGCCGCCGTGTGATAGACGAAGAGCCGGGGCAGATACATCATCCCGGCGATCCAGGCGATCACCGAAATCACATGCGCCGCCTTGACCCAGGTCTCGGCAAATCCGACCCAATCCATCCTCAGCCCCCTTTGACGATCCGGATCAGCCGGTCGACGTTCTCGATCGGCGTTTGAGGCACTATCCCATGGCCCAGGTTGAAGATATGCGGCCGATTGGCAAAGCCGCCGATGATCGCCCGGCTCCGCTCCTCGAGCTGCGCGCCGCCGGCCACCAGCCGCAGCGGATCGAGATTGCCCTGCACCGGCAGTGCCCTGGGCAGGGCCGTGTCGGCAAAGCCGACCGGCATCGCATAGTCGAGGCCCAGCGCGTTTACGCCGGTCTTTTCGGCATATTCGGCGATCATGCCGGCCGCCCCACGCGGAAACCCGATGAACGCCGCCTCGGGAATTTCAGCGCGAACGCCGGCAACGATCCGCCGATTGGGCACAATGACCTGCGCCCGGAAGGCCTCTTCATCGAGGTTCAAGGCCCAGCTTTCAAAGAGCTGGACGACGTCGGCGCCGGCTTTGAGCTGCGCCACGAGATACCGGATCGAGGCCTCGACCAGAATATCGATCAGCCGGGCGAACGCCTCAGGCTGCGTGAGAGCGAACAGCCGTGCCTCGGCCTGGTCGGGTGAACCGTGCCCGGCGATCATGTAGGTCGCAACCGTCCAGGGCGACCCGCAAAAGCCGATCAGCGTCTTCTCCGGAGCCAAAGCCGACCTGACCCGGCTCATGGCGTCCAGCACCGGCTCGAGGTGGTGATTGACGTTATCCGGTGTCAGCTTCCCCAGCCTCTCTGGCGTGATCGGTTCGAGCCGGGGGCCTTCCCCCGTCTCGAAACCCACCTTCTGGCCCAAGGCATCCGGGATCACGAGGATATCGGAGAACAGGATCGCCGCGTCGAGCTCGAACCGCCGCAGCGGCTGCAGCGTGACTTCCGCCGCCAGGGTGGGGCTGTAGCAGAGCTCAAGGAAACTTCCGACCTTGGCCCGGGTTTCCCGGTATTCCGGCAGATACCGACCGGCCTGCCGCATGATCCAGACCGGCGGCCGGGGCTGGCGCTGTCCACGGACTGCTTCGAGGAGCGGTTTGCGCACCGGGCTCACAGTCGGGATCCGATAAGAAAGAGAGATTCTTTTATCATCAGTATCATAGCCGTGTTTTGCAGGAATTCGCGCAGCGGGGATAGCCGGACCCGGCTTTGACCGCGATCCACGAAGTCGCATCCGCAAGCTGGGGACAGCCGAAGGCTCGCAATGAACAACAAGCCGGGAGTCGACGGCGTTAAGGGATCGTTAACCATTGCGGCGCGGCCCGCCGGGCTGGGGATAAGGAGTCGATATCCGGCGAGCGGTGGAATCCTGTTATCCCCGATTCCGCCGTTAAGCTTTCATTAACCCTCGCCGGGGCGTTGCTGTGGAGAGGCTTTCGGTGAGCGGGGGCAACGCGGCTTCTGGACCCGCGGCGGCCGCTTTCCACCGCCGCGTCGCCCCTCCCAACAATGACTCTGTGGATTGGCACCGCCAACCAAAAGTGCGGCCGCGACTCGGGCCTCCGGCCGCGCAGGGATTGCCGGGTGGACTCGAAACTGTCACGGGAGTCGAGTCGATTTCGCCGCCGGACGATCCCGAAAGGATTCACGTGAAACGCGCCTTCGTCATCGGTCATCCCATTGCCCATTCGCGCTCGCCGCTGATCCACGGCTATTGGCTCAAGCACTACGGCATCGAGGGCAGCTACGAGCCGATCGATGTGACGCCGGACGCACTGCCGGACTTCTTCGCCCGGCTCAAGGCGGGCGAGTTCGCCGGCGGCAACGTGACCATCCCGCACAAGGAGATGGCGTATGCGCTCTGCGACGAGCGTGACCCGCTCGCCGAAGAGATCGGCGCGGTCAACACCCTGGTGCTCAAGGGCGACGAGGTCACCGGCTTCAACACCGACTATCTGGGCTTCCTCGGCAATCTCGACCAAAACGCCCCGGGCTGGGACAAGGACCTCGAGGACGTGATCGTGCTCGGGGCGGGGGGCGCCTCGCGTGCCATCCTGGTCGCGCTCAAATCGCGCAATGTCGGGCGCATCCATTTGCTCAACCGCACCATCGACAAGGCCGAGGCACTGGCCATCGAATTCGAGGGCAAGATCGAATGCGGCGGCCTGCACGAATTCTCGGCGCGGGCGCCCAACGCGCGGCTCGTCGTCAACACCAGCTCGGTGGGCATGAAGGGGACGACCTTCGAGGCCTTCGACCTCAGCCGGCTGCCGGAGGATGCGGTGGTGACCGACCTCGTCTATGTGCCGCTGCTGACGCCGCTGCTCGAGGAGGCCAAAACCCTCGGCCTCAAGGTGGTGGACGGGCTCGGCATGCTGCTGCACCAGGCGGTGCCGGGGTTCGAGGCGTGGTTCGGCACGAAACCCGAGGTGACCCCGGAGTTGCGGGCGCTGGTCGAGGCGACGCTCTGATGCTGCGGCTCGGCCTCACCGGCTCCATCGCCTCGGGCAAATCGACGGTGGGCAGGATGCTGGCCGAGCTCGGCGTGCCGCTGATCGCCGCCGACGACGTCGTGCACGAGCTGTACCGCGGCGCGGCGGCGGCGCCGATCGAGGCGCTGTTTCCGGGGACGACCCGGAACGGCGAGGTCGACCGGGCGGCGCTGAGCCGGACGCTGGTGAAGGCGCCGGGCAAGCTCGCGGCGCTCGAAGCGGTCGTCCATCCGCTCGTCCGTGCGCGGATCCGGGCCTTCCTCGACGAGGCGGAGCGGCACGGGGCGAAACTGGCGGTGGCGGACATTCCGCTGCTGTTCGAGACCGGTGCCGACTACGGCCTCGACGCCGTGCTGGTCGTGACCGCGCCGGAGGCGGCGATTCGCGAGCGGGCGCTGAGCCGGCCGGGCATGAGCGTGGAAAAGCTCGAGGCCATCCTTGCCCGCCAGATGCCGCAGGCTGAAAAGCGGAAACGGGCCGACTACCTCATCGATACCGGCGCGAGTCTGGACGACACCCGCCGGCAGGTGGTTGACCTCGTGACCCGGCTTGGCCAAGGAACCTGAATGAACCGCGAGATCGTGCTCGATACCGAAACCACCGGCCTCAACCCCCTGACGGGGGACCGGGTGGTCGAGATCGGTGGCGTCGAGCTCATCAACCACATCCCGACCGGCCGGCACTTCCACAAATACATCAACCCGGACCGGCGGATGACCGAAGACGCCTTCCAGGTGCATGGGCTCAGCGACGAGTTCCTCGCCGACAAGCCGCGCTTTGCCGAGGTCGCCGACGAGCTGCTGGAGTTTCTGGGCGACGGCATCGTCATTGCCCACAATGCGCCGTTCGACGTGCAATTCTTGAATTTCGAGCTCGAAAAGGCCCGGCGCCCGACGCTGCGCAACGAGATCATCGACACG
>DATMTK010000204.1:0-23499 GCA_035564755.1 Devosia sp. | reverse complement strand
CCAAGCAACCAAACTGCTACGCCGCACGTTCGATGCTGCTAGGCATCGGGGGGACTAGATGAACCGCCAAGACGTGGGTCGACGCTTCAACGTCAACATTTCCGGCCGCGGCGGCACACCGATGCTGTTCGCGCACGGGTTTGGGTGCGATCAGAATATGTGGCGCTATGTGGCGCCGGCGTTCGAAGATGACTACCAGGTGGTACTGTTCGACCACGTGGGTTCAGGCAGCTCTGACCTCAGTGCATACGATCCCGCAAGGTATTCGTCGCTCGACGGCTACGCCGACGACGTGCTGGAGATTTGCAAGGCGTTCGAACTCGACGACGTGGTCTTCGTCGGCCATTCGGTCAGCGCGATGATCGGCATTCTGGCCGCCATCAAGGCTCCGGAAGTCTTCTCCAACCTTATCCTGGTCGGCCCCTCGCCGCGCTATATCAACGATGGCAACTATGTCGGCGGCTTTTCGGAACCGCAGATCAGTGAGCTGCTCGAATTCCTCGACTCCAATCACATGGGTTGGTCCGAGGCGATGGCTCCGGTCATCATGGGAAATCCGGACCGGCCCCAACTCGGGCAGGAACTCACGAACAGTTTTTGCCGGACCGACCCGGATATCGCGAGGCGTTTCGCCAAGGCGACGTTTCTCTCCGACAATCGTGAAGACCTCGCCCGTCTGCGGACACCATCGCTGATCCTGCAGTGTTCCGAAGACGTCATCGCTCCGGTGGAAGTCGGCCGCTACGTGCACGAGCATTTGCCCAACAGCTCGATCACGTTCCTCGAGGCAACCGGACACTGCCCCAACCTCAGTGCACCCGAGGAAACGATAGCCGCGATCAAGGCGTACTTGTAGTTGCCAAGTCTCCCGCCAATCGGGGCCGAGGACGACGACCTCGAGGACCTGTTCGAGAATGCGCCATGCGGTTATCTGTCGCTTGGCGCAGATGCCCGGATTCAGCGTTGCAACCGCACCTTCGGGCGCTGGCTCGACATCGATCCGCAAAGCCTCATTGGCAAGCGCTTTCCTGATCTGCTGACTATTGCGGGCAAGATCTACTTCGAGACGCATTTTGCACCGCTCCTCCAGATGCAGGGTTTCTTCGACGAGGTGGCGCTCGATATTGCGACGAGGGCGGAGCCCATTCCCGTTCTGGTGAATGCCGTCCAGCGGGGACCAGTCGGCGATGCGCGGGCGTTCATCCGCGTTACGGTATTCAAGGCGACAGATCGTCGACGCTACGAACGTCAGCTGCTCGAAGCCCGTCGGCAGGCCGATAGCGCAGGCGCCGAGCTCGCGCGGCTCATTCAAGAGCTTGAACAGCGTGTTACCGATGAAGTGACGAGCCGCATGCAGGCCGAGGAAGCCCTTCGTCAGGCGCAGAAGATGGAAGCTATTGGACAACTGACCGGTGGCATCGCGCATGACTTCAACAACATGCTGGCAGGTGTCATAGGCGCACTCAATCTGATTCAAAGGCGGCTGCGCCGGGGAGACCTCGACGTTGACAAGTTCATCGAGGGCGCACTCGACAGCGCCTACCGTGCCGCCGGACTCACGCAGCGGCTCCTGCAGTTTTCGCGTCAGAGTCCCCTCGAGCCGGTGACCCTCGACGTCAACAAGCTGACGTCCGGAATGAGCGACCTGCTTAGTCGCACGCTGGGCGAAACCATCCACGTAGAGACGGTCCTGGCAGCGGGGCTGTGGAACGCCAAGGCAGACCCCAGCCAGCTGGAGAACGTGATTCTCAACCTTGCGGTTAACGCCCGCGATGCGATGCCCGACGGCGGCAATCTGACGATCGAAACCAGCAACGCCTATGTGGACGACCGTTATGCACGCGACAACCAGATGACTGAGGGCCAATACGTGCTGATCGCCGTAACCGACACCGGTCAGGGCATGACGGCGGACGTGCTTGCTAAAGTCTTTGACCCATTCTTCACGACCAAGCCCCTCGGCAAGGGCACAGGGCTCGGCATGAGCCAGGTGTACGGCTTTGCCAAGCAGTCAGGCGGACACGTGAAGATCTACAGCGAGGTCGGCCACGGCACGACAGTGAAGCTCTACTTGCCGCGACAGATCGGGGCAGCGACGATCGTCGAACGGCCCAAAGCCGAGCTGGCTCCCCGCGGCGGTACCGAGACGATCCTCGTGGTCGAGGACGACGAGCGCGTACGAAACTTTGCCGTCGAAGCGCTCCACGAGCTCGGCTACACTGTTCTGGAAGCCATGGATGGACGGTCGGCCCTGGAGTTGATGCAGGCCAATAGTGAGATTGCGCTGCTCTTCACCGACGTTGTCATGCCAGGCATGACCGGGCGCGAACTCGCCAACAAAGCGGTCCAGTTGCACCGCAGCCTCAAGTTGCTGTTCTCGACCGGCTATACGCGCAATGCCATCGTTCACAACGGCGTCGTGGACGCCGGGACCAACTTCCTCCAGAAGCCATACTCTCTAAACGACCTCGCGCGAAAGATACGCAGGATCCTCGACGCCGGCGGGCCGAGCACGCCTGGCTAGGACCGAGGACGACCACTTCTGGCGCCCGGCGGGCCAGTTGACGAATTCCTGACAAGACTGGCCCGTACTCGCTACCCTATCCCTTGAACCCCTTGGCCACGAGATATGTCTCGGCGCTTCCGGTCCGCGACGCCGGAGGCTTGGCGTGCACCGTCGTGGTAAAATGCCGTTTCAGCATGGCCAGCAGCTCGTGCTCGGTGCCGCCCTGAAACACTTTCGAGACGAACGCGCCGCCGGGTGCCAGCACCTGGATGGCGAAATCTGCGGCGAGCTCGACCAGCGCCATGATGCGCAGATGATCCGTCGCCCGGTGGCCGGTCGTCGGCGCCGCCATGTCGGACAGCACCAGGTCCGGCTTGTGTCCGCCCAGCGCTTCGATCAGCAGCTTGGGCGCGTCGTCGTCGGTAAAATCCTTTTGGAGCAGGATCACACCGTCGATCGGGTCCATTTCGAGAAAATCGATACCGACGATCAGCGGCTTGTCGGCCGTCGAGCCCACGATCGGCGCGGCGATCTGGCTCCAGCCGCCCGGCGCAGCGCCCAGATCGACGACGCGCATGCCCTTGTGCAGCAGCTTGTAGCGCTCGTTGATCTCGATGAGCTTGTAGGCAGCGCGCGACCGCAGGCCCTCGGCCTTGGCGCGTGCCACGTAAGGATCGTTGAGCTGCCGCTGCAGCCATAGCGTCGAGCCGATCTTGCGGCCCTTGGCGGTCTTCACTCGTACCTTGAGGTCGCGGTCGGATTGGCGGCCGGTACCGCCGCCCATGTTGGTGGTCTTGACCATCAGCGCCTCATCTGCGGCCGGCGGCCGTTCGTGCGATCCGCGTCGATCAGCGAAATCAGGATGCCCTCCCGCAGGCCGCGGTCGGCGACGCGCACGCGTTCGGTCGGCCATTCGCGGCGGATCGCCTCGAAGATGGCGCAACCGGGCAGCACGAGGTCGGCGCGGTCGCGGCCGATGCAGGGATGCGAGACCCGCCGCTCGAACGGCATCGCCAGCAGCGCCGCCATCGTTGCGTCGACTTCGACGCGGTTCATCCAGAGCCCATCGACCTTCTGCCGTTCATAGCGCTCGAGCCCGAGGTGCAGTCCGGCCAGGGTGGTCACCGTGCCCGAGGTCCCGATCAGGTGCACGGGATGCTCGGCGATCATCTGCCGCAGCTTGCCGCGGCCCTTGAACTCGCGCAGATGATTGGCGACGAACGCGACCATCGCCTCAAAGCTTTCGGGCGTGACCTCGACACCGCCGAAGCGCTCGGCGATCGAGACGACGCCGACCGGCAGCGACTGCCAGGAGCGGATCGAGGCCGCCATGCGGCCCTGCCGCTTCGGCCGGCCGCCGCGAAAGTCGAGCCAGGCCAGTTCCGACGAACCGCCGCCGATATCGAACATCAGGGCCCCGGCGCTCTCTTCCTCGATGAGGTCGGCACAGCCGGTCACCGCAAGCTCGGCCTCGGTCTGCCGGTCGACGATCTCGAGTTCGAGCCCGATCTCGGCCTTGATGCGCGCGACGAACTCGACGCCATTGCTCGCGGCCCGGCAGGCCTCCGTCGCGATCAGCCGCATGCGGGCCGGTTCGTGTTCACGCAGCTTGTTGCGGCACTGCCGCAGCGCCTCGATGGTGCGGTCCATTGCGGCATCGCTCAGCCGGCCGGTGACCGACAGCCCCTCGCCGAGGCGCACAATGCGAGTGAACCCGTCGAGCACGCGGAAGCTGCCGTCATGTGGCCGCGCGATCAACAGACGGCAGTTGTTGGTGCCAAGGTCCAGCGCGGCATACACCGGTCCGCGCGGCCGGCGAGGCCCAGTCTGGGCGTTGTCTTTCCGCCTCGCCGCATCGCCCGGACGGGTGCTGGACCCGATTCCGGCGTCGGGCCGAACGGGTCCCTGCCCGTCGGCTGCGTCCGCACCTCGCGGCACGGTTGCGGCGGCGGACCGATCTTCGTCGGTCACTCGCCAACCTCGTCCTGCGCGGTCGTCCGTCGGTCATTCCGAGGCGCCCGGGCGCAGCTTGTTCGTTACGTCGCGAAAACCTTAGGGCAGCCGTTACGCACATGTCAAAAGCAAAGCGCCCCGGCCCATGGCCGAGGCGCCCGAAAAGGCCGGGATCAGGCCGATCAGATGCGCGTGAACTCGTAGGTCTGGCAGAGGATGCCCGAGCATCCCTTGAGCGTCATGAAGTTGGTCGAGACCATCTGCATGGTGCCGGCATAGGAGTTGCCGTTGAGGGTGACGTCGCCGCTCCACTTGCCGCCGCCCTCGGCGCGGGCGCCGCTGACCACATAGTGGTTAAGGAGCGCGATATTCTGCGTCGTCCGGGCGTCGGAGCGCAGCCAGACGAGCTTGGCGCAAAGCTTGCCGCTGCCGCAGCTCATCACCGCGTAACGGGCCTCGCCGGTGGTTACCTGCCAGGTGCCGACGGGCGATGCGCTCGCGGCGAGCGCGAGCGATGGAAGGGTCGAAATCGCCGCAAAACATGCCGCGGCAATCCACTTAAGGGTGCGTGTCATCATCATCCTATGGCCCGGCCAGGTGCTGGCCGGCGCGATCTTGGGTTGTCGGGGTGGGCAGCTACATACGCGAAAAACACGCGAGGTCTACCCGATAACGGCGAAACTCGCCGTTTGGTTCGCCGCTCACATGAGATTCAATCAAGGCGACGGGAAGGCGGCGACCTTACGGTTCTGTCATCAATGCTGCGACCGACCGTCGCGATCGCGTCCCGAAAGGGCCTATGTGTGAGATGAAAAAATTGGCTGGGGAACCTGGATTCGAACCAAGATTGACGGAGTCAGAGTCCGTAGTTCTACCGTTGAACTATTCCCCAGCGGGGGGCCGCGCCGCCTTGGGCAAATCGACCGCGGCTGCCTTCTAGCGGCAATCGCCAAGCCGATCAACACCCGTGGCTGCGCAAAAACCATAGCGATTCCGGCGCTCTCGTGAAATGTAGGTACCTCATAGGTGGGGCATGGATCGGGCATCGGCAGAACGGGAGGCACTTCGGCTGTGGCGCAATCTGCCGGTGCAGGATCGGCTGACTCGCGCCCAGGCTGCCGCATTCGCGCGCGCCATTGCCCCCACCATCGACTACGAGCAGCCCGAGCGCCGCCCCAAAATCATCGAGGAATGGCTCGAGCAGGACGTGCCGCGGCCCGAAGCCGAGGCCGAATTGATGAGCGCGGCCAACGTCTTGCCCGGAAAGACACCGCTACCCGTGCCCGGCTGGCCGCAGCGCGAGGGCGCCTCCGCCATCGCCTTCGTGGTGGCGCTGCTGATCTTTATCGCGCGCCGCCCGGACATCGTCACCAATGCCATGCTCTGGGCCGAGGACGGGTCGGTCTGGTTCGCCGATGCCTACGACAATCCGTGGTGGGTGATGCTGCTGCAGCCTCACGCCGGCTATCTACAGCTTTTTCCGCGCGTCATTTTCGAGCTGGCCGCGCATCTGCCGATCGGCGTCGTCCCCTTGTTCGGAGTGTGGCTCGCGCTCCTTGTCCGGGCTGCGGTGCCAGCCTTCATCTTCTCGTCGCGGTTCTCGTGGATCGACTGGCGCGTCAAGGTGGCGATCAGCGCGTATGTCTTGCTGATGCCGAACCTGGCCGAGGTGCACGCCAACGTCACCAACACGCACTGGTATCTCGGCCTTTACCTCATCGCCGTCGTCCTTGCCGATCCGCCGCGGTCGCGGCTCTGGACCGTGCATGACTGGCTGGCCCTAATCGTTGCGGGCGCCAGCGGGCCGCTGATCGTGTTCGCCGCGCTGGCCCTGCTGCTCAGGTCGTGGACGCAGCGCCGGACCGCGTGGGCTCGGTGGCCATTTGCCGCCGCCGCAGTCCTGCTGACCGTCCTGCAGATGGTCATTTTCGTCCTGACCGCGCCGGGGCAAGCATGGCTCCACAGGGGCGCCGACCCGACGCTGTTCGGCAGTCTTCTCGGCGGCCGCGTCTTCCTCGGCTTTCTTACGCCGGCCCGCTGGGCGATCGCGCTGGCCAGCCCGGAACTCATGATCCCGATCGTGATCGTGGGGGCTGCCATTACGGTTGCCGTCCTCATCCGCGGCGGCTGGCGGGCGCGCATTCTCGCGGCTCTTCCGGTCCTCCTCGTGGCGACCGCGCAGTTCACCCCGTTGTTCACGCCGCTTGCGACGCAGTTCACCGGCGTGCCGCTGCTCACCGAGCAGGGCTATCTCGTGGTGGCCGATACGGCATGGGCCGCCACCCTGCTTTGCTTCGCCGGGATTTTTCTCCCCCGTCTGACCAATGCCGGCTTGGCCGTGGTTCTGGCCGCAGGCGGCTTTTTGATCCTTTTCGACTTCGCGCTGCCATCGGTCGAGGGAGAGCCGTTCGGGGGCCAGGCAAACCGCATCGTCGAAACGCCGTCGGGCCAAACCGTCACGGTGCCGATCGCGCCCCCGGGCTGGGAAATGACGCTGCGCAAGCGCTAAGACTTTGTTCTGTCTTTAGACTTTTCCAACGCTTCAACTGCACACTCGCCTCAGCGTCACGACCGGAACTGAGGGGTACTGTGGGGGGACGCGACCGCCTAAACGACACGGAGCGGGAACAACCGGTCGCGCCGAGCTCCGCGGACCGCGTGGAGACATTCGCCGAATTCGGCCACTGGCAGTGGTCCCGCGCCGTCGGCTTTGCCTGCTCTCCCGGTGCGCGCAGGGCGCTGGGTCAAATCCGTCTCGGTGTGACCGCGAAGCAGCTCCTGCGGCGCCTGACGGCCGAAAGTCGCCATATGCTGCTGGCGGCAATACGCGCCGTGACCCTCGGGGCGCCGGCTCTCACGCTCGAGCTCGTAGATCGCAGCTCGCCGGCGGTGCCGCGAACGCTCGCCGTCATGGTCGAGAGCATCGACGCGCCGACATCCTCAATCGGCGGCCTGATCCGCGACGTCACCGCCATAACGCAACTGACCGAGGCGCTCGCCCGCAGCGAAAGCCGCTGGGAAATGGCCCTCGAAAGTGCACGCCAGGGCGTCTGGGACTCCGACATCGAGACAGGCATCGTCTACCACTCCAGAACCTGGCGCACGATGCGGGGGCTTCCGGGCGATGGCGCGCTGGACGACGCACATGACAACTGGGTCGAACGTCTCCATCCGGACGACCGCGACCGCATTCTCGCGGATATCGGTCAGCAGCACAGCGGTGATCAGCCGCGTGTGGCGATGGAATACCGCGAACGGCTCGCCAATGGAGAGTACATCTGGATCTCGAGCCTCGGCGCGCCCGTCGAGTGGTTCCCCGACGGACGGGCCAAGCGCATCATCGGCACCGATACCGACATCACGGCGCGCAAGGAGGTCGAGGACAAGCTGACCCACCTGTCGCGGCGGCTCGAACTCGCGCTGCAGGTCACCAAGATCGGGGTTTTCGAGCTCGACCTCACCAACGGCCATTTTTTCTGGGACGACCGCATCCGCGAGATCTACGGCAAAGCGCCGGGCGAGCCGTTTCATCCCAGCGAGTGGGGCGAGGCCTTGCATCCGGAGGATCGAGACGCGGTGATTGCCGGCTTCTACGCTGCCAACGAGCGCGACGAGGGGTTCAGAGGCCAGTTTCGGATCGTCCGTCGCGACGGCGAGACGAGAACCATCCGCGCCGAGAGCCTGACGTTCCGGGATAGCCAGGGCGTCCCGCGCGTGCTTGGCACCAATTGGGATGTGACCGACGAGGTCAACGCTCGGCACGAGCTGCAGCGCGCCAAGGATTTGGCCGAGGCCCGCAACCTTGCGCTCGAAGACGCAAAAGCCCGCATCGAGCACAACGCCCTGCACGACATGCTGACGGATTTGCCGAACCGGCGGTATCTCGATCGGGTCCTGCGCGAACTTTGCGCGGAAGCGGCACGCGAAAATGCCGGCGTCGGCGTCCTGCACATCGATCTCGACCGCTTCAAGCAGATCAATGACACGCTCGGCCACGGGGCCGGGGATGCGATGCTCGTTCATGCGGCAGACCTGCTGAAGCGTAACCTTGGTCCCGAGGAATTCGTCGCGCGCATTGGCGGCGATGAGTTCGTGGTCGTGTGCCCGGTCGGAGCGTCGACAGCGCGGCTTGGCGAGCTCGCGAGCGCCATCGTCAAACAGATGCGCGCGCCGGTCCCCTACCACGGGCACTGGTGCCGGTTCGGCGCCAGCATCGGTATCGCATCGCAGCATGGCCTGATGACCGATGCGTCGCGCCTGCTGATTGACGCCGACATTGCGCTCTATCGGGCCAAGGCGCGCGGCAAGAACGGCTTCGAGTTCTTCACCGAGACGCTGCAGCGCGAGACGGTCCGGACCAAGCAGCTGGCCGACGACATCCTGCGCGGCCTCGAAGAGGACGAGTTCGAGCCCTACTACCAGCCCCTGTTCGACGCACAGAGCCTCGAGATCGTCGGGGTCGAGGCGCTTGCCCGCTGGCACCATCCAACCGAGGGCATTCTGGCACCGGGGAGTTTCCTGCCGGTAGCGGAAGATCTCAACGTCGTCAGTGCGATCGATGAGATCATCCTGCGCAAATCGCTGGCCGACTACCGCAATTGGTGCCGTGAAGCGCTCCCGCTCCACTCGGTCTCGGTAAATGTCTCGTTCCGCCGCCTGCTGGACGAAACGCTCGCAGCGAGCCTGGCAAAACTCGATATCCCGCCCAACGTCATTTCCTTCGAGCTTTTGGAATCGATCTTTCTCGACGATGTCGACGCGTTGGTGGGCTGGAACATCGATGCCATACGCGATCTCGGAATCGGGCTGAGCATCGACGACTTCGGCACCGGCCATGCCTCGATCCTCAGCCTCGTGCGACTACGGCCAGACCGCCTGAAGATAGATCGCCGTTTCCTCGACGATATCGTCGCATCGCAATCGCAGCGGCGCTTGCTCCGTTCTCTGGTCGATATCGGTAAGTCCCTCGATATTCGCGTCGTTGCCGAAGGTGTCGAGTCAATGGAACAGGCGCATGTGCTTGGCGAACTCGGCTGCGACATTCTCCAGGGATTTGCACTCGCGCGGCCAATGCCCAACCACGACTTGGTTCGATTACTGCAAAGTCGCGCTGCCTAAATCGTCATTCGACATGGGCTGATTTCCGCCACTTTTCGGCCACGAAAAGTCCGGCGCGAGAAGGTCTGCGCAAGCCGCATAGCAGGCCTGCGCGAACGATAAATTTCCTTGTGCGTTGCGGCAGTTATCTTGGGCGCAGGTCTCGGAGGTTGGCGTCGTGAAGTCCGGCGAGTTGGTGTTGTCTCGGCGCCAGATGGTCAAGGCGCTGGCGGGACTTGCCGCTGCTCTGTCGACGACAGCAATTATCCCGGCGAGCTTTGCCGAAACTGCCGCCACCGGAACGGCCTTCTCGTTCGATATCCTGACGGGCCAGATGAAGGCACTCGCGGGGAAGCCCTACCAGGCTTATACGACACCCCTGCCGACACCGCTCCAGAACATCAGCTACGACGCCTACCGGCTAATCCAGCCGCGCGAAGACCGATCGGTAAAGCTCGGACAGGGGATGGGCTATGTCGCCGAACCCTTCCACATGGGCTGGCTGTTCAAAGAGCCGGTGGAGATGTTCGAGGTCATCGAGGGAGCGGCTCATCAGGTCTCCTTCACCTCCGCCGACTTCAACTACCATGATCCGGCCGTCGCCAATGCCATGTCGGGGATCACCATCCCCGGGGTCGCCGGTTTCCGTCTCGATTGTCCGATGAACGAGCCCAACGTGATGGCCGAGCTCGTGGCCTTCCTGGGCGCAAGCTATTTTCGTGCCTTGGGAAGGGGCAATGCCTACGGCGCCAGCGCACGTGGTGCCGTGCTCAACTCATGGCTGGCGCAGCCAGAGGAATTCCCACGCTTCTCGGCATTCTATCTGGAGCCGGCGGACTTCCCCAACGCGGTCACGGTCTATGCCTCGCTGGAGGGGCCCAGCGTCACCGGAGCCTTCCGGTTCGTGTTCGACCCGGCCAGGCCCGATCGGCAGGATACGCAGGTCGATGTCACGGCGCGCTTCTTCTTCCGCGCCGACGTCGCCGAGATGGGCATCGCTCCCCTCACCTCGATGTACCTGTATTCCGACGCCAATCGCAGTCAGTTCGACGACTATCGGCCGCAGGTCCACGACAGCGATGGCCTGCTGATGGACGGCGGTACGGGCGAGATGGCGTGGCGGGCCCTCAACAATCCACCTTCGCTCGGCAATTCCTATTTCGCGCAGAACAATCCGAAGGCGTTCGGGCTGATGCAACGGGCCCGCCAGTTCATCGACTACCAGGACGACGGTGCCCGCTACGACCTGCGCCCATCAATTTTGGTTGAACCGCAGGGCGCGTGGGGCGAAGGCAGCGTGCGGCTGATCGAGGTTCCCGCCAAGCTCGAGGCCGACGACAACATCGTCGCCTTCTGGGTGCCGAAGACCCCGTTCAAGGCCGGGGACACCGCCGAGTTCAAGTACCGGCTGCGCTGGGGCGACCTGTTGCCCGATCCCAAGGCGCCGATCGGCTATGTGGCCGACACGCGGACCGGCCAGGGCGGCGTGTCGGGCGTTGCCAACAAAGCCACTCTGCGAAAGTTCGTGATCGATTTTGCAGGTGGTGCGTTAGCAGCCCTTGATGCTGACGAAGTCGATGCGGTTGCCTCGATCGCCGGACAGGGTGGGAAAGTGACTTATTCTGCTGTTTCCAAGATTGCGGAGACGGGGGTGATGCGCTTGGCCATCGACGCCGAGATCGACACCAAAGATCCGGTCGAGCTGCGGGCCTATCTGGTCGGCGGCGGTCGGCAGCTTACCGAAACCTGGCTCTATCAGTGGCGCGCCGCATGAAGCACGATATCCTCTTCCCCGTCGAACACCTCCGGCAGCGCGCCCTCCCACAGGCTCCGCTCGTCATGCCGCAGCAGGTTCTTCAGCGCCCGTTCGAATGGGGAGGTGTATTCCGCTTCTGGACGTTGGTACGGCTCCGTCGGGGATAACGCGGTTGAGCACCGCACCCGTATATCGCCGAAACCGGGCGCTCGCTTTCCGATGGGCGGCCTTTGCGGTGAGCAGCGCGACCGCCGTGTTCGCCGCCTGGCTCTTCGTCCTGCTCGCTCGTGGCGACGGTTGGACGTGGCTCGACACCGTGCGGCTCGCGCTTTCCTCGCTCTGCGTCTTCTGGCTGACCTGGGGCACCATGGGCGGCATGCTCGGACTTTTCGTGCCGCCGCCCAGAACCATCGCCGGCGCCCCGCGGCTGTCGGGAGCCCAGGGGCGTACCGCCATCCTGATGCCGATCTACAACGAGGATCCACCGTCGACCTTCGCCCGGGTAGCGGCGATGAGTTCGCGGCTGCTCGAGATCGGTGCGCACGGCGCGTTCGACATTTTCATCCTCTCGGACAGCCAGTCGCTCGAGTCAGCGACGCGCGAGACGCTGTGGCTGGAACGGCTACTGACCGATTGCCGGGCGCGCGAGCAGATTTTTTATCGCCGCCGGCCAAAGAACAGCGGCCGCAAGGCGGGCAATATCGAGGATTTCATCCGGCATTCCGGTGCGGCGTACGACTATGCGATCGTGCTCGACGCCGACAGCCTCATGGAAGCGGAGGCCATCGTCGCGATGGTGCAGCGCATCGAGGCTGCCCCGCAGGTCGGCCTGCTGCAGACGCTTCCGGAAATCGTCCACGCGCGCTCGGTCTTCGGCCGCGCATTGCAATTCGCCGCGACCGTCTACACCCCGGTATTCGCCCGCGGCACCGCGCTCATGCAGGGCGGCGAAGGCCCCTATTGGGGCCACAACGCCATCTTCCGTGTTCGCGCCTTCGCCGAAAGCTGCGGCCTGCCGCAGTTGCACGGAAGGCCGCCCTTCGGCGGACACATCCTCAGCCACGATTACGTGGAGGCCGCGCTGCTTGCGCGTGCGGGCCACCAAGTGCTGCTTGATCCGGCGATCAAAGGCTCGTTCGAGGAAGGTCCGGACAACATCGTTGATTTCGCCAAGCGCGACCAGCGCTGGTGCCAGGGGAATTTGCAGCACTCGCGCGTGGTCATGGCGCCTTCCTTGCATGTCTGGAACCGCATTACACTGCTGCAAGGTATCTTCAACTACCTGATGCCCCCGGTCTGGCTGGCGCTGCTGATCGTCAGCATCGCGTCGGCGGACATCGCCCGCCCCCTCTACGCATATGGCTATTATGGCTTTGAACGCCCCGGTCCCGACTGGGCAGGCTGGGCGTTGATCGGCTTTGTTGCCGGCATCCTGATCCTGCCCAAGCTGCTGATCGCGACGCTCTACATCCTCGCCGGCAAGGCCAAGGGGTTCGGCAACGGCGTACTGATCCTCGTCTCTGTCCTGGCCGAAATCGTGTTGTCGACGATCACCGCCCCGATCGTGCTGATGTTCCAGGTGCGAGCGGTGCTGCGGGTGGTCTTCGGTTTCGACGGCGGCTGGCCGCCGAGCAACCGGAACGATGGAACGCTGACCCTTGGCCAGGCGATGAGCGGCAGTTGGTGGATCACCTGCTGCGGCGCGGCCGGTCTGGCGGTGGTGATGACCTTGGCGCCGTCACTCGCGATCTGGAGCCTGCCGGTGGCGTTGCCGATGATCCTGGCGCCGTTCGTCATCGCCACGACCAGCCGGCCGCTGCCCGCCTTCGCCGCCCTGTGGCGCGTCCCCAGCGAAAGTGAGCCGAGCCCCGTCCTGCGCGAGTGGGAGACGATCCATCAAGGCTGGACGGGCAGCATGGGAAGGCTGGGTGAAGAATTCGGCGATCCGGAGACGGCCAATGTCCTCGGCTGATGCCCGCCGTGCCGCCGCATGGCCCTCGGGCCGCGACCAGCGGCTCGACATGTTCCGGGGCCTGGCCCTGGTGGCGATCTTCATCGACCATGCGCCCGGTACGGTCTACGAGAATTGGACCAGCCGCAATTTCGGCTTTTCCGACGCGGCCGAAGCGTTCGTGCTGATGTCGGGTATCGCGGCCGGCCTCGCCTACTCGCCGCAGTTCCGGGTGGCGCCGTTCTGGCCGGGGGTCGCGCGTATCTGGGCCCGGGCCCGCACGCTCTATCTGGTCCATATCACCACGACAGTGATGGCGCTTGCGATCTTCGCCGCGGCTGCCCTCTGGTTCGGCATCACCGCACCGCTCTCGACCAACAATATCGGCCCGCTTTTCACGCAGCCGCTCGCGACGATCATCGGGCTGCCGCTGCTCACGCATCAGCTCGGCTATTTCAACATCCTGCCGCTCTATCTGATGCTGCTGCTCGTCACGCCGGCGCTGCTGCTGGTGGGGCGGAAGCACCCGTGGCCGGTGATCTTCGGCTCGATCCTGGTCTGGGCCCTGTCGGGACAGTTCCATCTCAACCTGCCGAACTATCCGCTGCCCGGCGGCTGGTTCTTCAATCCGCTCGCCTGGCAACTGATCTTCGTGATCGGACTCTTCTCGGGCGTTGCCATGCGCGAGAAGCGCGCGCTCGTGCCCTACGACAATGGGCTGTTCATCGCCGCGGCCGTGATGGTGATCGTGGTGGTATTCTGGATGAAGCTCGACTGGCTGGGTGCCTTCGGTCGCGACCGACTGCTGGCGCCGATCTCGCACCTGGGCTTCCCCGACTATTTCGTCTGGTTCGACAAGACGTCGCTGGCCCTGCCCCGGCTGCTGCATGCCCTGGCCCTCGCCTATGTGCTGAGCTCGCTTCCCGTCGTCGGCCGAATCGCCGAAGGCCCGATTGCCGCACCCCTGACGCTGCTTGGCCGTCATGGCCTGCCGGTGTTCGCGGTCGGTTCGGTGCTGGACATGGTGCTGCAGGCGATCAAGGCCGCGATCGGACAAAGTCCTTTCTACGACGCCGTCATGCTGCTGGGCGGGATTTTGATCCTGCTGCTCCTCTCGGAACTGTTGGATCACAGCAAGCCGGGGCGCATTCAGGCACCGCTGGCCGCCGCACCGCTCGTCAATTCTGCCCAGGCCGATCTTGCCGTCGGGCGCGCCGCATGACGGTCCTGCAGCCCGATCTTCCGCTGGCAGGCGCCGGCGCGCTCCGGCTGCGCTGGCCGCTGGCTGCGACGCTGGCGCTGATCCCGGCCGGCTTTGTCCTGATCGGCCTTGTCATCCGCTATTTCGGCTACGCAGCGTCCGTGGGCGACGAAAGCATCGCCGGCTTCCCGATGGGCATGTGCCGGTGGGACTGCGGCTGGTACATCTACATTGCCGAGCACGGCTACCACCACTTCCCCACGCCGGGGATGAACGCCGCCGGCAACTGGGCCTTCTTCCCGCTGATGCCGGTCTTCGTCGGGCTCGTCCACATGGTCCTGGCGATGGTTCCGACGATGACGCTCGCGACCGGCATTTCGATCCTGATGGCCTATGTCACCTCGATCATCGCCTGGCCGCTGCTCGGCAGGGACCTCAAGGCCTATACGATCTTTTCCGCCTACCTGCTCGCCGGCCCGTGGTCCATATACTTCACCACCTTCATGACCGAGGCGGCGTTCATCCTGATCACCACCGCGGCTCTGGTCGCGCTGGAGCGGCGTTCGTATCTGTCCGCTGGCATTGCTGCGGGATTGCTCTCGGCCACGCGCATTGTCGGCGTCTTCATGTCGATTGCGATGGCCGTGCAGCTCCTCGGCGATCACATCGCCGCCCGCAAGCCGCTCCGCAGCTTCATCCCCGAGATACTGCGCCGGCCGGACATCCTGCTCGGGCTGCTGCTCGCGCCCATGGGCGCCTTCGTCTATATGGCGTTCCTGCGCTGGTACGTCGGCGACGGGCTCGCGTTCCTCCATGTGCAGCGCGCCTGGGCCCGCGCCTATGGCAACCCGCTGATGTTCGTCTGGGACGCGCTGACCGACTTTCCCAAGACCGGCTGGATCCCCACCTTTCCGCAGCAGCTTGCGGCCGCGGTGATCACCGGCTTCGTGCTGACGGCGATCCTCTTCGTCCGCCGGAAATGGGCAGCCGGCACATTCAGTCTCATTTCCATTACGGTGCCGCTGTTCGCCGGCATGGCCTCGACCCTGCGCTTCACGGCAGCAATGGCGCCCCTGCCGATCCTGGGCAGTCGCCTCCTCGCTCGCAACTGGCTCATCACGGGGATCGTCGTGCTCGGCTTCTTCGTTGCAGACTACTACGTCGCGCGGGCCTGGATCGATGGAGCGCTGAGCCTTGTCTAGCGCCGCTTTCCCCGCTCGCCCGCTGCGCCGCGGCCAAGGTCCATGGCTTTATGCCGCCGCCGCCGTCGTTGCCCTGTTCGAGCTCGGCGTAACGTGGTTGGCGCTGCATCCGGATGTGCCGGCCGACTATCGCGCCTACTATCTCGACCAGACCACGACCTGCCTCAACGAGCCGGTGAACGGCTCCTACAGCTTCGGTACGGAGGTGACCTTCCGCTCCTCGCCCGACGACCGGCTGATCAAGCCGCTCAGGGTGTGCGGCTGGGAAGGTCCCGTCGGCGACGGCCTGCACGCCGTCGGCGAAAGCGCCCGTCTGCGCTTTGCCCTGCCTTACAATGCCCAGAACCTGACGCTGATGCTCGAGCTGGTCGCAGTCGACATGGCCGGCCCCAAGGGGCAGCGCGTCGTCGTCAGGGTCAACGGCAGCAACGTCGGCGAGGTCCGGGCTGTGCCCAAGACGCCGCGGCGCTTCGACTTCACGATACCCAACGCCCTGCTCGCCGCCGGCCACCGGCTCGACATCGAGCTCAGCTTCCCCGACGCCATTCGCATCGACCCGCAGGACTCCGACACCCGCAAGCGCTCGATCAAGCTGCTCGCCGGAAAGGTGGTGTGACGGCCAACTGAGGCCGTGTGCCGTTCCCTACCCGAACCGCTGCGGGGAAAATGGCTTCGCATCTACGAAGACGTCCTGCCCCGTCATCATCTCCGCGATCATCCTCCCGGTCACCGCACCCAAGGTCAGGCCATGATGCGCGTGGCCGAAGGCGAACCAGGCGTTCTTGTGTCGAGGTGCGCGGCCGATGACTGGTTTCATGTCCGGGGTGGCAGGGCGCGCGCCCATCCACATATCGGCATCGAGCCGCTCGCCGAAATCGAGCAACTGGCGGGCGACGGCTTCGGTGCCGTCGACCTGCGCGGGATTCTTGGGGGCATCGATGCGGGCAAATTCGGCGCCGGTGGTGAGGCGGACGCCGCGTCGCATCGGTGCCAGCAGGTAGCCGGTCTCGGTATCGAGCAGCGGATGGTTGAGCTCGACCCCGGGAGCATAGGCGTATTCGCGGTGATAGCCGCGCTTGACGAACAGCGGCAGGCGGTAGCCAAGCCGTTCGGTCAGCGCCTTCGACCAGGGGCCGAGCGCGACCACGATGTCCGCGGCAGAGACCGGCCCGGCCGATGTGGTGACGTTCCAGCCCGAACCACTGGCATTGAGGCTCATGGCGTCGCCCGTGGCAACGGTGCCACCGAGCTGCTGGAAATAGGCGGCGTAGGCGGCAACCAGTGCCCCGGGATCGCGCACGGTCCACGGATCGGTCCAATGCAGGGCGCCCGCAAGCGGCAGCTTGAGGCCCGGCTCGGCCTTGGCAAGCGCTGCCGAATCGAGCTGTGCGCTCCCCACGCCATAGCGCGCGTCGCCCGCCGCCTCCGCAAAGGCTTTGTCGCGCCGTTCGGGGGAGCGGTAGAGCACCATCCAGCCCTTCTTTTCGATCAGCGCGTGCGCGCCGGCCGCGGCGATCAGGTCGGCATGCTCGGTGACCGAGCTCATGATCAACGGCGCGTATTCGGCGACGATTTTGCGGTACCGCTCGGGTGCCGAATGCCACCAGTATTGTGCCAGCGGCGACGCATAGCCGGGAAGCGCAGCGAGGTCGTAGCGGGTGTCGAGCCCCTGCCCCATCGCGATGCGCAGAAGCTCGCCGAACTCGCGCGGAAACGCGCGCGGACGCACGCCTTCGCGCTGGATGATGCCGGCATTGCCATAGGAGGTCTCGCGGCCCGGCGCCTTGCGATCGAGGAGGAGCACGTCGCGGCCGCGGCGCTGGAGATGAATGGCGGCGCAGACGCCCACAATGCCCGCGCCGAGAACGATTACGTCGGTCAAGTCAAACCTCGTTCGGAGCCCGGCGAGGTGCCGGCCCGGGACACTGCCCTAACGCACATCGCGAGCCGGTTCCAGCGCTCCCGGCCAGACTGCGACGGCCTGTCGGGCTTGCGCGAACGCCTGGAAATGAGGGAGTGTCATCGTTGACACATTTGGGGTTGCTGTCTGCATGCCGCCTGAAACTGCCTTTGTCGCCGCCATCTCTGAGGCGCGCGACGCCGAAACCGCCTGGAACGCGCTCGAGGACCTGGCGAAAGCCGTGGCCGGCCACAGGCTTTTCACGGTAACGACGGTCGATGTACCGGCGGGCGTCGTCCGCCGCGCCCACAGCAACATGCCCAAGGATTATCCGACGTCCGGCACCAAGCCGCTCCATGGCAACACGGGCAACTGGTTCGACATCGTCTTCAACCAGCGGCGGACCTTTGTCGCCAACACCATCGAGGATATCGCCGAGGTGTTCCCCGACCATGAGCTCATCGGTTCGCTCGGCTGCGGCTCGGTGGTGAACTATCCGGTCGTGCTGGGCGGCGAAATCGTCGCCGCGATCAACCTGCTCGATACGGCGCACCATTACACGCCTGAGCGCGTCGCGGCCGTCGAGGCCAGGCTCGCGGTTCCTGCCCGGCTCTGTGCAGCCCTGGTACGGCTGTTCGACCGGCAAGGAACAGCCGCACCGTGACCGCCGAGGCCGCCAGCAACGATCCCACGCCCCCACGAGATTTCCTCCGCCGCGGCGGTTCCATCCTCCGGCAGGTCGTCTCCTTCGTCGCCACGCTCGCCATCACCTTCATCGGGCTCACGGCGGTCACGTTCTTTATCAGCCGGCTGACGCATATCGATCCGGTGCTGACGGTCGTCGGCGACAAGGCGACCAAAGAGGCCTACGACCTCGCCTACCACGCGCTCGGGCTCGACCAGCCGCTCATCGTGCAATACCTCATCTACGTGAAGCGCATCCTGAGCGGCGATTTCGGCCTCTCGGTGCTGACCTCGCAGCCGGTGTTCAACGATTTGATCCGGGTGTTCCCGGCGACCTTCGAGCTCGCGACCATTGCGACGATCATCGGCATCGCCATCGGTGTGCCGGCCGGGGTGATCGCCGGCGCGCGCAAGGGCCATTGGCAGGACCATGTGATCCGCGTGGTCGGCCTCTTCGGGTATTCGGTGCCGGTGTTCTGGCTCGGGCTCGTCGGCCTCTTCGTGTTCTACGGCAAGCTCGGCTGGGTCGCCGGCGCCGGGCGCCTCGATGTCTTCTACGATGGCGTCGTCACGCCGATCACGGGCGTGCTGCTCATCGACTCGGCGATCGCGGGCGAATGGGATATTTTTGCCAATGCCTTCGCCCATCTGGTCCTGCCGGCCAGCATCCTCGGCTACTACTCGCTGGCCTATATCGCGCGCATGACGCGCAGCTTCATGATCGACCAGCTCGGCCAGGAATACGTCATCGCCGCCCGCATCAAGGGCAACTCGTTCTGGCGCGCCGTCTGGCGCCATGCCTTTCCCAACATCATGGTGCCGCTGATCACCGTGATCGGATTGAGCTATGCCTCGCTGCTCGAGGGCGCCGTGCTGACTGAAACGGTATTCGCCTGGCCTGGCCTCGGCCTCTACATCACGCAGGCGCTGTTCAAGAGCGACATGAATGCGGTCATGGGCGGTACGGTCCTGGTCGGCAGCGTATTCATCGGCATCAACCTGATCTGCGACTTCCTGTACAAACTCTTCGATCCACGGCTGAGGGCGCAATGACCACCGAAACCCTCGGACAATGGCTGATGAGCGAGGCCCCGCTGTCGCGGCGCCAGGCCATCCTCGGCAACGTCTACCGCAGCCTGCGCGCCATCGCGCGCAATCCCACCGCGCTGGCCGGGCTGGTCATCGTCGCGCTGCTGATCCTGATGGCGATCTTTGCACCGTGGCTGTCGCTGGGGCAATCGCCGCTCGACCAGGATCTTGCGGGGCGCCTCGCCGCGCCGTCCGCCCAGCACTGGTTCGGCACTGACGAGCTCGGTCGCGACATCATGGCTCGCACCATTTTCGGCGCGCGGGTGACCCTGACCATCGTGCTGCTCGTGGCGGTCGTGGTTGTTCCGATCGGCCTCGCCGTGGGTACCGTCGCCGGCTACACCGGCGGCTGGCTCGATGCGGCCCTGATGCGGATCACCGACGTGTTCCTCGCCTTCCCGCGGCTGGTGCTGGCACTCGCCTTCGCCGCGGCGCTTGGGCCGGGCATCAATAACGCGGTGATCGCGATCTCGCTCACGGCCTGGCCGCCCTATGCCCGCATCGCGCGCTCGGAAACGCTGGCGATTGCGCGCAGCGACTTCATCCAGGCCGCGGTGCTGCAAGGCGCCTCGACCTGGCGCATCCTGTTCCGTCATATCGTCCCCCTCTGCCTGAGCTCGGTGATCGTCCGCCTCACGCTCGACATGGCCGGCATCATACTCACCGCCGCCGGCCTCGGTTTCCTCGGACTCGGAGCACAACCGCCGACGGCGGAGTGGGGCGCCATGGTCTCCTCCGGCCGCGACGTGATCCTCGATCAATGGTGGGTCGCGACCATTCCCGGCGTCGCCATCTTCGTCGTGAGCCTCGGCTTCAATCTCCTGGGCGATGGCCTGCGCGACGTGTTCGATCCGAAATCGAACGCATGAGCGAGCCGCTGCTGATCGTCGAGGACCTCAATGTGACCTTTCCGGGCCGCTCCGGGGTGACGCGTGCGGTCCGCAATGCGTCCTTCACGCTTGGGCGCGAGCGGCTGGGGATCGTCGGCGAATCCGGCTCGGGCAAGTCGACCACCGGCCGGGCGCTGCTCGGGCTCGTGCCGCCCCCGGGAATCGTCACCGCCAGGACCATGACCTATGAGGGCAAGAACCTGCTGACCAATACCGAGCGCGACTGGCAGGCATTGCGCGGCCGCCGGCTGTCGATGGTGATGCAGGACCCGAAGTTCTCGTTGAATCCGGTCAGAACAGTCGGCCAGCAGATCGGCGAGACGGCTCGCCTCCACCTCAGGACCAGCCGCGCCGATGCGCGCAAGCGCACGCTGGCCATGCTCGAGGCAGTCCAGATCCGCGACCCCGAGCTGGTCTTCGGCCTCTATCCGCACCAGCTCTCGGGCGGCATGGGCCAGCGTGTGATGATCGCCATGATGCTGATCGCCGAACCCGACCTGCTGATCGCCGACGAGCCGACCTCGGCGCTCGATGTTACGGTGCAGAACGAGGTTCTACGCATCCTCGACGACCTCGTGCGCGAGCGCGGCATGGGCCTCATCTTCATCAGCCACAATTTGACCGTCGTCTCGAGCTTCTGCGACCGCGTACTGATCATGTATGGCGGGCGCATCGTCGAGGAATGCGCGGCGCGCGACCTCCACAACGCCAGGCACCCCTATACTCGTGCTCTCGTCGCCGCGACGCCGTCGCTCGATGTGCCGCGGGCCGAGCTCGCCACCGTCACGCGGGATCCGGCATGGCTGCAATGATCGCCGTCGACCATCTGAACGTAACCTTCCGCAGCGGCGACCGCGAGGTTCGCGCCGTGCAGGACGTCTCGTTCGAGGTGGCGGCCGGGGAAAGCTTCGGCATCGTCGGTGAATCCGGATCGGGCAAATCCACCGTACTGCGAGCGATCGCCGGGCTCGTTCCCTCCACCGCCGCGAGGCTCGAGGTCAACGGCCGGCCGGCGTCCGCCCGGCGGACGCGTGAAGACCGCCGGATGCTGCAATTCGTCTTCCAGGACCCCTATGCGTCGCTGCATCCGCGACAGACGGTCGACGACATCCTGCGCGAGCCGCTGGCCATCCACCGCATTCCCGGGATCGACGGCAAGGTGGTCAAGGCCATCGCCGATGTCGGCCTGCTGCCCGCCCATCGCTTCCGCTATCCGCACCAACTCTCTGGCGGGCAGCGCCAGCGCGTGGCGATCGCCCGCGCCCTGATCCTCAGTCCGCCAATCCTCTTGCTCGACGAGCCGACCTCGGCGCTCGACGTCTCGGTGCAGGCGGAAATCCTCAATCTGATCGGCAAGTTGCGACAAGGCTACAGCCTGACCAGCATCCTCGTCAGCCACGATCTGGCGGTCGTTGCACACCTCTGCAGCCGGATCGCCATCATGCAGTTCGGCCGGCTGGTCGAGGTGATCACGGCCGAGGACCTGCGCACCGGCCAGGTTACCGCCGACTACACGCGCGAGCTGATCGCGGCGAGCCGGGGGTTCACCCGCGCCGGCGCCTGACGGCAACGTCTTGCCACGGCTGCGCAAAAGGTCTCAGATACCCGGATGCCGCGCGGCCTGAAGCACGCGCCCGGCAAAAAAACGCAAGGGGAAGAAACCGCATGTGGAAAGCTTTGGGATCCGGACTGCTGGCCGGGGCGATGTTCGCCTTCGTGCCGCAGGTCCAGGCAGCGACACCCGCTGATACGCTGGTGATCGCCAAGCAGATCGACGACATCATCTCGCTCGATCCCGCGCAGGACTACGAGCTGTCGGGCATCGAGATGGACGCCAACGCCTACGACCGCATCATGCGGTTCGAGCCGACCGACATCACCAAGCTGGTGCCGGGCGTGGCCGAGAGCGTCGATGTCAGCGCCGACGGCAAGACGTTCACCTTCAAGATTCGCCAAGGGATGAAGTTCTCCTCCGGCAACCCGGTCACCGCCGAGGATGCCGCCTGGTCGCTACAGCGCGTGATCAAGCTGCAGAAGACGCCGGTGTTCCTTTTGAGCCAGCTCGGCTGGACCCCGGACAATGTCGACAAGATGGTCACCGCGCCCGATGACTCGACCCTTAAGGTCACCATCACGGCGAATTACGCGCCGACCCTGGTCTACGCGCTCCTCGGCTCGATCGTCGGTTCTGTCGTCGACGAGAAGACGGCGATGGCGCACCAGAAGGACAACGACATGGGCAATGCCTGGCTGACGACCAATTCGGCCGGCTCGGGTGCCTATGTCATCAAGTCGTGGACGCCGAACCAGTCGGTGATCCTCGAGGCCAATCCGAACTACCGTGGCGGTCTGGCGAAGCTGAAGCGCGTCGTGGTCCAGCACATCCCGGAAGCCTCGGCGCAGCGTCTCGCCCTCGAGAAGGGTGACGTCGACATCGCCGAGAACCTGACGCCGGACCAGATCACCGCCCTTGGCAGCAACAAGGACGTCAAGGTCACCACGATCCCGCAGGCCCTGCTGTATTACATCGGCCTCAACCAGAAGATGAAGGAACTGCAGAATCCCAAAGTCCGCCAGGCGCTGCGTTACCTGGTCGACTATGACGGCATGGCCAACTCGTTCCTGAAGGGTGCCGACCAGGTCCACCAGACCTTCTGGGCGTCGGGCTTCTGGGCTGCGGACGACGAGAACCCCTACAAGCTCGACGTCGCCAAGGCCAAGGATCTGCTGACCCAGGCCGGCTATCCGAACGGCTTCTCGGTCGATCTCGACGCGCCCAATATCGCGCCGTTCACCAACATGGCCCAGTCGGTGCAGTCGACCATGGCGCAGGCCGGCATCAAGGTGAATATCATCCCGTCCGATACGAGCGCGATGCTGACCAAGTACCGTGCCCGCCAGCACCAGATGCTGATGATCTACTGGGGCCCGGACTATATGGACCCGCACACCAATGCCGACGGGTTCATCACCAATACCGACAACTCGGACAATGCCCCCGGCCATCCGCTGGCCTGGCGTAACGCGTGGCAGGACACGGACATGAATGCTGCCGTAGCCGCTGCCGCCAGCGAGCGCGACGAAGACAAGCGCAAGCAGGACTATATCGACCTGCAAAAGAAGCTGCTCGACGTCGGCCCGTACATCATCATGTTCCAGTCCACCGCACAGCGCGCGGACCGGGCGAACATCAAGGGCTTCGTTCAGGGGCCGTCCTCGGACGTCACCTACTACAACCTGACCACGAAGTAACAACAAGGGCGGTGCCGG
>DATMTK010000203.1:0-21246 GCA_035564755.1 Devosia sp. | reverse complement strand
CGAAACCTTCCGCGGCAGGCAGGCGCGGCCATGGCCTCGCAGATATGAGCGCGTAGCTATACGACCAAAAAGGGAGGATAGCACTTATGCAACGCCTGGGGCCGGATGCCACCGTCCTTGTCTGGCGTTGACTGGCTATATGGCCGCGTTGCACCGCCCAGCGTCGACGGCGCTGCGGAACGATGCGTCTTCCGTCAGTGTGGCCTGCGTGGCAGAGAGCTTTCGGATCGAACTGATCCGAAACTCATCGGCTTCTCCATCGTACTCTCCGATACGCATGAAGCTTCCGGGCGTTATCGGAGCCGAACCGAGGTGCAGCCTCGACGGATAGAACTTGAGCTCGTCGTACTCGAGTGTGAACCTCCCCCGTGACCCGGCGATGATCCTGCCCGCGGCTTCGCCGTCCCCGGCTCGCAACCGCGTCCCGCGGTAGCGGTCGTCACCGCGGCGAAGCGCATCTGCGTCGACGCATCCGTCGGGGTTCAAGGGCAAGAAGAGCCGATAGCGGCATCCGAATTCGCCGTAGGGAAACTGGGGTCCGGAACTGCGCACCAGCTCGACGTAGAAGGTAACGGTGTCCATTGCATGCTCCAGTGAGGCGAGGGTTGCGCGTCACGAGCTTCGACTCGCGCCGCCCACAGATCGAGCCTTGTAGATCACGCCGCTAAGCGGTCTTTGTGCCCGAGCAAACTTGATGGCCAAGCAGCTCGTCCGTTCATTGTTGCGGATCAAAGAGCGTCGGCTCGCCCGTCGCTATGGTGACTTGCGTTTTGAGACGTGATCGACCCCGGATGGACTGGGCGCTGGGAGTCTGGATCGCGGATCCGGCGCAGGTCGCGATGGAAGTGGAGGTTTCTAATGTCGATGGCACATGTGGAACTCGAACTCGCGCGTGAACCCGCGCATCCATTCGGAGACCGAGAGCATATTTACGATCTGTATCTTCCGTTGCGCGCCGACGGGCGGATCGATGGTGAGCGGGCGGAATGCGATGGACGCTGCCGCTTTCGGTGCAGGAAGCCAGACGGCCGCACGACCTTCGGCACGATCCGCCTGGGTCGTGAAGGCCGGCTACAGCTAGAGTACTGCGACGTGCCGGGAAGCGGCCAAGTCGCGTTGCCCAACATCGATAACCCATTCCATGCGGGGCAGTTGTTACCCATCGCGGACTTGAGCGGCGAAGCCCACCTGTTCCAGGTGCTCTTCGTCAGGCAGGAGGGCGCGAGTCGAACCGACGTTGTGACTGCGTGATGGATGGCTTGGCCAGGTGTTTGGGCCCCTGGGTCCGACCGTGGTGACGAGTTCTACGGATCGATTTGTCGGCGGAGCCGCGTGTTCCGGGTTGCGATGCGGGATAGCTTGGGCGATCCCATTTTGTGAGCTTGACGGACGAGCGACGCCGACGCAGTCAAACGGCAAGTGAGTATCGCGGCGCGCCATCCCTGAGATACGCGTCAAGCCTTGCTGCGATGCTGCGCACGAAGGGCCGCCCCTTGTCGGTCAGGTCGAGGCGTCTGCCATCAAAGCTCACCAGGCCGTCCACGTCCCTCAGATGCAGACCGCGAACGTCGTCGACCAAGGACGTTGATGCATCGCCGAAGCGGCGCTGCAACTGATCGATCTCGATGGCGAAATTGCACATCAGTTGCTCGATGGCGAAGCCGCGCATCCGGTCGTCGTCGGAGAGCTGGAAGCCCCGAACCGTGGCCAGGTCGCCCTCGCGAACACGCCGCATGTAATCCGCCGTCGGCACGCAATTCTGGACGTAGCCCTGGGGAAGCGAGCCGATCGCGGACGCCCCCAAGCCGATCAGGGCAGGAGCGTCGTCCGTGGTGTAGCCTTGGAAATTCCGGTGCAGGCGACCGCTGCGGGCGGCTTGGGCGAGACTGTCGTTCGGACGCGCGAAGTGGTCCATTCCGATCTGCTGATAGCCGGCGGCGAGCAGTTGCGCCGACGCCAGACGCGACTGGTGATAACGGGCAACGGCATCGGGCAGGGCCGTCTCGTCGATCATCCTCTGGTGCGTCTTCATCCACGGCACATGCGCGTACCCGAACAGCGCGATGCGGTCGGGTCGCATCGCGAGCACCGCCTCGATGGTCCGCATGACGGACGCCTCGGTCTGGAAGGGCAGTCCGTACAGAACGTCGAGGTTGACCGATCTCACCCCATGCGAGCGTACACCGTCGACCACGGCCTGCGTCTGCTCCATCGTCTGGATGCGGTTGATGGCCTGCTGGACCTTGGGGTCGAAATCCTGCACGCCGATGCTGGCGCGGGTGACCCCAGCGGCGCCAAAGCCGTCGTACCGATCCGGCGTCATATCATTGGGATCGATCTCGATGCTGAACTCGAAATCGTCGTGGATGACGAAGGCATCCCGAATCTGCTTCGCGACAAGCAGCAGATCGCCGGGTGCGAGCATCGAGGGAGATCCGCCCCCAAGATGCAGCTGGGAGATACGGCCGCGGCCGTCGAGGCGCGTGCCGACAGTCGCGATTTCGACGGCGATGGCCCTGAGGTATCCGGCGATGGGGCCATAGCGCAGCACCTGCTTGGTGTGGCAGCCACAGAACCAGCAAAGCCTGTCGCAAAAGGGGACATGCAGGTAGAGCGAAACGGCCGTCTCTGCGGCGAGGCTGGCCAGCCAGCTTTCGTAGCTGTCGGCTGCGATCCCCTCGTGGAAGTGCGGCGCTGTCGGATAGCTGGTATAGCGGGGTACAGGCCTCGAATAGCGGCGGATCAGGTCATCGAGCATCTGCGGTCCTTTCGATCAGCTCGTGGCCCGGCCGCCCGTGCAGGAAGCCGTTGGAAAACGCGGCCGCGGGGTAAACCTCGGACAGCCGCCGGCGGCCTGCCTGAGCGTCGAGCTTCCGCTCGGCGACCGCACGATAGATCTGCGCGACGGCGACCATGTCGCAGGTCTGCGGCGACAGGCGCAGCCCGAGCACACCTGCGGCGCGCAACTGCTCGATGTCATCGAGCGCAACGTGGCAGGTGCCCGAAACGGTCTGGACGCCGTTGAGGGCAAGAAAGCGCTGGCCGTCCAGTGTGTCGACCGCGACGCCGTCTGGGTCTTCGCCGCAGATGAACTGACACGTGTCCTTGGTCAGGCCGCGAAACCGGGCATGGGCGCAGCGCGCCGAAATCGCCAGTGGCACCTTGCCGAAGGCAAAGACCTCGATTGCGACGCTCGGGGCGCGAACGCAGATGCGCTCCAGCGATGCGAGCGGTAGTTCTGGTGGCAGGCAGATCGTCCTGGCCCCGAGCTTTGCGAGGACCTCCACCGTCGGCGCGTTGTAGACGTTGACCATCGGGCCGACCGCGAACGGCCGGCCCTGCAGCGCCGGGAGCACCGAGAGCTCGCCGATCTCGATCTCGAAGCTGTCCTGCCCGGCAAGGCGCCGGACCGATTTGCGCTCGCGCGAGGCGGTAACCAGCGGCAGGGAGGCGAGCCGCACCGTCTTGCCGGCCCGGATGAGCCGCTCGGTCACCTCGTCCATGGAGCGCGCGTGAAAATGTTCGCGCTTCGAGCACACCGTTTCTCCGATGACCACGGTGTCGAGATCGGCCTCGTCCGCGACCCGAAAATAGAAATCGCGCCAGCGATCTTCATTCCACAGGAACAGCACCGGTCCGAGAGTAAGAGCGAGCCTGCGCAAGGCAGGATCAGCGCCAGCGCCGGTCATAGGAACCCTCCGTGGTGCGCTGCCCTTCGCTCATCTTGCGCAGGACATCCGCATCGACGTTGCCGGCGGCGCCGGGCTGGAGACGCCGGCGGATCTCCTTTACGACCTGGGCGACGTAGGCGCGACCGCGCTGCCGGCCCTCGATCTTGAGGGCGCTGACGCCGGCTTTGTGAAGCGTATCGAGGTGAGCCAAAGCGTCGAGGCTCACCGGATCCTCGAAGACATAGCCGTCACGGCCTTCGGCCGAGAAGCGTCCCTTGCAGATGGTTGGATAGCCGGCGGCCTCGCCGGCGCCGAACCGGTTGATCGTGAAGTCGCCGAGCATGGACACCATGTCGTCGCCGTCCTTGCGGTAGCGCACATGGCTCGCCGGTGAACATACGCCGTGCATGTTCGGCGACAGCCCGGTCGCGTATGAGGAAAGCGAGCAGCGGCCCTCTTCCATCACGCATAGACCGCCGAATACGAACACTTCGGTTTCGCAGGGCACTTCACGCGTCAGCGCCGCGACTTCGGCAAGCGACAGGACGCGGGGCAGCACCGCGCGCTTGATGCCGAACGCTTCGACCAGAAAGGCAATATGGTCTGCGTTGGCGGCGCCGGCCTGTACCGACAGATGGCGTCGCGCTCCCGGATGCTTGTCCGCGGTGTAGGCGAGCAGGCCGAGGTCGGCCAGGATCACGGCGTCAGCGCCCAGCCGCACTGCGTCGTCGACCGCCTGCTCCCACAATTGTTCGCTGCCCGCGCGCATGAACGTGTTGATGGCGACGAGCACGTGCACGCCTCTGGAGTGGGCGTAGGCGATCTCGCGCTCCAATTCGTCGCGGCTGAAATTGAGGCCCGGGAAGTTCCTCGCATTGGTCTCGTCGCGGAATCCGCAATAGACAGCGTCCGCCCCGAGGTCGACGGCGTCGTGCAGGGCCGCGGGCGTGCCCGCCGGACAGATCAGTTGCACGGCAATCCCTCGCCAGCGAGAAGCGATCGGCGCAGAGCCCCAAGGAGCCGCTGGCCCGAACGCCGCGCCCAGGGCGGCGCCAGATCGCGCACGAAATCGAGCGAGATGCTCTCGGCGGCGTTTCGCAAGGCCAACGCGGTCTCCATGTCGCCTTCGATGCTGATGCTGCGTCCGAAGAATTCCGCGTCACCGTCCAGGCGCCCTTCAGCGAGGGCAAGGAGCAGAACGATCGGACCGGAGATGCGGGTTGCATAGGCCGGTGGTTGTGCTCCGCGTCGCGTTGCGCGCACCGAGCGGCGCGCGAGCACCAGGGTGAATTCGAACGGCGCGTCGGTGGGACAAATCGCGATCGGACGCTCGGCGAATAATCCGAGCCGATCGAAAAGGCCCGGGTGCCGGTGAAGGATTTGCGCCAGGCTCGCCTGAGCGATGCTTTGCACAACTGGCAGGGGCAGCGGAGCGGCAAACGCGCTGAGGATCGGCGGCAACATCGGAGCTTCCTTGAACCGGGCGATCTTAGCATCGTGCCCCGCGGAGCTATTTGCGTTTGCGCAAAGACCGACGCGCCGGTTCCGTGATCGGTAGGAAAAAACCGGATGCCGCGACATGGGACGATCCGATCTGCGAGACTTCATGGCCGAGCTCGCTTCGGCCGGCTTGCTGGCGCGTGTCGCCGAGCCGGTTTCCCTCGTTTACGAGATGACGGAGATCCACCGCCGTGTGCTCGCCGCCAAGGGACCTGCCATCCTGTTCGAGCGACCGGTCGACGCCAGCGGCAGAGCCATGAACCATCCCGTCCTGGTCAATCTGTTCGGAACGCCTCGCCGCGTGGCCATGGGCCTCGGGCTCGAAGAGCAGCAGATTGCCGAACTCGGCGAAACGCTGGCCTATCTGCGAAATCCCGAGCCGACTTCGACGCTGCGAGGCGCGCTGCGGCGGTTGCCGGAGCTGCGTGCGGCGCTGTCGATGGGAACGCGCCGGGTGTCGCGCCCGCTGGCTCAGTACGTGGTCGCAACGGCTGCGGAGCTCGATCTCGGCATGCTGCCGATTCAGTGGTGCTGGCCGGAGGAGCCGGCGCCGCTCATCACCTGGCCGCTGGTGATTACGCGTGATCCCGAGGATGCGGCGGATATCAATGTCGGTGTCTATCGCATGCAGGTTCTCGGTCGCGACCGGTTGATCGTGCGCTGGCTCCCGAACCGGGGAGCAGCACGTCATTTCGCGCGCTGGCGGAAGCGGCGCGAAGACATGCCGATCGCCATCGCCATCGGCGCCGATCCAGCGACCATGCTGGCCGCGGCCATGCCGATTCCGGATGGGGTCAGCGAGCTGGCGTTTTCCGGCCTTCTGCGGCGGGAAAAGACAGGCATCGCCAAGGCCGTGAGCGTCGACCTGCCGATACCCGCCAATGCCGAATTCGTGCTCGAGGGCACCGTGTCTCACACTGACAGTGCGGACGAGGGGCCCTATGGCGACCACACCGGCTACTACAACGCCGTCGAGCCATTCCCGGTCGTCACCTTGAGTGCGATCACGCATCGGCGCGATCCGATCTACGTTTCGACCTTCACCGGCCGCCCGCCGGACGAGCCGTCGGTGCTTGCCGAGGCGCTCGGCGGCCTGTTTGTACCTTTGGTGCGGCGACAATTCGCCGAGGTGCGCGACGTGTATTTTCCGTCCGCGGCGTGCTCCTACCGCTTCGCCGTCGTCGCCATCGACAAACGCTATCCGGGGCAGGCGCGCCGCGTCATGCTGGGGCTGTGGTCGATGCTGCCGCAGTTCATGATGACCAAGACGATCATCGTGGTCGACGCTGAAGACATCGACATCCGTAACTGGGACGACGTTCTCTGGGCGATTTCCACCCGCTTCGATCCATCGCGGGACCTCGTGCTGCTCGACAAGACGCCGATCGACTACCTCGATTTCGCGTCGCCGCTGCCGGGATTGGGCGGCAAGATCGGCCTCGACGCGACCGGCAAGATAGGGGCCGAAACCACTCGCCCGTGGGGCAGGGTGCTCGGCATGAGCGCGGAAGTCGTGGCGCGCGTCGACGGAATGTGGTCGCGGCTGGGACTGGATGCCACCCGATGACGTGTCGCGTGGTGGTCGGCATTTCTGGCGCCTCCGGAGCATGCCTGGGCCTGCGAATACTCGAGCTCCTGTCGGAAGACGGCAGTGTCGAGACCCATCTCGTCATCAGCAGGGCCGGCCGCCAGACGCTCCGACAGGAGCTCGGGCCGCAGGGCCCGGAGCGCGCCGAAGCTCTCGCAACCATTGTCCACCCGGTCGGCGCCATCGGCGCCACCATTGCAAGCGGCTCATTTTCGACGCAGGGCATGATTGTTGCGCCCTGCTCGATCCGCACGCTGTCGGCGATCTCGTGCTGCCTCTCCGACAATTTGCTGACACGCGCCGCCGATGTGCACCTGAAGGAGCGACGTCCGCTGGTGCTGCAGGTGCGCGAATCGCCGCTCAATCTGGGGCATCTGCGAGCGATGACCGCGGCAACCGAGATGGGCGCAATCGTCACGCTGCCGGTACCGCCCTTTTATCATGGTCCGCAGACGATCGAAATGATGGTCGACCAGATGGCGCGGCGCGCGCTGGCTCCGCTAAACCTGATAGCAGTCGAGCCCGCCCTGGCCTGGCCGGGGCTCGCACCCATTGCTACCCGAGTGTAGTTTGCGATAGCGCAAAGACGCGAGACCCAGCCGGCTGTATCTGCGCGACGTTCCAGGAGAGCGAAGCGTGACGGGGCTGATCCCGATACTCGATCCGGATATTTGCGCCTGCCTCAGGGACGTCATCGATCCCGAGCTCGGCCTCAATATCGTCGACCTCGGCCTCGTACTGTCCGCTGCGCGGATCGGCAGCGCGATTGAAGTGACGTTCACGCTCACCAGCCGGGCCTGTCCCCTCGGAGGCCTGATCCGCAGCAAGGTGCGGCAAGCGCTCGCCCTCGCATTTCCCGAGGCAGAAGCAATTGAAGCGAGACTGGTCTGGGATCCCGCGTGGTCCGAGGACATGGTGACCGACCATGGTTTCGAGCTGCTCGGTATGAAGCGAACAAGGACAAATGCCTGATGTGCAACGCCTGCCAGGACACAGAAACCGTCATTGATGTGCGCGCCATCGCACCACGGCTACGCCATCCGATGATCTTCACGACATTCGAAAACCTTGAGCCCGGGGAGTGCTTCAGGATCGTCAACGATCACGACCCGCGTCCCTTGTTCTACCAGTTCAGCACCGAGTATCCCGGTCGCTTCGAGTGGACATACGAAAAAGCCGGACCTGAGGTGTGGCAGGTCAAGATTGACCGTATCGCGGCATAGCCGCGCGCCGGCACCCGAGCCGCGCAGCCGGGCGGCGAACGATGTTCTTCCTGGATTTGCCGCTCGCTGCGTCGGCCACGGCGATTGCGAGCCTTGCAGCATCCGTCGCGCTGTTGGCCTGGCTACGGTTTCGCGGCAAGTCGTCATTGAGGGTCCAATCCAGGATCAGAGCAACGTTCCGGTGAACCAGCCGACCGGCGCAAGAGTCATGTTGCGACCGAATCGACCATTGTCGCGGCGGGGTTGCTGCAATAGCCTGGCGGACAACCGAATGGGTCCAAATGCCGACCGCACCGCTTGACCGAACCCTCATCCGCGACCTCCCGCTGTTCGAGCGTATGGATGATGCTGGCCTCGACACGGTATTGTCGCAGGCCGCCAGCCAGCGCTATGGCGCAGGCGCGACGGTCTTCGAGCAGGGTGATACCGCAGACAAATTCTTCGTTCTGCTCAGTGGCCGCCTGCGGGTCACGCAGGTGACGCCGCAAGGCCATCAGGTTGTCGTCAGGATGGTCGCACCAGGCGACCTTTTCGGGATCGCCAAGGTGCTGCAACGCGTGGACTACCCGGGTACGGCCACCGCGGTTCTGGAAAGCGTCGCGCTGGCCTGGCCGATGTCCGTATGGTCGGACGTGGTCGATGGATACCCGGCCTTCGCGGCAAATGCGATGCAGGTCATGGGAAAGCGGCTACAGGAAGCCCAGTCCCGCATCAGGGAGTTCTCGACCGAGGCGGTCGAGCGCCGCGTCGGTCATGCCGTGCTCAGGCTCGCGAGGCAATCGGGATACCCCGAAGGGAACGGGGTTCGTATCGATTTCCCGGTCTCCAAGCAGGATATCGCCGAAATGACCGGGACCACGCTCCATACCGTATCGCGCATCCTCAGTGCTTGGGAGCAAGCCGGCCTGGTAAGCACCGGCCGGCAGAAGCTGCTCGTCAGGAATCCTCACCACCTGCTGCTGATCGCCGACGGGATCGAGGCGGTGCTGGCAAAGTAGGCCGGTCCTCGATTGCATGCAGGATTGCCGCGCGCAGTGCCGCGCGGTCGTAGCCGTGTTCGTCCGCCGCGTTTGCGAGACGGTGGAAATCGGCGATCGGACATCCGACGCAATGCAGTTGCCAGTCGATGAACACGCGAATGGTTCGCGGCCAGATGCGCATGATTTCGTTCAGCGACAGGCGATCAACGGTCTTGCCAAGATCGGGCATGGAAGGGTCCTCCATGAACCGCATAGATTAGCCGTTCAACTTGCGGCGTCCTTGTTGCTGCTCAAAGATCCGAACAGCTCCCGGCGGTCGGCAGGGTCGATCTTCTGTGCCACTTTTGACGGGGAAGCTGGCGAGATGGATCGCGAGGCGCCCCCGCCTGGCTCATCGCGGTCCGGTACGTCTGAGCAGTGGCGCGGTGGCAACGCTCGCCGACAGGTCAAGCTGATGCGCTACGGCTACGCTTCGAATGCGATGAAACGTGCCAGCTACAGCTGCGGTTCAGGGACTAGTCATTCGGGCGGCCCACTGCCCCGATCAATAGATCGAGCGACAGTAGCGCCGGTTGCGGACCAGATCGCGCAGGTCGTTGGCCGCATCTTCGCGGTCTCTCTGTCCAACCGTCGAGATGATCTCGAGCAGGGCAGCGTGCACGGCCGGTGCCATGGCTGCCGCATCGCCACAGACATAGACCGATGCGCCATCCTGCAGCCAAGCATAGACAGAGCTGGCCTGCTCAAGCAACCGGTGCTGGACATATACCTTCCGGGCGAGATCGCGCGAGAAGGCCAGGTCGAGGCGCGTGAGTGTGCCGTCGCCCAGTGCCATCTGCCACTCGTCGCCATAGAGGAAATCGTCGCGGCGGGTGCGGCTGCCGAACACCAGCCACGATCGGCCGTTGTGCCCCCGCGCCTTGCGCTCTGCGAGAAAGGCGCGGAACGGGGCAATGCCGGTGCCTGCGCCGACCATGATGATGTCACCGCCGGGGGGCAGCCGGAACTGCGGATCCGGCTGTACGAAGACCGGCAGCGTGGTGCCCGGCTGAGCCCGTGGAATGTCGTACCCCGTCACCGCCCCGAACCGCGTTTCGCCATGGAGCCGATAGGCGAGGGTAGCCGTGGTGATGGCCGCCAGCGTCGAATTCACTGCGGGACTGGAGGAAATCGAATAAAGCCGCGGCTGCAACTGGCGCAGCCCCGGCAGCACGGCCTCGGCATCGACGCCGGCAATCGGGTACTTCCGCGCGATATCCTGAATGTGATGGGTATGCAGAAAGCGTCGGCGGGCTTCGGTGTTCTCGGGGACGGCGAGCGCCCGCAAGTCGGCGCTTCCGCTCAGGGCGGCCCAGTGTTTGAGGAACCGCGGCGTGGCGGTGGCGATTTCGAGGTGAGCAGCGAGCGCATGCTCGAACGTCATCTGCCTGCCGTCGATCTGCACCCGGGCCCGTCCGTCCGCGCCGAGTGCCGCGAGCACGGTATCGATCAGGCGCGGGTCGTTGCGCGGCATGATGCCGAGCGCATCGCCCGGCTCGTAAGTCAGCCCGCTGCCGTGCAGGTCCACTTCGACGTGTCGCTTTTCGGCGGTCGAGGCGGATCCGGTGAGAACGAAATTGGCGAGGACCGGCGCCTGGAACGGTCGAGCCGCGCCATAGTCGCCCGGGCCATCCTTGATGCCGGGTGATGTCAATTCGGCGAGCGACATGAAGACCGTCCGATCAGCTGCTCGATGTCTGATCCGGCCGGGTCAACCGATGCAGCAGTGCATTGAAACGCCGCCAGTTTCCCGCATGGCCGCGGCGAAGGATGGCGCAGGCCTGCCCGGCAAGCCGACAGGCCGCCTCGTTCTCGCCTGCAGCCGCGAGTTGCCGCAGGCTGTCGAGCAGCACGTCGGCGAGTTGCGTGGCCTGGATGGGAGCGCCGTCGATCATGCGAATCCCAGGTGCTGTTTTGCGGCGTCGGTCATCATCTCGGGTGTCCAGTGCGGCTCGTAGGTCAGGGTGACATCGACAAACTCCACGCCCGGCACGGCCCAGGCGCCGTCGCGAGCCCCCTCCTTGAGGAAGGCGGTAGCGGGGCAACCGCGCGTGGTCGTGGTCATGACGATGTCGACCACGCCGCCCTCGGCTGCCTTGATGCTGTAGACCAGCCCCAGATCGACGATGTTGTAGCCAAGCTCGGGATCGATCACGACGCGCAGCGCCTCGGTCACCTGCTCGACCAGCGCGTCGCTCTCGGCGCTCATTGTTCGTGCCCCTGCCTGCCGACGCGGACGAGTACCCGATAAGTTGTGCCGTCCGGGTCGAACCCGCCGCGCCAGGCGTGACCGCGCTTAGCGAGTTCGGGAAACAGGAACACCGGTTCGCGGCCGAGCAATCCAGCGAGCACTTGGCCGCTCTGCATTTCTTCCGCCGCCGCGAGAATCTTCACCATCGGCTCTGGTGGATCGAGGTCGCGGCCGTCGATTTCTCGGACCGGAGCCGGCCATTCCGCGTGATCGGGCGATGGCGTCGCGGAAGGGGCGTCGGAAGCTTCGCCTGCTGGGTAGAACAGAACCTGCCAGTCGCCGCCACCCATCTCGGTGGCCTCGTTGCCGAACCCTTTGGCGCCAAGGACAGCAAACAGCGGCGTCGGCTTGAAGGTCGCGAACAGCCTCAGGCCCTCGTCGGGGGCCAGCCGGTCGATCGTCTCCAGGATCGCGGCGAACGGCTCGCCGCCGGCGCGCAGGATCGGCCGAACGTCCAAGTCAATGTAGCGCGAGATCATTCATCCACCTCAGTGTTGTGCAACGAGCGCATAGAGAAGTCGCGGCCGGCGTGGGGCGTTCTCGCCGCGCAAAGCGAGATCGATATCGGCCAGCCGGCGGGTCCGCACGAACTCGACGATCAGTCCGCCGGTCGCGAGCAGCAGCACCAGGGCGAGCCAGCGGAAGGCGAGCTCCTGGTCGAACAGCAGGGCGATGGTGCCGAGCCAGACTGTCCCGAAGTAGAGATAGAACCACGTTCGAGCGCGGCTTTCGACGACCAGGTCCTGAACCCGAGGCGTTGGCATCCGGCCGAGCACTGGGCCGTAGCATTCGAGCCAGGTGACGAACGCGACGATCTTGTACAGCTGCGACAGGCCCAGTCCCGAAAGCCAGCCAAAGGCGAGTAGGTAGATCACCGCACCGGCAAAGCGCGGCAGTTGCCCAAGCGCGAGCAGCGCGAGCAACAGGGCCGCGCCCATGGCGAGCGAAGCGAGGGCGGGTGCGGCCATCAGGCTGTTGGTCTCGAGCCGTCGCCGCTTCCGCCGATTGTAGAGCCAGGCGACGTCCCAGCCGTAAACGGCGAGCACGGGGACCATCAGCACGGCTGCTGCGGCCAGTATCGGTGCGGGATCGCCGTTCATCAGGATCGCTGCGCCACCACCGCCGACGGCGAGGACCAGCACGCCGACACCACCCCAGAACGCCGCGAGCGATGTGCCGCGCTTTTCTTCTGGGGACAGCATGAACATGGCCAGCAGGCGGTAGCTCACGCCCATTGCGGTAAACGTCAGCCAGCCGCCGATCCCGGCCGCGATATGCAGCGGCAAACCGCTGGCGGTCAGCGCCGTGAGTGGAGCGGCCGTCGCAAACCCCGCCAGCACATAGGTGAAGATCACGCCGAGGCTGGCGGCAGCGGCGACACTGCAAAGTCCGGCGACGACGAACCGGGCAGGCAGCGGCAGAGGCCGGCCCGCCCAGAGGGTGCGGCCCAGGTTGTAGAGTACCAGCGCAAATCCAACAGCGAGCAGCGAGCCGCCCGCCGGAAGCAGCGGCCAGTCGCTGCCCGACGAGCCATTGAGCTGCAGGAAGCCGCACAACAGCAGGGCAAGCCCCGCCAGCAGGCAGCAGAGGGTAGCGAAGGGCAGGCGGTTGTCATGCAGCGGCTTTGCCACCAGCACGGGAACGAACTGGAATAGTGCCCCACATAGCAGCAGGCTCAGCCAGCCGAGTGCCACGAGGTGCACCAGCACCAAGGTCTCGGGGGCTTCGACCGAAGCGCTGGGAAAGCCGAAGCCAAGGAGCATCAGCACCTCCGCTGCCAGCAATGCGGCGAGCGCCGCGGCGAAGTACGACATGGTCCAGCGCGACAGTGATACGCCAGTCATCGAACGGCCTCCACAGCCTGCATGTACATCACGGATCGCGGCGGCCGCCTGGTCAGGCTGCCTTAAGCTTTCGCGCGATCTCGACGCGCCAGACCTCGGGGCCGCTCTCCAGATAGGTCCAGGAGAATTGTCCGGGGTGTTCCGCCTCGAGTTGATAGTACAGCGGCTTGGGGTCGTGATCGTTGATCAGCACGAAGCCGCGTCCCGGAGCGAGCTGGCCGACAAGCTCGAAGATCTTCTGGTGACGCTGCATGGGGATCAGCGAACGAACATCAATGCTGTCCGGCGTTGATGCGGCGGTAGAGGCGGGCATTGCGGAGTCTCCTTGAGCCGCTGTTTCGAGCACCTGGCGGACGCGCGGCACCGTTCGCAGATGACGCCAACCGGCGACGAGCAATGCTTTGCGCTTAAAAGATACATTGTCAATGTATGTTTTATGCCGCATGTTGCGACAAGGAGGCAGTCATGCACTCTTGAGTGTGGCGCGGAGTATCCTCATGCGATTGACCAATTTCAGCGATTACGCCCTGCGGGTTCTCATGTACGCAGCCGTGCGCCGCGGACATCTCATCACCATCGAGGAAACCGCCGACCGCTACGGTATCTCCCGCGCGCACCTGATGAAGGTCGCCAATCTGCTGACGCGGTCGGGCTACCTCATGGCCGTGCGTGGCCGCGCCGGCGGGCTGCGGCTCAACCGGGCTCCCGAGAAGATTGGCCTGGGCGACGTGGTGCGCGCCACCGAGCCGGATTTCGATCTGGTGGAATGCTTCGCAGCGGGCGGCGGTTGCCGGATCACGCCAAACTGTCGCCTGCGCGGCGTGCTTGGAGAAGCCTTGGCGGCCTTCGTGTCTATCCTTGATCGCTATACGCTTGCCGACCTCCTCCTCAGCCCCGCCGATTTTGGCCTCGCGCCGGCCTAGGCTCCCCAGGTCGGGCGCTTTTCAGGTGGGCCGGAACGCCGAGACCATCCGAGGATTGGTCTCCATACGACCGGCGCCAATAAGCTCCACACAGTACGGGATCGCCGGAAACACGGCGTCGAGGCAGGTGGCAATCGACGCGGGTCTGCCGGGCAGGCTCACGATTAAAGTCTTGTCCCGAATGCCGGCACCCTGCCGTGAGAGGATAGCCGTGGGCACCTGGTGCAGGCTGACGCGGCGCATCAGCTCGCCAAATCCTGGCAATTCCTTGTCGATCACCGTCGCAATCGCCTCCGGCGTCTGGTCGCGGAGTGAGGGGCCGGTGCCGCCGGTCGTGAGGATCAGCGCGGCTCCCGCTTCGCAGAGTTCGATCAGGGCCGCAGCGACAGGGCCGACACCGTCGGGAACAATGCGCTGCAGGGCTGTCCAGGAAGTCGACAGAGCCGCATCCAGATACGAGACGATTGCCGGTCCGCCAAGGTCTTCATATTCTCCGCGGCTGGCGCGATCAGAAACTGTCAATATGCCGATAATCATGCCGTCGATACCGATTGGACCTGCGCTGACAAGATGTGTGGTGAAATCGCGCGAAGCGGTAGCAGGACGACAGGAACCGCGGCATTGTCTTTGAGCTGGCGCAAAGACCAAGCGGATACCGGCGTGTAGGCAATCGTCGCCAATCGACCACGACAGAGGATGGGGGAATGGCTGATTTCGGCAGCATGAGGGTGCTGGTCGTCAGCACGTTCGCCTTTACCGTCTGCTTCGCAGTGTGGTTGATGTTCGGCGTCACCGGCATACCCATCCGCAGCGAGCTCGGGCTCGATTCCACCCAGTTTGGTCTATTGACGGCGACGCCGGTGCTGTCGGGTGCGCTGTTCCGCCTGCCACTGGGTGTGTGGACGGATCGGCTCGGCGGCCGATTGATGATGCTGCTCCTGCTCGTAGGATGCGCCGTCCCGGTGTGGATTTCCTCGTATGCAACGGCGTTGTGGCAGTTCCTGCTGCTGGGTCTGGCGCTTGGGCTGGTCGGCGCCTCCTTTTCGGTGGGAACTCCCTACGTGGCGCGCTTTTTCGGTCAGCGCCAACGCGGCTTTGCCATGGGCGTCTTCGGGGCCGGCACTGTCGGTGCGGCGCTCAACATGTTCGTCGCGCCAGCCATCATCTCGGCCTATGGCTGGCAGATGGTGCCGCGCGTCTATGCGGTGGGGCTGCTGGTGACGGCGGGCCTGTTCTACCTGCTGTCGGCTCCCGATCCGGGCAAGGGCAAGTCTCAGGCGCCCCTCTGGCAGCAATTGTCGGTGCTGCGCGACCCACGCGTGTGGAAGTACTGCCAGTACTATTCGATCGTATTCGGCGGCTTCACCGCGCTGTCGATCTGGATGCCGCAGTATTTCAGGTCCGAGTATGGCTTCTCGGTCGGTGAGGCAGCGCTCTTTGCCGCCGCTTTCGCTCTGCCGGCCGGCGTGTTTCGCGCCTTGGGCGGCTGGCTGTCGGACAGGTTCGGCGCCCATGCCGTGACCTGGTGGGTGATGTGGGTCGCCTGGATATGCCTGTTCGTCCTGTCGTATCCGCACACCGACCTCACCATCCAGACCGTGAAGGGGCCGGTGAATTTCGCGATCGCACTGCCGGCATGGGCCTTTGCGATCCTGCTCTTCATCCTCGGAGTCGCGCTGGCCTGCGGCATGGCGTCCACGTTCAAATATGTCGGCGACGACTATCCTGACGCCATGGGCGTCGTCTCCGGAGTGGTGGGGATGGTGGGCGGCCTGGGAGGGTTCCTGCTGCCGATTATGTTCGGTGCCCTGCTGGATACCGTGGGCATCAACTCCAGCTGCTTCATGCTGCTTTACGGAATTGTGTCGGTTTCGTTGATGCTCAACTACTTGACTGAGGTTCGGCGTGCGCCCGTTATGGGGGAGACGGCCACCGAGTCTCCATAGGGAGGATGAATGACGTGAGCCACTTTCTCGAACGCCTCACCTATCTGGCGCGTTTGCGCGAACCGTTCGCCGACGGACACGGTGAGTTGCGCGACGAGGATCGCCGCTGGGAGGAGGGCTATCGCCAGCGCTGGCAGCACGACAAGATTGTGCGTTCGACTCACGGGGTGAACTGCACGGGTGGGTGCAGCTGGAAGGTGTACGTCAAGAGCGGGTTGGTGACCTGGGAAACGCAGCAGACCGACTATCCGCGCACCCGACCCGACATCCCCAATCACGAGCCGCGTGGCTGCTCTCGCGGCGCTTCCTATAGCTGGTATCTCTATAGCGCCAGCCGGATCAAATACCCGTTGATCCGCGGACGGCTGCTACGAGCCTGGCGCGAGGCCCGCAAGACGCTTGAGCCCGTCGAGGCATGGGCGGCCATCATGAGCGACGCCGAAACGACAAAGTCCTACAAGTCCATGCGTGGACGCGGTGGGTTCGTGCGTGCGAATTGGGACGAAGCGACTGAGATCATTGCTGCCTCCAACATTCACACCATCAAGACTTGGGGCCCCGACAGAGTCGTGGGTTTCTCGCCGATACCGGCGATGTCACAGGTGTCTTACGCATCGGGTGCGCGCTATCTCAGCCTCATAGGGGGCACGCTGCTTTCTTTCTACGACTGGTACTGCGACCTGCCGCCCTCGAGCCCCCAGACGTGGGGCGAGCAGACCGATGTTCCGGAATCGGCTGACTGGTACAATTCGACCTATCTCATCGCGTGGGGTTCCAACGTGCCCCAGACGCGCACCCCCGACGCGCACTTCTTCGTCGAAGCCCGCTACAACGGCACCAAAGTCGTGGCGGTAACGCCTGACTACGCGGAGGTGTCCAAGCTTTCCGATCTGTGGCTGCATCCAAAGCAGGGTACGGACTCCGCGCTCGCCATGGCGCTCGGCCACGTCGTGCTGAAGGAGTTCTTCCTCGACCGGCAGGTTCCCTATTTCGAGGATTACACGCGCCGCTACACTGATCTTCCCATGCTGGTGCGGCTCAGGCAGGAGGGCGGCCGCTACGTGCCCGACCGCTATGTACGCCAGAGCGATCTCAAAGGGGCGCCGAAATCATCCAGCGCCGACTGGAAGACTGTAGCGCTCTCCGAGGCGAGCGGCGATCCGACTGTGCCGCGCGGCTCGATGGGCTATCGGTGGCCGAAGGGGAACGAGCCGGAGGGACATTGGAATCTCGAGGAAAAGGATGGCGAGACCGGTGAAGAGGTTCGGCTGACCCTGAGCACGATCACCAATCGCGATGACGTCGTGCCGGTCGCCTACCCTTATTTCGGTGGGCAGTTGAACCCGCGCTTCACCGAGAACGACCAGGGTGGTGATGTGCTGGTTCGCCGCGTTCCGGTGCGTCGGCTGTCGCTTGCCGATGGCGAGACACTGGTCGCGACGGTCTTCGACTTGTTGTGCGGCCACTACGGGGTCGATCGGGGACTCGACGACCCTGCTACTGCCAAGAGCTACGAGGACGACGTTCCCTATACGCCTGCCTGGCAGCAGACGATCACCGGCGTTCCGGCAGCCCAAGCGATCCAGGTGGCACGCGAGTTCGCGAACAACGCCGAGAAGACCAAGGGCCGCTCGATGGTGATCATCGGCGCCGGGATCAACCACTGGTATCACCAGGACATGACGTATCGCGGCGTCATCAACCTGTTGATGATGTGCGGCACCATCGGCCGGTCGGGCGGTGGCTGGGCGCACTATGTCGGCCAGGAGGCATTGCGGCCGCTCGCAGGATGGATGACGCTGGCGTTCGCTCGCGACTGGGTTAGGCCCGTCAGGCAGATGAATGGAACCTCGTTCTTCTACGCCCACTCGGACCAGTGGCGTTATGAAAAGATCGACGCCACCGAACTGCTGTCCCCACTCGCCGATCCCTCCCGGTACCCGGCCAGCATGATCGACTTCAACGTCAAGGCGGAGCGTATGGGCTGGCTCCCTTCCGCGCCGCAGCTCGAGAGCAATTCCCTGACGCTGGTCCGGGAGGCGGAGAAATCCCGGAAAACGCCGGCAGAGTTCGTCGCCGGCGGCCTGAAGGCCGGAACTCTGAAGCTCTCCTGCGAGGATCCGGACAATCCCATCAACTTTCCACGAAACCTGTTCATCTGGCGGTCCAACCTGTTCGGCTCATCGGGCAAGGGTCACGAGTACTTCCTCAAGCACTTTCTGGGCACTCGGAACGGGCTGCAGGGAAAGGATCTGGGGGAGACCGATGGGGTCAAGCCGCAGGAGGTCGTCTGGCGCGATGCCGCGCCCGAGGGCAAGCTCGATCTCGTCGTGACGCTCGATTTCCGCATGTCCTCGAGTTGCCTTTACTCCGACATCGTGCTGCCGACGGCGACCTGGTACGAGAAGAACGACCTCAACACCACCGACATGCACACCTTCGTGCACCCGCTCTCCGCGGCGGTCGATCCGGTTTGGGAATCAAAGAGCGATTGGGAGACCTACAAGGCCATCGCCAAGCGCTTCTCGGAGTTGGCGCAGGGCCATCTCGGCATCGAGCGCGATCTCGTGCTCAGCCCGATCAAACACGACACACCGGGCGAGTTGGCCCAGCCGCTCGACGTCAAGGATTGGAAGAAGGGCGAGTGCGAACCGATCCCCGGGGTGACCGCACCGCAGGTGAGCGTCGTCGAGCGCGACTATCCCAACACCTACAAGCGCTTCACGGCGTTGGGGCCGCTGATCGACAAGTTGGGCAACGAGGAAAAGGGCGTCGAGTGGGAAACCCTCGAAGAGGTCGAGGCCCTGGCGGGCCTGAACCACCGGGTGACAGAGCCGGGTGTGACCGAGGGACGGCCGCGTCTCGATACTGATATCGATGCTGCCGAGACCATCCTGTGCCTCGCTCCGGAGACCAATGGCAAGGTGGCCGTGAAGGGTTGGGCAGCGCTTGGCGAAAAGACGGGCCGGGATCACACCCACCTGGCCAAGCCGCGAGAGGACGAAAGGATTCGCTTCCGCGATATTCAGGCGCAGCCGCGTAAGGTCATCACCACCCACACCTGGTCGGGTATCCAGAGCGAGGAGCAGACCTACAACGCCGGCTATCTGAACGTGACCGAGCTGATCCCGTGGCGCACCCTCACCGGGCGACAGCAGTTTTATCAGGACCATCAATGGATGCGCGACTTCGGAGAAGGTTTCGCGCTCTATCGACCGCCGGTCGACACGCGCACGGTCAACGATATGCTCGGCAAGCGCTCGAACGGCGAGAAGGAGATCGTTCTCAACTTCATCACCCCCCATCAGAAATGGGGCATCCATTCGACCTATACCGAAAACCTGATCATGTTGACCCTATCGCGGGGCGGCCCGATCGTCTGGATCTCGGAGATCGACGCCAAGGCCGCGGGCATCGTCGACAACGACTGGGTCGAGCTCTTCAACATCAATGGCGCGATCGCCGTGCGAGCGGTTGTCAGCCAGCGCGTCCAGCAGGGCATGTGCCTGATGTACCACGCGCAGGAGAAGATCGTGAACGTGCCCGGTTCCCAGATCACCGGCCAGCGCGGCGGCATCCACAATTCGGTCACGCGCACGTTGCTCAAGCCGACGCACATGATCGGCGGCTACGCCCAGCTCTCCTACAGCTTCAATTACTATGGTACCGTGGGATCGAACCGCGACGAGTTCATCATCGTGCGCAAGCTCAATGAGATCAAGTGGCTCGACCACTCCAACCCGGTCGATCCGGCGCACCAGCAGGAGCCTGCACAATGAAGATCCGCGCGCAAATTGCCATGGTGCTCAACCTCGACAAGTGCATCGGCTGTCACACCTGCTCGGTGACCTGCAAGCAGGTCTGGACCTCCCGCCAGGGCATGGAATACGCCTGGTTCAACAACGTCGAGACCAAGCCCGGCATCGGCTATCCCAAGGACTGGGAAAACCAGCAACGCTGGAAAGGCGGCTGGGAGCGCAAGGCCAACGGCAGGCTGGTGCCGAAACAAGGGGGACGCTGGGGCGTGCTCGCGCGCATTTTCGCCAATCCCTATCTGCCCGAGATCGACGACTACTACGAGCCGTTCACCTTCGACTACGAGAACCTGCAGACCGCACCGGAGCTGCCGACCGCACCGGTTGCGCGTCCGATTTCGCTGGTCTCGGGCCGCACCATGGACAAGGTCGAATGGGGCCCGAACTGGGAAGATGACCTGGGCGGCGAATTCGCCAAGCGCAGCAAGGATAAACTGTTCGACCACGTGCAGAAGGAGATGTACTCGACGTTCGAGAACACCTTCATGATGTACCTGCCGCGCCTGTGCGAGCACTGCCTGAACCCGGCCTGTGTGGCGTCCTGCCCGTCCGGTTCCGTGTACAAGCGCGAGGACGACGGCATCGTCCTGATCGACCAGGACAAGTGCCGCGGCTGGCGCATGTGCATCTCGGGCTGCCCGTACAAGAAGATCTATTACAACTGGTCGTCCGGCAAGGCCGAGAAGTGCACGTTCTGCTACCCGCGCATCGAGGCGGGCCAGCCGACCGTGTGCTCGGAAACCTGCGTGGGCCGCATCCGCTACCTGGGCGTGCTGCTGTACGACGCCGACAAGATCGAGCAGGCCGCGTCCGTCGCCGACGAGCAGGACCTGTACGAGGCGCAGTTGGACCTCTTCCTCGATCCGCACGATCCGGAAGTGATCGCGGAAGCACGGCGCCAGGGCATCCCGGATTCGTGGCTGGAATCGGCGAAGCGCTCGCCCGTGTACAAGATGGCCGTCGAGTGGAAGATCGCGTTCCCGCTGCACCCGGAATACCGCACGTTGCCGATGGTGTGGTACATCCAGCCGCTGTCGCCGATCCAGGCCGCGGCGGAAAGCGGCAAGATGGGCATGAACGGCATCCTGCCGGACACGAAGAGCCTGCGCATCCCGGTGCGCTACCTCGCCAACCTGCTCACCGCGGGCAAGGAGGCGCCGGTCCTGCGTGCGCTGGACCGCATGCTGGCGATGCGCGCCTACATGCGCGCCAAGTCGGTCGACCAGACCGAGAACCTGGACGTGCTGCGCCACGTGGGCCTCACGAAGGCCGTCGTGGAAGACATGTACCAGATCATGGCCATCGCCAACTACGAAGACCGCTTCGTGATCCCGAGCAGCCACAAGGAGATGGCCGAGGACAGCTTCAACGAGAAGGGGTCGTGCGGCTTCTCGTTCGGGAACGGCTGCTCGGACGGCACCAGCGACGCCTCCCTGTTCGGCAAGAAGAAACAGGGTTCGACGATC
>DATMTK010000202.1:0-10054 GCA_035564755.1 Devosia sp. | reverse complement strand
GGCGTTGGAACGACGCTCGAGAAGGTCGACGACTACACCGTCAAGTGGACCTTCAAGGATGCGTTCCCCAAGCAGTACCTCTACACCATGGCCTATGGCGGGTTCTGCCCGCTGCCGGCGCATATCCTCAAGCCGATGCATCCGAAGTATTCGAAGAATACCTACGGCCAGTACCAGAACGCCTTCCCGCCGAACTATCTCAACTTCCCGGTGATGGGTGCCTGGGTGCCGGTGGCGTATCGTCCGGACGATATCGTCGTGCTGCGCCGCAACCCCTACTACTGGAAGGTGGACGAGGCCGGAAACCAGCTCCCCTATCTCGACGAGCTCGAGTACAAGCTCTCGACCTGGGCGGATCGCGATGTGCAGGCCGTGGCCGGCACCGGCGACTTCTCCAACCTCGAGCAGGCGGAAAGCTTCGTCGAGGCCCTGAAGCGCTCGGCCGATCCCAAGGCTCCGGCGCGTCTGGCGTTCGGTGCCCGCACCATCGGCTACTCGATCTACATGAACTACTCGGCCAATGGCTGGGGCCAGCCCGATGCTCGCGCAGAGGCGATCCGCAACCTCGACCGCAACCTCGACTTCCGCCTCGCCGTGACCTCCGCCATCGATCGCCAGCATCTGGGCGACTCGCTGGTCAAGGGGCCATTTACCGCCGTGTATCCAGGCGGTCTCTACGCGGGAACCGCGTTCTACGACAAGGCGTCGACGGTTTACTATCCGTATGACGTGAGTGTCGCCAAGGCGGAGCTGGCCAAGGCCGGACTCAAGGACACGGATGGTGACGGCTTCGTCAACTTCCCGTCCGACACGCCCGGCGTCGGTGGCCAGAACGTGCAGATCACGCTGCTTGCCAGCGCCGACTACCAGACCGACAAGAGTCTGGCGGAAGGTGTGGTTGCCGCGATGGAGGCCATTGGCATCCGCGTCAGCGTCAACCTCGTGGGCGGCACCAACATGACCGACCTGCAGAACTCCGGTAAGTGGGACTGGCAGGTCTTCCGCAACCAGTCGGAACTGATCTCGGTGGTGCAGAACACGACCGCGCTCGCTCCGACGGGCCCGCAGACCAGCTACTTCCACCGCGCGGGCACCGACGGCACCGTCGATCTGCTGCCGTTCGAGCAGCAGATGGTCGACGTGGTCAACAAGTTCATCAGCGAGCCTGATCCGGCCAAAAAGGCCGACCTGATGAAGCAGTACCAGAAGCTGTATACGCAGAACGTCTACACGGTAGGTCTGACGCAGTATCCCGGCGCGTTGATCGTCAACAAGCGGTTCGCCAACATTCCTGCCGGCGCGCCGATCTTCATGTTCAACTGGGCCGAGGACAACATCATGCGCGAGCGGGTGTTCGTCCCCAAGGATAAGCAGCAGAACTACGAGCTGTATCCCAAGACCCTCCCGGGTGCGCCTGGCCTCGGCAACGGACCGGTTTCCAACTAGTCCGTAACGGTGCAAGGTCAGCAAGGGGGCTCCGGCCCCCTTGCACTCTCGTGACAAGGTTCTCGGATGCTTCGCTTCATCGCCACCCGCGTGCTCTATGCCATCCCGGTGCTGCTGATTCTCTCCGTGGTCACCTTCGGCATCATCAAGGCGCAGCCGGGCGACTATGCCGACTACCTCAAGTCGATGCTGATGAGCCAGGGCAACGTCTCCGACGTCGATGCCCAGAAGCAGGCGGACGCGTACCGCGCCGCACATGGCCTCAATGCGCCGCTGCCGCTGCAATATGTGAACTGGGTGAGCGGCATTGTAACACGGTTCGACTTCGGCCAGTCGTTCTACTACAACCGCCCTGTCGGCGACATCGTGGCCGAGCGCTTGCCGCGCACCATCCTGTTGGCGCTGACCTGCCACATCCTGGCTTCGGTGATCGGCATCACGCTCGGCATCGTGGCGGCGACCCGACAATACAGCTGGGTCGATACATTGTTCGGCGTCGTGTCGTTTCTCGGCATGACGATCCCGCGCTTCCTGTTGGCGCTGATCATCATCTATATCCTGGCGTTCAAGCTCAACGTGCAGGAGCTCGGCAGTTTCAACTCCGCTTATTATGGCGGGCAGCCCTGGTCGTGGGGCAAGTTCGTCGATCTCGTGCAGCATGTGTGGCCGGTGGTGTTCATCGCGACCTTCGGCGGGCTCGCCTACAATATGCGCGTGATGCGGGCCAACCTGCTCGACGTGCTCAACGCGCAATACATTGAAACGGCCCGGGCCAAGGGCCTGTCGCAGTCGGCGGTGATCCTCAAGCACGCGGTGCCCAATGCGCTGCATCCGCTGATCGCCTACCAGGGCGTGGTGCTCCCCTACATGATGACCGGCGAGATCGAGGTGGCCATCGTGTTCGGCCTCGCGACCGTGGGCCCGGCGATCGTCAGCTCGCTCGGGGTCGGCGATGTGTGGGTCACCGCGACCTTCATGCTGGTGCTGTCGGCGACGCTGCTGGTGGGCAACATCATTTCCGACATCCTGCTGGCGCTGCTCGATCCGCGCGTGCGCCTCGGAGGCGAAGCGTGATGACCGAGCATCCGATCGACTCCGCCATTCCGCTGCCGCCCGATCTGGCGGGTGGTCCGCTGCCGGCGGCGGCGGAGGATTCCGCCGATACGCCGCGCGTCGTCCAGGGCCGCCTCGCCCAGAAGGATGAGGGCTATCTGGCGCTCGTCTGGCGCCGCTTCCGGCGCTCGGTCGTCGGCATGATCGGGCTCGTGCTGGTCCTGTTGCTGCTCCTGATGGCGATCTTCGCCGATTTCTTCGCGCCGATGGACGCCAAGGAGCAGACGATTTCGTTTGCCGCGCCCGACAGCTTTTCCTTCACGGCGCCCGACGGATCGTTCTCGCTGCTGCCGACCATCTATCCGCTGGTCGAATCCGATCAGCTCGACCCGATCACCTTCCAGCCGATCATGGCCCCCGACCTCAAGAACCCGACGCCGCTCGGCTTCTTCGTCAAGGGCGCGCCTTACACCATCTTCTGGGTCATCCCGGCCGACATCCACTTCTTCGGCTCGAGCAACGGCAAGCCGGTGCATTTCCTCGGCACCGACAAGCTCGGCCGCGACATCCTCTCGCGCGGCATCGTCGGTTCGCGCATCTCGCTCACCATCGCGCTGATCGTGGTGGCGTTGACCACGACCATCGGCACGCTGGTCGGCATCAGCTCCGGCTATCTCGGCGGCCGTCTCGACACCTGGGTGCAGCGCTTCGTCGAGGTCGTGCTCGCGTTCCCGCAATTGCCGCTCTACCTCGCCCTGACGACGCTGATTCCGGTCACGGCCCCGTCCAACGTCTTCATCGCCTTCGTCATCGCGGTGATGGCGGCACTCGGCTGGGCGCAGCTCAGCCGCGAAGTGCGCAGCAAGACGCTGGCGCTGAGCCGTATCGAATATGTGCGGGCGGCGATCGCGGTGGGGTCCGGCGATTTCCGCATCATCGTCCGGCACATCCTGCCGAACGTGCTGAGCCACATCATCGTCGCGGTGACGCTCGCGATCCCGACCGTGGTGCTGCTCGAGAGCTTTCTCGGCTTCCTCGGCTTTGCGGTGAAGCCGCCGCTGATCTCGTGGGGCCTGATGCTGCAGGATGCCGGCTCGTTCTCGGTCATCGGCTCCTATCCCTGGATCCTGTCGCCCGTCGTGTTCGTCTTGATCGCGGTGTTCGCGTTCAACGCGCTGGGCGATGGGCTGCGCGACGCGGTGGATCCGTACTGATGAGCACGCTCGCTCCCACCGAACGGCACGATCTGGGCGCGCACGGTCGGTCGCTGATCCTCGACGCCCGCAACATCGCCGTCGACTTCAAGGTCGAGGGCGGCATCGTCCAGGCCGTGCGCGACGTGTCGTTCCAGCTGCACAAGGGCGAGACCATCGCGCTTGTCGGCGAATCCGGCTCGGGCAAGTCGGTAACGGCACGCACCGTGATGCGGCTCCTCACCAAGCGCGCGACGATCGCGCCCAAGGCGCAGATCACGCTCGACGGCGAGGACCTGCTCAAGAAGTCCGCCAACGCCATGCGCAGCCTGCGCGGCAACAAGATCGCGATGATCTTCCAGGAGCCGATGAGCTCGCTGAACCCGGTCTATACGATCGGCGCGCAGATCTGCGAGGTGCTCCACCTCCACAACCGGATGAGCCGCAAGGCCGCGATGGAGCGGGCCCGCGAGCTGCTCGAGGAAGTGCAGATCCCCGATCCGGAGGCGCGGCTCCGGCAGTATCCGCACCAGATGTCGGGCGGGCAGCGGCAGCGCGTGATGATCGCCATGGCGCTTGCCAACCGGCCCGAAATCCTCATCGCCGACGAGCCGACCACGGCGCTCGATGTCACCGTGCAGGCGCAGATCCTCAACCTCATCAAGGAGTTGCGCGCCAAGTACGGCATGGCGGTGATCCTCATCACCCACGATCTGACGATCGTCCGGCAGTTCTCGGACTATGTCTATGTGATGCAGTCGGGCGAGGTGAAGGAGCACAACACCACTGAAGCGCTGTTCCAGAGCCCACAGCATCCATACACACGACACCTGCTTGCGTCGGAGCCGAAGGGCCGCGCGCGGCCGATCGAACTGGGCGGCCAGCCGGTGCTCGAGGGCAGGGACGTGCGCGTCGCCTTTACGCTCAAGCGCGGCGGCGCGTTCCGGCCGGATTTCTTCGAGCTCGTCGCTGTCGACAATCTCAGCATCAAGCTGCAACGCCACGAAACGCTCGGCATCGTCGGCGAGTCCGGCTCGGGCAAGACCACGTTCGGGCAGGCGCTGATCCGGCTGATCTCGAACGATGGCGGGCAGATCTATTTCGACGGCGAGCCGATCCACGACAAGGACCGGCATGCCATGCGGCCGCTGCGGCAGCGCATGCAGATCGTGTTCCAGGATCCGTTCGCCTCGCTCAATCCGCGCATGTCGATCCGGCAGATCATCGAGGAAGGGTTGATCGTCAACCACATCGGCAAGAACGAACGCGACCGCGTCGAGCGCGTCAGGCAGGCGCTGCGCGATGCCGGCCTGCCCGACACCATCCTGATGCGTTTCCCGCATGAATTCTCGGGCGGGCAGCGGCAGCGCATCGCCATCGCCCGCGCCATTGCCATGGAGCCCGAATTCATCCTGCTCGACGAGCCGACTTCGGCGCTCGACCTCTCGGTGCAGGCGCAGATCATCGACCTGTTGCGCAACCTCCAGGAGCAGAAGGGGCTGAGCTACCTCTTCATTTCGCACGACCTCAAGGTCGTGCGGGCGCTCTGCCATCGCGTCATCGTCATGCAGAACGGCAAGATCGTCGAGCAGGGCACGGTCGACGAGGTTCTCAGCCACCCCCAGACCGAATATGCTGCGCGCCTTATCCGTGCGGCGTTCGAAATCGCCGCCTGACCGGCCGGCCAGACTTTCCAGGAGACCATAATGCCCAACCCGAAGATTACCTTTGTCGGCGCCGGCTCGACCGTGTTCATGAAGAACATCGTCGGTGACGTGCTGCAGCGTCCGGCGCTGAAGGACGCGCGCATCGCGCTGATGGACATCAACCCGCAGCGGCTCGAGGAAAGCGCGGTGATCGCCGGCAAGCTCGTGCAGACGCTCGGCACCAAGGCCTCGATCGAGACCTTCTCGGATCAGCGCAAGGCGCTCGAGGGCGCCGACTTCGTCGTCGTCTGCTTCCAGATCGGGGGGTACGATCCGTGCACGATCACCGATTTCGAGGTGCCCAAGAAGTTCGGCCTGAGGCAGACCATCGCCGACAGCCTCGGCATCGGCGGCATCATGCGCGGCATCCGCACGGTGCCGCACCTCTGGAGGATCTGCGAGGACATGCTCTCGGTCTGTCCCGAAGCGATCATGCTGCAATACGTCAACCCGATGGCCATCAACACCTGGGCCATCGCCGCGAAATATCCCACCATCAAGCAGGTCGGCCTCTGCCACTCGGTGCAGGGCACCGCGTTCGAGCTCGCCCGCGACCTCGAGATCGATCCCAACACGCTGCGCTACCGTGCCGCCGGCATCAACCACATGGCGTTCTACCTCAACTTCGAGCAGAAGCAGCCGGACGGCACCTACAGGAACCTCTACCCTGAGTTGCTGCGGGCCTATCGCGAGGGCCGCGCGCCCAAACCGAGCCTGTGGAACAAGCGGCAGAACAATACCGTGCGCTACGACATGCTCACCCGCCTCGGCTACTTCGTCACCGAAAGCTCCGAGCATTTCGCCGAATACGTGCCGTGGTTCATCAAGGACGGCCGCGAGGACCTGATCGAAAAGTACCACATTCCCCTCGACGAATATCCCAAGCGTTGCGTCGAGCAGATCGCGCGCTGGAAGGAAGAAGCGGCGCGCTACAAGACGGCCAACACCGTCGAGGTCAAGGAGAGCCACGAATACGCCTCCGAGATCATGAACTCGCGCTGGACCGGCCAGCCGTCGGTGATCTACGGCAACGTCCGCAACACCGGCCTCATCACCTCGCTGCCCGAGGGCTGCGCCGTCGAAGTGCCGGTGCTGGTCGACAGCAACGGCCTGCAGCCCACCCATATCGGCGCGCTGCCGCCGCAGCTCACGGCGCTGATCCGGACCAACGTCAACGTGCAGGAACTGACCGTCGCGGCGTTGCTCACCGAGAACCGCGAGCACATCTACCACGCCGCGATGATGGACCCGCACACCGGTGCCGAGCTCGATCTCGACCAGATCTGGCAGCTCGTCGACGACCTTCTCGTCGCGCATGACGAGTGGCTGCCGCAATGGGCGCGCCTGCCGGGCAAGCGCGCCGCGGCCGAGTAGGCGAAGCACGAGCGTCCTGAAACGAGGCCCCAACCACCGGGTCATTCCCGCGCAAGCGGGAACCTCTGTTTCGTACAGAGCGCTGGCCTTGGCAAAACGGAGGTCCCCGCTGTCGCGGGGATGACTCCGTGAATGGGGCGGCGTCGAAGCTCACCGCATCTCATTCACCAGCCGCAGGAACTCGGCGTGGCCGAGCGCCTGCTTGGCGGCGCCGGCATATTCCTTGACCAGCGAGTCGTAGGTTTCGCGTGCGAACTGCCTGAGCTTTGGATCGGCCGCCATCTCGGCGCGGGCCACGTCCTGGTTCAAGAGGCCCAGCCCTTCGAGCACCGGATAGTGCAACTGCGTCTGCACGTGCGGCAGGCCGTCGAGATAGTCGGGAAAGTCGGTCATGCGCGGCATGTGCTGCCGCCAGTGCGCCAGCCGCTCTTTGGTCTCGGGGTGGATGCGGTGCTCCCGCACCTCGCGCCAGAACGGCGTGTCGTCGCGCTCGGTCATGTAGTGGGTGTTGACGAAGGTGCGGAAGTCGTCGACCTGCCGGCCGATGCGCGCGTTGTAGTCGGCGCGGTCGGCATCGGTCATCGCTTCGGGGCGCTTCAGGAAGCGCTTGGCGAACAGCATCATCTGCACGATCGTGCCGTGGATCGAGGTGGATTCCAGCGGCTCGAGGAAGCTCGAGCTCAGCCCCACTGCAATGACGTTCCTGATCCAGGGCGTCACGATGCGGCCGATCTGGAAGCGGATGTCGCCGCGCACCTCGACCTCGCGCCCGAGCACGCGCTCGACCTCGAGCTTGGCCTCCTCGGGCGTGCGAAACTCGTCGGAATAGACGTAGCCGCAGCCGAAGCGGCCCTGCGTCGGGATCTGCCACATCCAGCCCGCTTCCTGGGCCCAGGCGCGGGTATAGTTGGGCATCTCCTCGTCCTCGCCGATGGGCAGCCAGAACGGCAGCGCGCGGTTCACCGGCAGCTCGTGGGCGTAGCTGATCCACGGCGCCCCGAGCTCCTTGACGATCAGCCGCTTCTGAAACCCCGTGCAATCGAAGAAGACATCGCCCTCGATCCGCTCGCCGGTATCGAGGATCAGCGCCGTCACCCCGCCGTCGTCGCGCCGCTCGACGCCCTGGACGACGCCGTCGGCGATACGGACGCCCTGGCTCTTGCTCGCAAGGAAGCGGCCGACGCGTGCCTGGTCGAAATGATAGGCGTGGAGGAACGGCCCGAGCCGGAGCAGCGAGCCGTCGGCCTTTTTGGCGTAGGGGGCCTTCCACTGCATCAGGAGCGGTCCGAACATGTGCATGTCCTGCAGCGGCCGGCCCGCCGCGATGCCGTAGACGTTGAGGTAGTCCGACGGCGCCCCTGGCGGCGGCACGATCACCTGGTGCGGATCGTCGATCGGGCCATAGTAGGTGACGCCCTTCCGCCGCCAGTCCTCGTGCCGGATGCCGAGCTTGAAGCTCGCGCCGGTCTCGCGGAAGAACTCGAGCTCGTCGATGCCGAAATTGCGAAGGAACACATAGAACGCGGCTGTGGTCGCCTCGCCGACGCCGACCGTCGGAATCTTGCTCGGCTCGACCACGGTGACGCTGGCATCGATCTTCAGCCGCCGCAGCGAATCCTGGACGATGAAGGCCGTGATCCAGCCGGCGGTGCCGCCGCCCACGATGACGAAGCGCGATTGATCCGGCATGGCATTTCTCCCCTGGAACCCAGCCTGCGAAAAACCGCGCCGCGGCGCAACCGCGCAATGCTCCGGATTCTAGCGATGCCGCGCCGGCTGCCGGGCCGAGCGGAAGGCGCTGGGCGACAGATTGGCCGAGCGGCGGAAGGCCTTGGCGAAATAGTTGGCGTCGGCAAAGCCCGCCTGCCGCGCGATCTCGGACACCGAGGCATCGGTCGCGATCAACAGGCGCTCGGCGAGCCGCATGCGCTCCGCGAACACATAATCGGAGGGCGGCACGCCGACCTCGGCGATGAACTTGCGGACGAAATGCGCGCGGCTGAGGCTCGCGACACGGGCCAGCCGGTCGACGTCGAGATGATCGCTGAGGTGCTCTTCGAGGAAGGCGAGGCAGCGGCGGATCGGGCCCGAAATCTGCTCGGCCCGCGGCGGAGCGTTCTCGAAGGCCGCGTCGTGGATCGCCATCACCGCGTCGTAGGCGCCGGCCGAGGCACCGCCGCCGGTCACCGTTTCGGCGGTAAGTGCCAGGCAGGCGCCGGCAAGCCGGTCGACGTCGCGCTCGGTGGGCCTGAGCACCGGGCCGGCGGCATCGATCACGGCGCGCACCACGCGCAGCGCTTCGATGCCGTGCACGCCGATCCAGAAATACTCCCAGCTCCCGCCCGGCGCGAGCCAGTAGCGGTTGGCGTGCGGAAAACGCAGCACCATAGTGTCGCCGGGCATCAGCGCATGCCGCGTGCCCTCATATTCGAGCTCGCCACGGCCGCCGATGGTATGCTGGATCACCGCAAAGGCCGCGCGGTTGGAGCCTTCCCAGTCATAGGTCTCGTCGTCGCGCCGCTCGTAGCCGGCGCCGGTCGCCATGCAGTGCAGGCCGAGCGGACCCGGCTGCGGACCCAGTATGCGCACCACCGGCCCATGGGCAATCAGGTCGGTCAGCATGAAATTACCCGTCGCGGCATGACTTTTCTCTACACCGGATCACGCCCGAAGTGTAGGGATCGAGCCCAATTCGACAGGCTCGTCACGGAGGTATTTTTCGCCATGGCATTCAAAATCGCTATCATCGGCGCCGGCTCGGTCGGCTTTACCAAGACCCTGGTGTCCGACCTCTTGAAGGTGCCGGAATTCGTCGGTTGCGAGTTCGCGCTCACCGACATCAACCAGCACAATCTCGACATGGTGCGCGAGATCATCGAGAAGATCGTCTCGGTGAACCGGCTGCCGGCGAAGGTGAGCGCCACCACCAACCGCCGCGAGGCGATCACCGGCGCCAAGTACATCATGAGCTGCGTGCGCGTCGGCGGCCTCGAAGCGTTCGCGACCGATGTCAACATTCCGCTCAAGTACAACGTCGACCAGTGCGTGGGCGATACGCTGTGCGCCGGCGGCATCCTCTACGGCCAGCGCAACATCCCGGTGATCCTCGATTTCTGCAAGGACATCCGCGAGGTCGCCGAGCCTGGAGCGTTGTTCCTCAACTATGCCAATCCGATGGCGATGAACACCTGGGCGGCACTCGAATACGGCAAGGTCAACACCGTCGGCCTCTGCCACGGCGTGCAGCACGGCGCCGAGCAGATCGCGCGGGTCCTCGGCATT